>WRKY01000009.1 GCA_009777895.1 Oscillospiraceae bacterium
GACAAGCTCGCGGGCAAGACGTTCGTTGCTGACACAGTTCATCACATCACCCGCCGTGGGCGCTTTGTCAAGACCCATAATCTCCACAGGCACAGAGGGTCCCGCCGTTTCAATGCGCTTGCCTTTGTCGTCGGTCATAACGCGAACTCGACCGCTGGTCATGCCTGCCACAACATAGTCGCCCAACTTGAGGGTGCCGTTTTGCACCAATAAGGTGGCGATAGTTCCGCGCTCCTTGTCCATGCTCGCTTCAATGACGACACCACGCGCAGCGCGGTTGGGATTCGCCTTGAGTTCCAGTACCTCCGCTTCAAGGAGGATGGATTCAAGAAGCTTGTCGATACCTATTTTCGTGTGGGCGGACACAGGCACACAGATCGTTTCACCGCCCCACTCCTCTGGAACAAGACCGTGCTCGGTGAGCTGCTGTTTGATACGCTCCGGATTCGCACCCTCCCTGTCCATCTTGTTGATGGCGACGATAATGCGAACCTCCGCCGCCTTGGCGTGGTTGATTGCCTCAATTGTCTGGGGCATGATGCCGTCGTCGGCGGCGACGACCAATACGGCGATATCCGTTGCCATTGCACCGCGGGCACGCATAGACGTGAACGCCGCGTGACCTGGTGTATCCAAAAATGTTATAGGCTGTCCGTCCAGTTCAATACTGTAGGCGCCGATGTGCTGTGTGATACCGCCGCTCTCGGTTTCTGTAACCGATGTGTTGCGGATTGCGTCCAAAATACTGGTCTTACCATGATCCACGTGACCCATGACCACAACCACGGGTGCGCGGCTCGTCAAGTCTTTTTCGTCGTCGTGGCTGTCGTCGATAATTTTTTCCTCGATAGTGATAACCACCTCACGCTCAACCACAACACCCATGGAGTCACCTACCAACTCGGCGGTGTCGAAATCCAACTCATCGTTGATTGTCGCCATTTGTCCCATCTCGGCAAAGAGCTTTTTGATGACCTCCGCTGCTTTGCGCTTCATAAGCTCCGCAAGTTCGCCTACGGTGATTGACTCGCCCACCTTGATGTGGAGCTTCGGTGCTTTTGCCCTCTCGCGCTCAAGACGCATATATTTCTGAGCTTCCGTTTCCCGGGGCTTGCGGCTGCGCATACCTTGACGCTGTCCCGTGTTGCGCTTCTTGAGTTTCTGCTTATTGATACCCGTATCCCGGCGCATATCCACCGACGAGGATGCCAGTGAATCATAACGCTCATTGTATTTGTCCAACACAATGTCCGTGGAACGGGTGTCGATAACCCGCGCCTCACCCTTGGTGCGGCTTTGGGGGACAGTATTTGTGGGCTTCTCTTTCTTTGTGGGCATAGTGACCACGTTGCCCTTGGCATCCCGCAGGGGTCCTGTTTGCTTGAGCGGCTTGGGGGGAGCCTTTGGCACTGGTTTCTTGGCAGGTTCTGGCTTTTTCTGCTCCGGCTTTTTCTCTTGAACTTTTGGCACAGATTTTTCTCGTTTGGGTTGCTCTTTCGTCTTGCCTTGTTCGGGTTTGCTGGGTTCTTCTTTCTTGGCTGTTTTATTGAGCTCTTCCCGCTTGCCATCTTGCTTGGGCTGCTCTTTTTTCTCCGTTCTCTTGGACATTTTCGCCTGTCTTGCCTTGCGTCTTTCTTCCTCGGCGCGTTCCCTTTCGGCACGCTCCGCCGCCTGCTTTGCTTCAAGCTCTGCCTGCTCTTTGGCGCGTTGTTCCCTGTCCGCCTGTCGTTCGGGTTCCAAGCTAGCGCGAAGTCTTTCCGCCATCACGTCCTTGAGCTTCTTGCCCAGTCCCTTCTTCTCGGTAGTTTTACCTGTACCGCCGTCTTGCTTACCTGATGCTTGCGAAGCCGCCGTTTGGGGACGGGTGGAAAAGTACGACGAAAAATCAGCCTTGGCGTTCAAGTTCGCCAAATGCTCATAGATAACGTCAAGCTCATCCACATCAAGAGCGGAGGAAGTGCCTTTTTTACGTCCAAAGACATCCTCAACAAGATCCATAATGACCCTGCTCTTAACGCCAAAGTCCTTTGCAAGTTCGCTAACTCTGTACTTTGTTTGCATTCATTTTCTCCTTGTAAATAAGACGGGTATAGGTGGTGCGCAATATAATGGTGCGGGGCGATTATTCAGCGGGATTTGCCGCGTTTATGGCGGTGAGCTGTTCCTCAAGAGCGGCGTAAACCTCGTTTTCCACCTTGCACTTGAAGGCGTATGAGATTGCTCTGCGCTTGATTGCCCGTTTAAGGCACTCCTCTTGGGGACAAAGATATGCGCCGCGGCCGTTTTTCTTACCTGTTGGGTCGAGTGTGATTTCGCCGCCGTCTTTTTCGGGGGCGCGAACCACTCTAATCATGCCGCGCTTCTCTTTGTGTTCCCCACAGCCAATGCAACGCCTGATTGGCACTTTACGCTTTTTTTCCAAGCTAACACCCCCCAATTCAGGATTCAGGATACAGGATTCAGGTTTCAGGTACGGGATTTCAGGGTATCAGGATACAGGATTCAGGTTTCAGGTACGGGATTTCAGGGTATCAGGATACAGGATTCAGGTTTCAGGGGACGGGTTTAGTGCGTACTGTCTGGTGCCTACATTTCCGCGTCTAGGTCGATGACGGGACCGGTTTCCTCCAACTCGGAACGCAGGTCTATTTTCCAACCCGTAAGGCGTGCGGCAAGACGGACGTTCTGCCCCTTGTTGCCGATTGCCAGTGAGAGCTGATTATCAGGCACAACCACGCGGACGGCTCTCTCTTGGTCGGGGAGGATTGTGATGCTCAACACTTCGGAAGGGGAGAGGGCGGCGGTGATGTACTCAATGATATCCTCGCTGTAGCGGATAACGTCGATACGCTCGCCGCTGAGGGTGTCGGTGATGCGCGCTATGCGCTGTGAGCGGGTGCCGATACACGCACCGACGGGGTCGATGTTGGGGTCGTCGCTATAAACCGAGAGCTTGGTTCTCGCTCCCGCCTCCCGGTGGATGTCCTTAATCTTCACAAAGCCATCGGCGATTTCAGGCACTTCAAGTTCAAGCAGACGGCGGACAAGTCCCGGATCTTTGCGGCTCAAAATGGGGCGTGGCTTGCGCTCTTTTTCTGAAGCGCGAACATCCACCACGAAGAGCTTAATCAAGTCGCCCTCAAGCAAAACCTCGTCGGGAATTTGGGCGTTGCGGGGCAGTCTTTCCTCCAATTTGCCAATCTCAACAAAGGCGTCTCCCGTTGAAAAATCAACCCGAGAAACACGCACAGTGATAATCTGTCCCAAAATTTGAGCATACTTGTCCTTGATAATCTCATTTTCGGCTTCCCGCAGACCAGAGCGCAAAACGTGCTTGACTTTGTCAGCAACAACGCGGGAGAGGTTGCGCGGCTCAAGGTCAATCTCGATAATGTCGCCCACCTTGGCGTTCGGCTTAAAACGCTGTGCCTCTTCCGGTAAAATGTCCGTCACGTCGTCAAAAATCTCCGACACCACGCTTTGGCGTTTATAGACACGCAGAGTTTCTTTCTCTTCGCTTATGTCACAGAAAATGAAGTCCTCACGCTCCTCGCGTTCTTTATAGTCCTTTTTTACCGCGGTGACGATTGCCTTTTCCAACGCGTCAATCAACACCTCCATGGGAATTCCCCGATGCTCGGACATCGCCCGCAGTGCCGCGAAAAGTTCTTGCATATCCATGCTTTTAATACCCCTTTTGTTAAGTTGAAAGTTGCTTGCGCCTTGCGTAAACCACCTTAAAAATCGTCAGCTTTGACCCAAGCGCATTCTTTTAATGTGCAGCTCAGTGACCGCACGTCATCCAGATTGATTGTGAGTGTGTCCCCCTCGAAGCTCGCCAGTGTGCCCCGGTATTCCTTTTGTCCCTCGAAACTTTTTTGCAGGCGAACTATCACTCTTTCGTCAATATACGCCTGGAAATGGGCGGGCGTTCTTAGTTTTCGCTCAAGTCCGGGACTTGATACCTGCAGGCGGTAGCCGTGGTCGATGAAGTCTTCCTGGTCAAGTATGGGGTCGATTGCCCGCGAGAGGTTTTCGCAGTCGGAAAGGTTCACACTCCCCTCATTCTTATCCACAGTGACAAGGAGTATCCAGTCCGTGCCCTCCTTGAAGAAGCGCACATCCCAAAGGACAAGCCCCAATTGTTCCGCAAGGGGCTGCGCCAAAACTTCAACACGTTTGGCAACGCTCATAACTTCTCCTTTTCGGGTTTACCCCTTAGCAGTATGCGTAAATGCCCGCAAAAATCCACCCTCGAATGCCGCCTTAGCGTAAAAGAGAGCGAGTTAAAACTCACTCTCAAACTCTCAATGCCCATTCAATGGGGATATTGTACCATATTATTGCAAGTTTGTCAAGTGTTTTATGACCTCGCCCGCGCAAATCAACCCAACAACCGATGGAACAAACGCCGCACTGCCCGGGATTTGGCGGCGATGGGTGCATTTTCGCTGAGTATCCGGCGGGCAGACACAGCCTGTTTCGCAGCCGCCCTCCTGTTCGGGTACAAGAGGCGCTTCGCGGGAATACACCACCTTGAGCTTTGGCACTCCCTGCCCTTTCAGCTCACGGCGCATGACACGCGCCAAGGGGCAAACGCTTGTCTGGTAGATATCCGCCACCTCAAACGCTGTGGGATCCAACTTATTCCCCGCTCCCATGGAACTGATTATAGGCGTATCTTGTTGATGGCACCGCACGGCAAGCTCAATTTTCCCGCTCACCGTGTCGATGGCGTCAATGACGTAATCGAACTGGGATAAGTCCACCTCTTGCGCGTTTTCGGGGAGGTAAAACATTTTGTGGGTACGCACCGCCGCCGCAGGGTTTATGTCCAGCACCCGCGCCTTTGCCGCGTCCGTTTTGTACTGCCCCACAGTGGATAGGGTGGCGTGAATTTGGCGGTTGATATTGGTTACGCAAATCTTGTCGTCATCGAACAAATCAAAAGCCCCCACGCCGCTGCGGGCTAGCGCCTCCAGTGCGTACCCTCCCACGCCGCCGATGCCAAAAATCGCCACGCGTGCGTTTTTCAGCCGTTCAAGGGCGGCATCGCCGAGAAGCATTTGAGTTCTTGAGAATTGGTTGAGCATTTTTGTCCTTTCGGGGGGGAAAATATCCGATAAGATAAATGAAAGATAAATTTTCACCAAGCCAATTATACAGCAAATTCTCAAAATAATCAATACTTGAAAATCAACAGGAGTGGATACAGTGCGCACATTATAAAAAATCCAACACAGAGAAAGGCAATTCACACGAATTATTATCACGGTTACGCCTAAAATTCATTTTTGCCACGCCGAAAGCATTGTAAGCCTCGACGAAAATGTCTAGTACAGCCTCTAAAGTTTCCAAACTTCGGAAAAAACATCGGCTTCGGCGCTGCAATCCTGCGATATAGTCGATTAACTTGAAAATCGGTTGAGGATTTGGTAGAATATTTTTCGTCTGGCAAGGAAAAAAGCGCAGGAACACTTTCGTATTGCGGGCATTTTTGACGAAGTCAGATGGAAAATAGACCGCAAAGACCAGTTGATTTTCAAGTTAGGAGACTATAAATTCTTGTCACTTTTTTCAACTGTTTTACGAATGGTATAAGTGAATGCGTTTAATCCTAAGGAAAGAGGGGTTGATTACTTGCTCGGTGAAAAAGAAATTTATTCATTATTGATTCAAAATCCCGAAAGGGGATTAGAAAAGATAATGGATGAGTACATGGCTTTTGTCTATACAATCGTAAATGGAAAACTGTCGTGTACATCTAACAAACAAGATGTTGAGGAATGTGTCAGTGACATTTTTTACGAGGTGTATAGGACAAGAAATCTCATTGATTTAGAAAAAGGTTCTCTCAAGTCTTATTTAGCGGTTTTGTCAAAACGACGGTCTATTGACGTTTTTAGAAAACTGCGAAACAATGCCCATGTGTCCCTTGATAAATTTGAGCATGATTGGATTGCATCTGATATCGACATAGAAAAAGGTGTGGTTGACAGGGAAACAAACGACCTTTTGATACAGGAAATAAAGGCGCTTGGTGAGCCGGACAGTCAAATTATAATTCGCAAGTACTATTTCGGTCAGACCTCAAAGATCATATCAAAGGCGTTAGGGATTAAAGAAAATACGGTGAATAAAAAGGTATCGCGGGCATTGGTCAAATTAAAACAAGCATTGGGAGGTGCTTTGTAATGGAAAAAAAGATTATCAACAGTTTAGACAATCTCACACTTGAGCAAACAGAAAGGTTACTTGATGACAACATGGAAATAAAAATCAACAGCAAAGACCGCAATCGGATTAAAAAATTCGTTTATGAAAAAATAGGCTCAGAAAAGAAAAGGAGAATATATATACCAAAGAAAATTGTCGCTTGCGCTGCTGCTCTTGCTATTATTTTCACATCTCTTTCCCTTGTGGGTTTTGATAATGCAGCCGCCGCTATCAAAAATTTATTTGCCTTTATTCCCGGCGTTGGTATTTTTCAAAAAGCGGATGATACTATCTATACGATTGACTCAATCACAGGGCAAATTAAGCTTGGTAACTCGACGGCAAATATTGTCAGAGCAGTATATTCAAAGGGGTATTTGGATGTGACGATTGAAGTTAATGACAAAAAACTAGCAGATGAAAACCATGTAAAGACAGACAAAATCGTGAGAATGCCTTTTTATGAAGATTTTTCGCTGTATATCAATGGGCTGCTGATAAATTTCATGGATGAAGAACCGTCAGGGGCTGCGTTGTTCTGGTCAACAAGTTCGGCAATGTTGAATTTTTCATACAAAACAATCCCCCCGACAGACAATGATATTTACGAAATTGCAATCAAAGACTTTTCAGAGCGGCTCTCTTTCAAAATGATCCCCTGCCGCAGTTATGAAGACATAAAAGAAATAGGTCCGACCGATATACAAAACGGTATATCACTCACTACTGATACGCAAAGAATTGATGGGCAATTGGTTGTATGGTGTTATCCATTTAGGCTTACAAACCACACCAAAGACATGATTTTAGGGTATGGGCAACCGGCGAACGGATCGTTTGTAGAAAACAGATATATCGAGACAGAAAGCGGACGGCTTTCAGAGGATCATATAGGTTGGTCACTTACTGAACGGTTTATATATGACATTTCTGAAAACGACCAGTCAGCAACCCTGCATATACCGTATCTTTCAATGCTGCGGGAAGAAAAGAAAAGGTTGCATATTAACCTGCCGAAAGATTATTCCACAATTGACAGCGATATTACTGTTGAGAACAGTCTTGGAACAATCAAAGTCGTCAAAGTCATAAGAGAACCAAACGAGTATGAAAGCGACAAAGACACGGTGCGGATTTATTTTGAGTTCGACAGCAAGGATGAAAATATGCGGTTGTATTCATTTGGTCATGACTTCGGCAAGTATTCATCAAATGCAAAGAAGTTTAATGAAAAAATAGGATGTTTGGATTTTCTTGAAATTTATGTCGACAAAAAAGACAGCAAGATTTCGCTTAAAATCTTACAGTTATACTATTATATGTTTGGTGAATATGTTATCCCCCTTGATATTCAATAAGTAACGACGTTTTACTAACAATGATATTTTTCATGTCCTCCAGGTCTTTTATGTGCCTGAAAGGCGTAAAGGCGTCGGCAAATTTCCCGCGTCTGCGTTTTGTGTAAGCAAGCCAATTGATTTTTCACTGCTTTTGTGGTATAATCGTGATATGGGTTAGGGCTCCTTTGCTCTCTGCATAGCCTAATCCCAATCTATCACTCAAAAGTTCAAAATCTATAGTCGCCTAACTTGGAAGTCAACTGGTCTTTCAAGTTAATCGGCTACAAATCTGGAATCTTAATCTGGAGGTATTTATGAAAACAAAAGTAATCGCGGGAGTAATTGGAACGGCGGTGGCGATTTTGACGCTCACCTTCGTCCACTCGCCCCTGCCTGTGGTCATCATCGCAGTATTCGCGGGTACATCGGCTTACGAACTGCTCAAATCCCTCAGGGTCACAAGCAAAACCCTCTATGCCCTGACAATCGCCTCGGCGTTGGCGGTGCCGATTGTCATCGCCGCATTGCGGTACGACGAGCTAAGTCCCGTTGTTTTGCGATTTTTGCCGCTTTTTGTCATTCTTTATGTGCTATCTTTCTTCATTATCATGCTCTCGCGCTTCAACAAAATTAGGTGGTCCCACGTCTTTGTGGCGATAATCGCCTCGACCCTCATCCCTCTTGCCATTTCGAGCTTTATCACCATCGCCAATTTCTACCCATACATAGACGGCGTTCGGGTAAGCGTACCCCAGGCGTGGACGAATTTCTGGTTGCTTTTCGGTTTGTTCTGCTGTTGGATGACGGACACCTGCGCTTATTTTACAGGCAGCTTCATGAAGAAAAAACACAAGCTCGCCCCTGTAATCAGCCCCAACAAAAGTTGGGAGGGAGCCATCGGCGGTGTGGCGCTCAACGCCGTAATTAACCTAATCATGTGGTACATTTTCTACCATTTCGAGATGTTCGGTGAGTTCATCCCAAAATGGTGGCTAATCCCAATTATTTCCATTCCTCTGTCCGTGCTTGGCATTTTGGGTGACCTGTGCTTCTCGGCAATGAAACGGCAGGTAGGCATCAAGGATTTCGGCAATATTATGCCCGCCCACGGCGGCGCCTTGGACCGCTTGGATAGCTATATGTTTGTCATGCCCACTCTTTGGGCTGTACTTTGGTTGCTGTATCGCTAGAGGCATATTGGGTTTTTTACTCGCCTGTGCTCGAAATACACGCTAATTGTAGGAGAAGCAAATCGCGTCCCCTACAATTTTTGCTCGAAGATTTTTATAGACCTCTTCGGAAACTATGAACACGAGCGGATTTTCAAAATTAATCGACTATAACCCTCCAAAAACTTTCTTTGCAATATTCCCGTTCACCTCCCATCAAGCTCCCCAAAAACAACATATGGTACCCCGCAACAGGGGCGCACACAAGCGTGACAAATTGTCACAATTCGCGAAATGTAACATTTTTCGCCCATATTTCCAACGCTTCTGCATTATTTGCTAACATTTTTGGATGAAAAACATAAATTTTCCATAAACTTTGTAGAAAATAATTGTAAAAAATTTTCAATAATTATTTGACTTTTGTGACGAAATATAGTACAATGTCCATATTATTAAACATCGGAGGCAGAAAACATGGAAAAAATTCTAAAAATCTTGTTAGCTGAGGAAGGGACAGACTTCGCCCGCCTTTGCGCTCAAACCTTGCGGATGAAAGGATTCGAAGTTGAAACCATACCAAAGGACGGCAAACAGGTGTTGGAGCGGCTCGCCCACACGCCAATTCCGGATGTGTTGTTGGCGGACGCATTCATGCCGCACCTTGACGCTCTAGGGGTGCTAGGGCAGCTCAAGCTGCTGAAATTGCAGCGGCGCCCGTTGGTTTTCGTCATATCAGGGATGGACAACGCCGCATTTGAGCAGGATATTTTGGATGCCGGCGCGGATTATTATATGCTCAAGCCCTTTGATGTGGACATTCTTGCCGATCGAATTGTTCAGCGCAGTGAGTATATGAGCCGCCGCCGCAATATCCGTGTGATGCCTGGCGATTTAGATCTGACAATCAGCGAAATTATGCACCAAATCGGCGTGCCTGCTCACATTAAGGGTTATCAATATCTGCGCGAGGCGATACATATGAGCGTGCAGGATCCGCGGATGATGAATGCGGTGACGAAGATTTTGTATCCCACTGTGGCGCAGCGGCACAAGACCACCGCTAGCCGCGTGGAGCGGGCGATTCGTCACGCTATTGAGGTTGCGTGGGATAGGGGCGATGTGGATGTGCTCAGCTCTTATTTTGGCTACACCATTCAAAACAGCCGCGGTAAGCCCACAAACAGCGAGTTCATCGCCATGATTTCCGATAAATTGCGCCTGCAGCTTAAGGCTTCTTGAGGGGGGCGGATACAAGAAAGGTGTAGGGATGCAGGGGCGGTGAACTGCGCCTCCGCAGTCCCAACCTTTCTTGTATAGTCTCCTAACTTGAAAATCAACTGGTCTTTGCGGTCTATTTTTCATCTGACATCGTCAAAAATGCTCGTAATACGAAAGTATTCATGCGCTTTTTTCCTTGCCAGACGAAAAATATTCTCCCAAATCCTGAGCCCATTTCCAAGTTAATCGACTATAGCTCTCGTTGCTCTTTTTTATTTCCCCGCCAATTTTCTCTCTCTAGCTCGCTGAAAAATCTTGACGACCTCAATCACGGGGATTACTGATATCGCAAGGATTAGCGCAATGGTAAGCTCCTGTGAGGTCAGGGGGACAAGGGAGAACACCTCTGCCAAGAAGGGGATATAGATGACGGACAAGGTCATTACAAGGGATACGGCGAGGGTCACCCAAAGTACAGCGTTTTGTTTTTTCAGCGTGAAAGTGCTGCCCTTGATGGACCGCATGACGAACGCGTGGAATATCTCGCACATGGAGAGAGTGAAGAACGCCGCTGTCATTGCGTAGGCACGTGAGTGCTCGTCGGTATTGCCCTCTTTAATTTCTAAATACAACACGATAAAATACGCCGCAATGGTCAATATGGCGATAAGCACGCCTTGATAGATGATGTTCACGCCTAAGCCCCCTGAGAAAACACCGTCTTTTTGACAGCGCGGAGGGCGGTTCATAATGCCTTCCTCGGCGTGCTCCATTCCCAATGCGACTGCAGGCAGGGCGTCGGTGACAAGGTTGATAAAGAGCAGGTGGACGGGTTGGAACATGATAAAGCCCATGAGGGTGGCGGTCAGCACGGTGATTACCTCGCTGAGGTTGGTGGAGAGCAGGAACTGCAAGGTGCGGCGGATGTTGTCGTAGATGCGCCTGCCCTCGCCTACGGCGGAAACGATAGTGGCGAAATTGTCGTCGGCAAGAACCATATCCGCAACGTTTTTAGTCACGTCTGTGCCTGTTATGCCCATGCCTATTCCGATATCAGCGTTCTTGATCGACGGCGCGTCGTTTACACCGTCGCCGGTCATGGCGGTGATATAGCCCCTGGTTCGCCAGGCGTTGACAATACGGGTTTTATGCTCCGGCTGAACGCGGGCATAGACGCTGAACTCCTCTACACGGGCTAAAAACTCCTCGTCCGAAATCAAATCAAGCTGCGCGCCTGTGATTGCCTGCTCGGCGTTCTTTAAGATACCCAGTTCCATTGCGATTGCTCGGGCGGTATCTTTGTGGTCGCCGGTAATCATGACGGCGCAAATTCCCGCGTTGTTGCACTCGTCGATTGCCGCCTTGACTTCGGGGCGTACAGGATCAATCATCCCCGTAAGCCCGATAAATACAAGGTCGTTTTCCAAATCCGCAGGATCTGCGGAGGCGGGAACCGCGTCATATTCTTTATACGCCGCTGCGATGACACGCAGTGCCTTGTTTGCCATCGCCTTGTTGGCGGTGAGAACCTCTTGGCGCAGCTCGTCGGTGAAAGGCAATTTTTCGCCGTTTCTTACTATATAGTTGCAGTGTTTCAATATCTCGTCCGGCGCACCCTTTGTGTACTGGATGATTTTGTCAGTCTGATGGATTGTGGACATCATCTTGCGGGAGCTGTCGAACGGGGCTTCGCTGACACGGGGATTCCCCGACAGCAGGTCGGCGATACTCATTTTTAGTGAGATTGCGTAGTTGAGCAGTGCGGCTTCCGTGGGTTCGCCGATAACAGTGCCGTCGACGTTCTGGCTCGCGTCGTTGCACAGTGCCATACAAGTCGCCAAAAGATTTTCGTTATCGCTGTAATGCTCGGTGACAGTCATTTTGTTTTGGGTGAGTGTGCCAGTTTTGTCGGAGCAGATTATTTGTGTGCAGCCCAATGTTTCAACGGCAGTGAGCTTGCGGATTATAGCGTTTTTCTTGCTCATTCGCGTCACACCGATACTCAAAACGATGGTGACAACGGCTACCAAGCCCTCCGGGATTGCCGCCACGGCGAGAGATACCGCCATCATGAATATTCCTAGGGAGAATGAGATCCACTCGGTTTCGCCGCCTTCAAGGAGCTTCATACCGATACTAAGAGCGAAGATGAAAACACAGATACCCAATACAGCGCGGGTCAAAACCTTGGAGATTTGGGACAGCTTTATTTGCAGTGGGGTTAGTCCCTCTTCAGCTTTGGAAATTGCGTCGGCGATTTTGCCCATTTCTGTATTCATGCCCGTTGCAACAACCACAGCCTTGCCCCGCCCGTAAACCACCACAGAACCCATATATGCCATGTTTTTGCGGTCACCCAAGGGGACAGCATCCTCCTTTGCGCCGTTGAGGATGTCAATCATCTTGCTGACGGGGACGCTCTCCCCCGTTAGAGCCGCTTCCTCAATCTTCAAGCTTGCGGACTCGAATATGCGGCAGTCCGCCGGGACGGCATCTCCCGCTTCCAACAACACCACGTCGCCGATAACCAATTCCTCACTGCGCACGGAGATAATTTGTCCATCACGCAATACGCGGGTTTTCGCGGCAGACATCTCTTGTAACGCCTCGATGGCTTTTTCCGCCTTACTCTCTTGATAGACCCCCAAAATTGCGTTGAGAATGACCACCACGAGGATGATTACGGTGTCTGTAGGGAACTCAAAGTGGTATTGTCCGCCTTGGAAGCTCTCATATACGGTGAGAACCGCCGAAAGAAGGGCGGCGACGAGGAGGATGATAATCATGGGGTCGGTCATCTGACTGAAAAAGCGTTTCAGGAGGGATTCACGGGGCGGCTCGTCCAGTTTGTTTTTGCCGTATTTTTCAAGACGGCGTACCGCTTCCGCACTTTTCAGTCCCAGCTCCGCGCTTTTCACGTGGCTGAATACCGCGCTGATTTTTTCAAGATAGTGTTTCATTTTTACTCCTTTTTTTAGTGGCAAAATAGATTAAGATACACGCTTATCTTGCGCTGTGTATCTATATCTATGCCAACAATATTATGGGTTCTGTGGAGAACAGACAGGAAACTTATTCTTGCTTCTTGCTCCTGTGTGAAATACCCCCGACAGCCCAAAGGCTGCCAAAGGTCTTGCCTACCTGCAATTCGCAAGCCTGTAAACCGGTTTGGTATTACCCAAACGTTCTGACGGTCAACAGCTTAATTAGATTAAGAAACTAGAATGTAGAAATTAGAATGTGGGATGACACGTGTACCCCCAATATCTAAGCAACTAATATCTAGTATCTAGCATCTATAAAGTGGCTACTCCCCAATGCTGCAAGTATTATATCAAAATTTGGCGGAAAAGTCAAGGTGAAGTGGGTGAGGGTTCGCGCCAAACGCACGAACGCCTGCCCCAAGCAAAGCGAAGCGGCAAACAGCACCCAAGTAGGTAAACAAAAACAGGCACTTCTGCAGCGCCTGTTTTAAATTAATGCTTATTAACCTTTACGGCTTAATCAAAACCACCGACTCCAAAAAACTGCCGCATTCTCCCGCCAAGGTTCGCTCACCCACGCAAGGACACTGCGCAAAGCCTGTAATAACCAATCCCAAAGTCTAGCGAAGATTCCCATGGGGGCAAAATCTTCCGCTGTCACCGGCACAAGCATACCTTCATCGTCTTTTTGGCTTCGATTCACCGCTTTCATGAACTGAGGAAAGTCGGGGTTATCAAAGACCGTGTCCGCTCCCTTCGGCGCATTTCTCCACCACTTATACCAACCGCCGTATTCATAAAGTCCCCGATGGATGACGCCCTTCAAAAACCACGTGTCATCAGGCAAGGCGCAGGTGGACGCGTCCACCATTGCGTCTGGGGAGAGATGATTGTGCCCCGTTCCGCAGTCCATGGCTTGGACGTAATTTTTGCTAAGTGTACGACCGAAAGGCGCAACGATTGCACCAAGCGAAGCGTTGAATGCGGAGACAACCCCATCACTGGAAGTGTTGTTGTCTTTGTCCAAAAACAGCAGCGACATATCGTAACCCACCATGTTGGCAACCTTGATTTTCTGTGACGCCGTTTGCAAAATCTCCCCTGCGTTGTCCTGAATCGCCTTGTATGCATCAAGCTTGGCAATAAAACCCAATTGCTCATATTCGGGATGCCCGTCTGTCAAACGCGCCTTTGCGCTGTCATAGTCCTCGGGGGGACACCACGCCCACATTCCCGGCCAAGCGGCATAGGTTTTGCGGGTGATCTCCTCGTAAATCCGGTCAAACGCCGCCTGGGGCAACAGCGAGCTTGCCATTGCGAAAACGTCCAACAGCCCACTCTTGTAGAGGGTGTTCATAATGCCAAAAACACTGTCCTCGCTTTCTTCGTCAAGGTCCAGGACATAGAGCATATCCAAAGCGCCGAGATTTCGCGGGTTGACGGTGTAGCGGGCGTTCAAAAAGCTGCCCACTATAGGGGCGCCGTAGCCAGTGGATTGTCCGATGACGACGCTTAGAGCGTCAGGGTCGGCGACTGGGTTAACGTATTTGTCGATGTAGGTAGTCAAAATAGAGCCGGAGCCGGAAATTGACTGGATATGCACCTTGTCATGTCCTGTATGTGCCTTGATTCGCTGCACATATTCGTGCAAATCGTCGGCAATGTCAATGGGGCTTTGCCGCCAATCGAAAGCGAAGGTGTAGTTGACCCAAGGCCAAAAGTGCTCGCTGTTCATGGTTGTTTCTTCGTTCACGTCATACCGGTCGAGTTCCTTGAGGCTTGAACCGTCCGGGAACATGGTGAGAGGACCTACCCAAGCGTCCATGAGTTCTATGAACGCGTCCAACACTTTGCTAGGGTTGCCCGTGAGGATATTTGCGACAAACGTGGAAATCATTGGCTGAATTTCACGCGTCAGGTTTTCTAGCTTGTCTATGCCGTAAAATGATTTTTCCTCAGGGGTGCCGTAATTTTCCGTTAACGCGCCGTGACCGCCGCTAAGGTGAATGACAGGAACAAATTCGCAATCACACGTCTGCCCCCCCATGGCAAAAATTCCCAATTGACTGACCGCGCCTGCCAGCAAACAAATGCACAGCAGGACTGAAACTGTTTTTTTCATGTTTAGACAACTCCTTTAATAGGTAATGTACGAACCAATTATAGCACGTTTTAGGATATACTGTCAAGTTTTTTGCCATTCACCTCCCGTCAAACGCTTTCCTCATTTTAGTCCAGGTATAGTCTCCTAACTTGAAAATCAACTCGTCTTTGCGGTCTATTTTCCATCTGACTTCGTCAAAAATGCTCGTAATACGAAAGTATTCCTGCGCGTTTTTCCTTGCCAGACGAAAAATATTCTCGCAAAAGTATTTTTCACGGTTGCTTAACCACGCTCTTCTAAAGCTCCATAGTTTGAACCAAGCTGATGTTGTTTAGCAACCTATATTCCTCTTCCTGAGTTAAAGATAGCGACCCAGCCAGGTATTGCAAGTATTTGAAATTGGCATTAGCTAAAAATTGCACTTTAATCATTCGGCAGAAGGAATCATCTTTAGAGTACATATTGCCTGTACTGCTAAAATTGATACCATAACAATTCGGGCAGATATTTGCAACGGTACAAATTCTGCACTTCTCGTCAAAGCAATCTAAGCTAATCTCACTCTCAAAGACCAAATCGTGCGATTTCCGGGCAATATCATCTCCAACTGCCAAGGGCGCAAATGTTTGACATGGATAACTGACCCCCGCTGTATCATAGGCCACCATATTAACACCGGCACCGCAGTATCTCGAAGCATAACTACGGCTTTGAGGATTAATGGCTATTATATCCATATCCAGTATGTTTGCGGGAATCACTTTCGGGTTTTCTAAGTAATAATCAATTAGCTTGCGAAGTTCGGCGGCAAATGTTTCTATATTTTCATCTTTCGACCAGTCTATTCCAAAAGCCAGGTTTGATGTTACGCCAAACCCCATATTATGGAAGTGAATAACTCCTTCCGATAAGCATGACAGAGTTTGGGGCGAAACGGTCATCCTTACTACCGGATACATTTTAAGGAAGAAATCAAAATCAATCATATCGTAAGAGTTTGAACGGTTAGTGTTATGCATCTGTCGTGTACCGTCCGCGCTCAGAGCAGCGTTGAAAGTTTTCCTGTTACGAAGCATCCACTCTTTTATCTTTCCGTGAACAAGGGTTCCGTTTGTAGTGGTAATAGTAAACCATCGTTTAGACCATTGCCGACTGCCAAGGAAGTCGTGAAGCGCAACAATTTTATCAAACGCAAGGAAAGGTTCCCCGCCGAAGAACTCAAAAACGCGATCAAATTCATCGTCTGAGTTCATTTCGCGCTCAATAATTCCCATAGCGGTTTCCAAATCCATTGTATGGGTGCCTTTATGTTGCTCATAACAATAGACGCAACTCAAGTTGCATGCCTCTGTCAATATCAACAAGACGGTTTTTTCTTGTTGCGTTCCGGTTTGTTTTCCCGGAATGCTTCTTAGCGGTTCAATACCCATCGCATTGTCCTCACTTAAAATAATACTGCGCACTTGAAACACAGACCTAAATAGCCAAACAAGCAAATCGCCCTGTCATCTTGAATCGCATCCGGCTCGCGTTTTGGCATACCCTTAACGCCAATCGCTAAATAGACTTTCTGTTCCAAGTGCGCAGTATAAAGACATCTACCAACTAGTGCAACCTCCATCGCAAGAACCTTTGCACCCGCATCTGGGTCCCGAAGAGACCATACCAGAATATGCAAGCGTAGTAACATTTGCATTAACTAATACAAGTTCTTGGAGCCTTTTGGCGATGGCGTCAAGAGCGCCTGACGGCAACTTAAGGTTTTTCATAACATCGTTTTTCATATTGTGTTCACCTCCTTTTTATAAGATTCGTATCAACAAGCTGCGATTTTGCAGAACACGATTCCTTGATTATATTTCAGGGATAAAAGTATAATTGAACCCCATTAATGTCCTCGAATGAGTCTGATGAGAGAGCGATTGCCGCTACACCGCCTTGAGGTTGGCTAAAAACATCCTGAACACTGCCACTCAAACCAAATTGCGATAATATCGAACTGACTTCCTCGGCGATTTTAGCCAAATCTCTCTCTCCATAGCATCGAAAATACAATTTAAACCGCACACTGCCATTGATGTAGCAGTCTACTCCAACAAAAGCAAATGTAAGTCCTAGTCTTTCAAGTTTCTTGGCAACGCTAGTAAAGAGTTTCACACATGAATCTTTATGGTTAATCGTTTTAACAATGCGCTCAATTATAGACTCCCGTTCCTCAGCAGTCGGTGCTTCTGCTTGATCGAACCTTACGAAACCTTTGGCACATTCAAGGTTAGTATTGTTGATTACCAAACCAAACATAAAAACAGGATTGTATTTTGGATGATACAAAAATATGTTCGCCTGTAGTTTTTTTACAACATCGCCGATAAAACTAATTCCGCAATTTTCAAAGGGTTGAAAAATTTTCTCCGGTTCTATGTAGTCAAAATCCATTATATCGTTAAAACTAAACCCAATGCTATTAGCGCAACCCGATTCTCTAAAAGAGACATCAAACAGAGAGTATCTTTCCGAACGAAAAGAGGATAAAAACTTGCTGTTGAGAGCAGATGAGAATAAGTTAAGCTTCTCACCATCCAAGCTTACCGTTCGACTGTCGTTATCTTGCAACTCGCTTGGAGGATACACATAAACCTTTTTTGCAAGCCCTGAAGCGGTAAAATTGTACCCAAAGTATTCTAATGCGAAACCTCCATCATGTATACTCATGGAGCTTGTTAATCGTTCTTTAATATCGCCAACGCGCGGTTTTTTGTTCTGATTTTCTGTCGTAGCCAATCCCACCACCCCCAGTGTTTCTTGTTGGAAGCGAAAGCGGTACACCGCGCAGTGAAACATCTTTGCTTCTATCAACTCGTTTGCCAGGTTCGATTAATTTTATTGGATTGCCGAAGAAAAAACGGTTTAGCTTCCATTTCAGCATTTTAAATTCCTCCACAATTTTGGAAAATTTAGCCATCTTATACCCCTACATTATAACAAAAAAAGATGTTCATGTCAATAGTTTATGCGCTTTTTCACACGCCAAACGCATGAATGACGAATCTGTTAAGCATACAGAAACAGCTTATGTAGGGGACGCTCCTCGTTTAAATAAAAAGCTCTTTGAATGTTAGAGGCGGGACACCGTGGGCGGCGTTCCCTACAAAACGTCATCAGCAATTCAAAGTTTATCCATTCATGCGTTTGTCGTGCGCTTTTTCACGAAAAAACACCTGATTTATCAATCCTCTGTACACCATCCGCTTCCCACACAACTCTTTAGGGTTGCGAAAGTGTTTTTTTTGTGTATATGTGAAAGGAGGTTTTGAGATTAGATGAGAAAGCAAAAGAAAAAAGAACAGGCAAAGACCTCAATCGCTGTACCGCAGACGGCGGCGAACAAGAGCTTTGGTTGGGCAGGGGTTGAAAACGAGAGCGAAACCCCGCAAAGCCGGTTGTATTACGCCCTGCGGGAAAATGTTCCGGTTCTGGACGCGGCAATCAGCAAACTCGTGCGGCTCACGGGAGATTTCACCGTCTGCTGCAGCGACAAAAATGCCCAACGCGCCATTGAACGCTTTGCCCGCTGTGTGCCTGTGAGCGGTCACCAAATTGGACTGTCGGCGTTTGTCGCCAGCTACTTTGATCAACTGCTCACCTGCGGCACCTCCGTTGGGGAGATTGTCACCGACGAGGACGGACAGGCGGCAGCACTGTATATTCCGCCACTGACGGCTCTTACTTTGCGCCGCGGGAAAAATGAGCTTGATGTGGAAATTCTGCGCTGTGACGAAAAGGGGCGCACCCACTTGCTCAATCAGCCTGAACTGTTGCTACTCAGCGTTTTGAATCCCGTGCCCGGTGAACTGTACGGACGGTCGCTATTAAAGGGCTTGCCATTTGTCAGCGGGATACTCATGCAGATTTTTCAGGCAATTGGGACAAATTGGGAGCGAATGGGCAATCTGCGCTTTGCAGTGAGTTACAAGCCACAAAATGACACCATCGACAGAGCGTTGGCAAAAGAGCGTGCTCAACAGATTGCCGAGCAGTGGAGTCAGGCGATGAGTAGCGGCGCGGTTAAGGACTTTGTGTCCGTGGGTGACGTGCAGATTAAGGTCATTGGCGCAGACAGCCAGATTTTGGACAGCAATGTGCCTGTCAGACAAATTCTCGAGCAGATTGTGGCAAAAACTGGTCTGCCGCCATTCCTCCTGGGCTTCTCATGGAGTTCCACAGAACGTATGAGTGCACAACAGGCAGACATTCTCACCAGTGAGCTAGAGGCGTACCGCCGCATCCTAAGCCCTGTTATCGAGCGGATTTGCCATGTGATCCTCTCCCGTTTGGGGCTCGATTGCCCACTGGAGGTGGAGTGGGATGATATCACACTCCAGGACCAAGTGGAACTTGCCCGCGCCAGTCTTTATGAGGCACAGGCGCGGAGTTTGAGTGAAAGGAGTTGAAAATGATGGAGCATTGTAAAGATGTAATTGTGGAAAAAGATGAACTTGAGGAACTTCCCGGTTTGACTGAAGAAACTCCCGACGATGGCGGCGGGGAGGAGCGCATTCGCGTTCACCCTGTATCCTCTCCTCCAAAGTCCGATGCGCCCCTGCCCGAGCCAAAACCCCTTGACGGCGCTCCCCAGTGGGGACAGCTGACTCTTGAGGACTTGGCGGAAATCAACAAACACACGCGGCGTGAGCTTTTGCCCGATGAGGTTTATGTTTTTGACGTGGTTTTGTGTGATAACGAGATTGACAGGGATTTGGAGTGCTTTGACAGCGCGGCGTTGCCTCAGCTTGCCAAGATGTTCGTGGGCAAGACGGGGATTTATGACCACGACCACAGCGCGAAAAACCAACTTGCGCGGATTTTCTCCGCCCAGTGTGTCGCCGACACTACGCGCAAAACCAGTTACGGTGCGGACTATTGCACCGTACAGGCAAAGGCGTATATCCCCCGTACGGCGGGCAACGTCAACTTGATTGCCGAGATTGAGGGCGGCATAAAAAAAGAGGTGAGCGTGGGTTGTGCCATGGGATTTGTGGTCTGTTCGGTTTGCGGTCAAGAGCTGCGTTCAGGGCGATGCGAACACAAACGGGGCAGGAGTTATCGGGGCAAGATGTGCTATGCCCTCCTGAAAGAGCCGCGGGATGCTTATGAGTGGTCCTTTGTTGCAGTTCCCGCTCAACCCTTAGCGGGAGTGAGGAAGCAGGATACAGGCATGAGGTACGTGGTAAACAAGCGGCTTGGGGCTTATTATGAGCCTGAAAGTGAGCAAACGAAAAGCCACGGCGAACAGGAGGATGACTACACCACCCCTGAACTGGCGCGAAAGCACAGCGTTCTTGAGGAGGAGGCACGGGAGATCATGAAAGACCTGCGCCGGGAAACCGCCGAAATCCTCTGCGCTCTTATGCCCCATGTGGGGGCGGACACAGCACAGGCAATCACAAAAAAGCTGTCTTACAAGCAGTGCAGAGAACTGTCCCACGCTCTGCGGGAAAAACAGAGCCTGAAACCCCCATGTGTTCCGCAGCTTTTTTCCCCAACGGGGAAGAATGCGGGGGAGCATTCAGTTTATAGAATCTAGATTGTGTAGTAGCGGCAGCTCGCCGCCCCTACACCAGGATTAATTCAATGACCTACCCGGAAATTATGGATGTTAACAGATTTGCGGAGAGGTCAAAAATGAAAGGAAAAAATCATGAGCTATGACAATCTTCGCCTTGAAAAAGGTATGTATACGGGAGATTTTACCGCCAATCTCGAGAAAATCGATCCCAGTGAAAATTACCGCGAAACGCCCCTTGCGGGTTTGGACGCATTTGAGCGTCAGCTGAAACGCTTTGACATCCACGTGAGCGGTCCTTCTAGCGACAGAATTGATAAGTTTTTCCAATCCTCTGACAGCGCGGTTCTTTTCCCTGAGTATATGACCCGCGCAATCAAGCAGGGCATGAAAGACGCGGATGTTCTCTCCGATATAGTCGCCACCGTCACTCAGGTTGACGCGCCGGACTATCGTCCCCTCGCCTTTGCCAACGTGGATATTCACGCCATGGGGGCATATCCCACTGTGAACGAGGGTGCGCCCATCTCCGCCTATGAGGTGAAAAACGGCAACAGTCTTGTGAATCTTCAAAAGCGCGGCAGGGTAATCAAATCCAGTTATGAGGCGCTGCGCTTCCACCGCCTTGAGCTGTTCACCGTGTTCCTCAAGCAGTTGGGGGCACAGTTTGCCCGGGAGCGCTTTGAGGATGCCCTAGCCGTCCTCATGGACAATCCGCCAAGTATCACCCGCAGCGGCAGCAACTTGACCTACGGGAATTTGTGTAATCTTTGGGCGAATATGCAGCCTGCCAACTTCTCCACGCTGATTTTGAACACCTCCAGTATCGTCAGTATCTTCAGCCAGGTGATTTTCCAGGATTCCGCTGTGTCCTTTACCATCAAGGGCGAGCCTTTCACCCCCTTTGGCGCGAAAATGCTCACCTCGCCGAGTATGCCGGCGCTGAATGTGTTGGCGGTTGACAAAACCTGCGCTTTGGAGATGATTAGCGCCGGTGACGTCCTGCTTGAAACCAACAAGCTGATCGACCACCAGTTCGAGCAGATTGCTGTTTCCTCCCTCGTTGGCTTCGCGAAAATCATGGACTATGGCAGATTGCTTCTGGCATGATATAGTCTCCTAACTTGAAAATCAACCGGTCTTTGCGGTCTATTTTCCATCTGACTTCGTTAAAAATGCTCGTAATACGAAAGTATTATTGCGCTTTTTTCCTTGCCAGACGAAAAATATTCTCGCAAATCCTGAGTGGATTTTCAAGTTAATCGACTATAGCTTCTAGAAAAAGGGAGAAAAAATGCTAACTAACAACAATGTTCAAAGCGTTTTGGACGTGATGATAGGGATGCTTGACCCGAGCGTTCAGGAACAGGAGCTATATCCTCTTGCGGCAGCCTCGGCTCTGTGGATTTACCTCAAGCTTGAGGATCCTGAGGACATCAACAATGTCCGCGTGATTATGGCTGCGGGACTTCACGGGCTTTATTCCTATATGGTCAAACGGCGCATTAACGGCGATGGGCTTGTGAGCTTCAAGGCAGGGGACTTGAGTATTGACAGCAAGGGCGACCCCTTGGAGGCGGCGAAACAAATGAGGGACGAGGCTTTGGCAGATGTTCAGCACTTCTTCAAAAAAGAGGGTGCCGAGCCTGAACCTCCCCTGCCGGAGCCAGACCCCGATCCTGAACCCATCGACGACTTTGTTTTTGAGTGCATTTAGGAGGCGTATATGGACGTTTTTAAGACAGTGCTCAAGAAATATGGGCGCCCCACCCAGTTGATTTCGGAAACAGGCTTTCCAATCGCTAGCTACAGTGCGTTTATACAGCCCCTGCGCTATAAAAACAAGCTGTATCTTTACGGCACTCACACGGAAATCGGCTACAACAGCCATGGGCATTATCTCTATATCGGACCGCCTGAATACGACCTGCAGACAGAGGGGCAGGAAATAAAAATCGGCAGCGACCACTACCGTATTGAGCGAGCCGAAACGGTCTATCTCGGCGCAGAGCCGCTTTATGTGTGGGCGGTAATTCGGGAAAACGTGGTTTGATTTATGGCAATGTTGAAAAAATCGACTATAATGAATTTTTTTGTGAAATAAAGAAAAATGAAAGATAGTTTTTCAACAAGCCCTCTTTAATAGGGCGGGCAAGCCCCGCCCTTATAGTCGCCTAACTAACTACTATTTGCGGTCGATTTTCAAGTTATTCGACTATACAAAGCTGCGAAATTTTAGAAAAGAAAAGGTGCAAATATGAGCAGTTCTATATCGCTGATGCCCTCCGAGATTGCCGCCTGGTTGCGGCAACAAATCCCGTTGCAGGGCATTGAATTCATAACAGAGTATCCCGCTACGAAAAAAGCCGTGCCGCTTAAGCAGGCGATTGTGGCGGTGGGGCTGGAAAACGTGTCTATCACGGACAAGTTTGTTGACAACGGACAGGGTGTACTGGAGGCGCAGGAGTATTGCCGCAGCGCGAAATTGCGCATTCGCCTGGGTATCCACGCCCCCTATTCCCTTGGCGGGGACTATTGCCACAGCGTGTTCACAAAGGTCGCCGACTGCATGACTTTTGGCAGTGACCTGGAGATTACTCAGTCAGCCGCAGGGCGTATCAAGAGTGACAGAGACACCGATGCCTTTGTGTTGGAGTGCTATCTGGACGTTTTCGCCGACTTTTGCCCCGCCGTCAGTACGGGCTTGAGTTTCCCCTCGTTCATGAATAAAGAACTTCTATGCGGCAGTCACATCAATAACCAGGATATACACTTCACAGGTAGCGAAAAGGAGCTGTTTCTCCAACCCTTTGTGGCGGGCAGTTACACGGGGAGCGGAACCACATCCCAGGTCATTAGCCTTGGCTTCAAGCCCCGCTTGGTGATTGTTTTTACCCAGGATTTCCCGACAATCACCAACTTGCCCAACAGCGCCAACTACGGCAGTTATTTTGCCATCGGCTTGAATTCCTCCCAACGCAGTCTGGGCATTGAAATGGGCAACAGCGGTTTCACCGTACGCAACAACGACAGTGTGCGGGATATGGTTGCTAAGATGAATGAGTTGGGCTTTTTCTATAGTTATTTGGCTTTTCGGTGAACGGCGGCTCTCTTGCGCTTACTCCTGACCTTTAGAAACAACCGCCGTCCCGCAGCAATCGCTCATCAAAAAATACGGGATATTCTTCTTGCCGCAAAACTCGCGCACTGCCTTTTTCGCGCCGCTGTAGGCGGGGTTTTGATAGTCGTGGACGAAAATATAGCCCCCCTTGGCAAGGCGTTCCCAAAAATACTCAAGCCCGCTGTAAATGGGCTTGTACAGATCGCAGTCAATGCTCACAAAACAAAATGTTTCATCAAGTCCATCGGCAGTTCCGGGGAAAAAACCTTTTTTCACCACGCAGTTTTGGGGGTACTTCATCCTCTTCAGTACCAACTCCACACTGGTATTGGAAAAGTCGTCGGGAATTTCGCTGTAGCCCTCATCCTTGTCGCGGCTCTCCTCATCAGCAGAAAAACCCTCAAAGCTGTCGAAAAGATAGAGTTTTCGGTCAGGAAACGCCCTGTTAATCAGCCTGGCGTACTCCCCCCTGAACACCCCCAACTCCGCCGCAGCACCCTCGACGCCGCCCTCGTTTATTTCCCGGGCCGCAAGCTCAAGGGAGGAATTTCGCACAAAATCGCCGTCGGCATAGACATAATCCGCCCGTTTCCAATAGCGGGAAAGCAGGTCAAAGCTCAACACAACGCCTCGAAAAGCCCTGTTGAACAGGGACGGAGCCTTTTTCACCGCAAGGCGCAGGTGATAAAAAACCTTACCAAACGGCGTTTTCCCATGCATCGCCCCTATGTCCTCATCCCCCTCCTGGCAACGCAGTTTTCAAGGGAGATTGCGTCGAAGATACCCTTGTCAAAGGCGGGGCAGAGCGCCTGATATTCAGCTAGCGGCAGGTTTTCCAGGGTGCGGTTTGTCTTTATGCACAGGGCAACAATTTCCCCGGTGATTTTGTAGGCGTCGCGGAACGGTATCCCCTTGCCCACGAGGAAATCCGCACAGTCCGTGGCGTTGATGAACCCGCCCGCTGCCGCTTTGCGCATATTTTCGGGGAGGAAACGCATGGTTTCCACCATGGGGATGTAGGTATCCAAACACAGGCGGACTGTATCGAATGCGTCAAAAATCGCCTCCTTGTCCTCCTGCATATCCTTATTGTACGCAAGCGGCAAGCCCTTGAGCATTGTAAGCAGCCCCATCAAATCGCCGAAAACCCGCCCCGATTTCCCCCGCACAAGCTCGGGGATGTCGGGATTTTTCTTCTGTGGCATGATGGAACTACCCGTGCTGAACGCATCGTCCAGTTCACAGAAACGAAACTCCCAACTGCACCAGAGAATAATCTCCTCGGACAGCCGCGAGAGATGCACCATCACCAGTGACAAGGCGCTTGCCAACTCCACGCAGAAGTCCCGGTCGGCGACGCCGTCGAGGGTGTTGAACATAACGCCGTCAAAACCCAGTGCCTTAGCGGTCATTTCCCGGTTAATAGGGTAGGTCGTCCCCGCCAGTGCACCGCTGCCAAGAGGGGAGATGTTCATGCGCTTTTGCCCGTCGTCAATGCGCTCAATGTCCCGTGCGAGCATGGACACATAAGCGTTCAGATGCCGCTCCAGTGTGATGGGCTGTGCCCTTTGGAGGTGGGTGTATCCGGGCATAATTGCCATAGGGTACTCCATCGCCTTAGCGCTCAGAGCCTTTTGAAGTTTTCTCAAAAGGCTCTTGATTTCCTCACAAGCCTCCCGCAGATACAGGCGCAAATCCGCCGCCACTTGGTCGTTGCGGCTGCGTCCGGTGTGCAGACGTTTCCCCGCGTCACCAATACGGGCAGTGAGCTCCCCCTCGACAAAGCTGTGGATGTCCTCGGCGTTCCAGTCAAAATCCAAGGCACCGTTTTCCAAATCCTCCCGGATTCTCCCCAACTCGGCGGTAATCGCCGCTCCATCCTCCGGGGAGATAATCCTCTGCGACGCAAGCATGGCGGCATGGGCAACACTCCCGCCGATGTCCTCGCGGAACATACGGCTGTCGGTCTTGATTGAGGAGTTGAAGTCGTTGGTTTTCGGATCCAATTCTTTGGCAAATCTGCCTTTCCAAAGGGGCATTGTTTTCCTCCGATTTGTTTAAGAACCTGTGTTCAGTAGCTTGAAACGGTCTCTTTTTGGCGTTTTTTTCCGCCAAACTTCATTAAAAATCTTAATCCCCCGTAATCCGCTCGGGCTCATTTGCCTTATACGTCCTCAAATCCAGGGAAATTGTCTTGATTTTGATGTCTTTCAAAGGGCGGTGCTTGCCGTCGACAATGGCGTTGCCGATCTCACGCACCACATCCATGCCGGTCATGACACGTCCGAATGCTGTGTATTGCCCGTCAAGTGCGTCCTTGTTCGAGCCGCTAGTGGTGATGAAAAACTGTGTCGAGCCACTGTTGGCAATGCGGTTTTGGGAGTTGTCAACAACGAGAGCCATAGCCAATATCCCTGAGTCAAAGGGCAGGTTGTTAATTTCGTCGGCGATAATCCAGTTGGGGAACTCCTTTGCCTCACCG
This sequence comes from Oscillospiraceae bacterium, assembly GCA_009777895.1. GTDB lineage: Bacteria > Bacillota > Clostridia > Oscillospirales > Acutalibacteraceae > WRKY01. Next base: position 26,201 of record WRKY01000009.1, read on the forward strand.
GTTTGGATGATGAAGTCGCGCACCACTCTGTGGAAAACCAAGCCGTCGTAAAACTTATCCTTACACAGCTGAATGAAGTTGTCAACCGTGTTCGGTGCGGCGTCGGGATAGAGCATAATCTCAATCTCCCGCCCATCGGTCAGCTCGATTACGGCGCGGGGGCGGCTTTTCTCAAAGGGATCGGTGGTTTCCGTGGTGGGTTCTGTGGTGGTAGTTGTCGTTGTTGTGGTGGTTGTTGTAGTTTCACTCTCTGTGGAGGTGGTGGTACGTTCCTCGTTGCTAATGGGTTCGCCGTCGCGGATTGGCGCGGGGAACTCATGACCAAAGGTGTCCACAGTGAGGGTGTCGATGACAGGGGGAGCAAAGGGACGGTCACGTTTGGCAGGGTCAGGATTGCTCTTATCGGTATTGCGGTTGGAGTAATCAATCACCGCATCTAGCCCTTCGGTGACCATGCCAAAGGCGGCGTAATCCCCGTCAAGGCTCAGGGCGTGCTGCCCCGTAGCGATGAAAAACTGGGAGCTTGCGCTGTTGTTTGCCTCTTCGATTTGGGTTTGGGAGGGATTTTCCGGCGCACCTTTACGCGCCATGGACAACACACCCGGGGTGTGGGAGAGGGTGTTTTGGGTAAAGCCATTGCTAGGGAATTCTCCCTGGATAGTGAAACCGCTCTCACCGCTGCCTGTGCCAAAGGGGTCGCCGCCTTGGATGACGAATTCCGGTATAACGCGATGGAAAATCAGGCCGTCAAAAAATCCCCGTTGGGCGAGGTCAACAAAATTGCACACGGTGTTGGGGGCAAGTTTTGGATAAAGCTCGGCTTTAATCTCGTTGCCGTCTTTCATTTTGATTGTGATTACCGGGTTTACGTCGGGGATGTTTTCGGGAATTTGCAGCTTCCCCGCGCCGATGTTTGAGCAAGCGGTGAGGAAAAGCACAGCCGCAACGAGGGCAAGTGCAAGGGCGGTGGTAATTTTTTTCATGTCTGTTTCTCCTTAATTTTGGATGTATTTTTTTACAGATTACACTTTGATTTTTCCGGTGAATGGACAATAATTGTACTACCTAGTACTTGGCAATAATCTCTTCCATCTTGTCCATCTTCCTCTCAATGTCCGCGGCGAGGGCAAATTGGTTTCTTGCACGCACCAAGTTGTGTTCAGGATACTTGGCACCGAAATAGCTGTCGCCATTTAAGTAGTCTGCCAGAAAACGCATACCACATTCCATGGTCATCAGCCATGCGCCGAAAGCCAAGGTGTCCTTTTCCTTTTGCCACAGCGCCGAGCCTGCCTCCGCCAAATATCCGCGGGCATATGCCTCAAAAAGCTCCAAATTCAGCGAGACTTTGTCCAAGTCCTGCTCGTCCTCCGCCGCGGTATTCGCTCCAAAGCGAATGGC
>WRKY01000010.1 GCA_009777895.1 Oscillospiraceae bacterium
AACTGAACACCGCTTCTAAGAATGAACTTCATTTACAACAGGGAGTACCCGAAAATGAACCCAAACGTAGAAAAAGTATTCCAACTGGCGCAGGATGCGACACGGCGTTTTCCGCCTGAAAAGCTCAATTGGTCCTGGGGACAGGCGCTGTTTTTGTACGCCCTCGCCTGTATAGATACCCAACTTGGCACAGAAAAATACACCGCCTACCTGCGGCGGTTTTACGATCACCGCACCCAAAAAGGCTATCGCCTTTGCTCTTCGGACACATCCGCGCCCGCCCTGGGGGCGTTATATTTGGCACAGAAAACAGGCGAAAAAAACTACTGGGACATCGTCAATGCGGTAAAGGAATATTTTGCCAACACGCCGCGGGTGTTGTGCGATATGCCAAACCACCTGGGCACGGGATTCGAGAGCTGGATTTATCCAAAAAGCGTGTGGGTCGACAGCATCATGATGTATGGCGTGTTTACAAACTGGCTTGCCCACGTCACCGACGATGAGGAACTGCGCCAGTTCGCGAAACGACAGCCCGCCGCATTCGCCAGTTACTTACAGGACGAGGAAACGGGACTTTTTTGGCACAGCTACTGGACAAAATTCAAGACCCACTACCCACGAAACGACCTTTTTTGGGGACGGGGCAACGGTTGGGTTATGGCATCTATCCCATTATTTTGGGATTATTTGCCGGATGATGAACGTCCGCAAATCAAGGAAATTTTCCTAAGATTGGCAAAAGCCCTGCTGCCGTTACAGCGAAAGGACGGCTATTTCGAAACCCTCCTCAGCCGACCGGGCAAAACCTACAAGGAAAGCTCCGCCACAATGCTGATCGCCGCAGGTTGGTTTTGGGGCTATCGCATGGGCTTTTTGGGCGAGGAATATTTCGCAGCTGCCGTAAAATCTTTTGACGCAGTTTGCGACGATTTTCAACAACGCGATGGTCTGCTCTCCATGCCGCACATCAGCGCGCCGACTTCCGCGATTCAGGGCATCCCATACCTTGTCTACAAGTTCACCCCTCGGGGCAACGACTGGCACTATGGGCTTGCGGCGGCATTTTTCGCGGCATTGGAGTATTTGCGTGTTGAGGATAGCGGGGCAAGGTAGTATAGTCTCCTAACTTGAAAATGAACTGGTCTTTGCGGTCTATTTTCCATCTGACTTCGTCAAAAATGCTCGCAATACGAAAGTATTACTGCGCTTTTTTCCTTGTCAGACGAAAAATATTCTCGCAAATCCTGAGCCGACTTTCAAGTTAATCGACTATAAAAGTTCGTGTAGGGGCGGTGATTCAGTGTACCTTTTTTTAGTCCTCTCGCTCTCACAGTTGCAATCTCCCGAAAAAACTGCTATAATTTACCCAATAAATTAACAATCCCCACCAGTGCGATTATGCCGTGTTGAAACGACATATTTCGCAGCCAAAAAGGAGTAAATTATGACTTGGTTAATCCCCGCAATCGGCGTGCCTGCCGCCGTGCTGTGCGCCTACGTACCTACCCGCGTCAAGGGCAATATGCGTGCCGCACTGCTGCTCAAAACCACCTTGAGCGTGATGTTCATCCTCTATGCCCTCTACGGCGTTTTGCGTCTTGCAACAAGCACAAGCTTCGCCAGTATGACAAGCTTCAATGCCTTCATCAATTTCGAATCTCTCACTTTCGGTCTTTTCGTGGTGGCGGGCTTGGTTTTCGGTCTGTTGGGCGATATCTGGCTAGATCTCAAAGACATCCACCTAAAAAGCAAAGAGCACTATATGTTCTGCGGTTTCAACTCATTTTTGATCGGGCATCTGTTCTTTATGAGCGGCCTGTTCATCGCCTTTAGCGGCACATGGAAATCCGTACTCCTGGCAATCGCCTGCGGCGCGGTGGTGGCATTCTTCATCTTCTTAACAGAAAAGCCCATGAAACTTGACTACGGCAAATTCCGCTTCATCTCCATAGTCTACGCTTTCATTTTGGCGACTGCCGTTGCGTTCCCCATAATCCTCGCCCTGCCCGCGTTCTCCCCCGCTGAGTTTGGCGGCGCGGTGGTGGAAATCTTCGGCACCACTTTGCGCAAAGTTCCTTTAATCTTCGGTCTTGGCATGGTTTCTTTCATCCTTTCGGATCTGTTTTTGTCCAATATCTACTTCCGCACCGACGGCAAAACACCCCCCCCCACAATGTTTTGGTGCAACTACATCTTCTACTACGGCGCCCAATTCACCCTTGCGTGCAGCCTATATTTTCTAGTATAGAAATTTCGCACATGAAAATGAGGGGGTGCAGCGCATTCCCTTTTTTGTTATAGTCGATCAACTTGAAAATGGGCTCAGGATTTGCGAGAATATTTTTCGTCTGGCAAGGAAAAAAGCGCAGTAATACTTTCGTATTGCGAGCATTTTTGACGACGTCAGATGGAAAATAGGGCGCAAAGACGACTTGATTTTCAAGTTAGGAGACTATATTAGGAGGTAACAATGTCATATAAATTAGTAAAGCCGTCGGAGGAGTATATCGACGAAATTCGGAGCTTTCGCGAGGAATTTCTCGTTTCCGGCGACAGCATGGACGGTACGATGACGCTGAAAACAACGGAAAATATCCTCGATTGGTTGGAGGATGTGCGCATATTCGAAAGTTCCGACACCATACCTGAGGGTGTGCCGGCGTGGCGTGTGCCGGCGTATTTATATTTATATGTTCGCGAGAGTGACGGGCGGGTTGTCGGGATGATTCAGTTTCGCCACTATCTGAACGATTTTCTCGCTGAGTGGGGCGGACATATCGGTTACTGTGTGCGTCCCAGTGAGCGGCGCAAGGGTTACGCTGCAGCGATGTTGGAGGCGGTGCTGATGATTTGCCGCCTGTTCGGACTTGACAAGGTGTTACTCACCTGCCGCAGTTGGAACGAGGGCAGCCGCCGCACAATCCTGAAAAACGGCGGTAAATTCGACCGCAAGGCAAAAGAAAATCCCAACGACCACGCTTGCGGGGAATTGGAGCGGTATTGGATCGACTTGGAGTGAGGGTGCATTTTCAAAATCCCGACCTTGACACCACACCAAAAATCTGCTATAATGTGTGAGCCCATTACTCGGAGTTGGGAGTAAGCCAAAACGGCATTCACTTACCCTGCCCTGTGTTTTGCGGACTAAATAACGAGGTGAAAACAATGACACAAGCGGAAAAGACCGCAATCATGCAAAAACACGCCCGCCACGAGGGCGACACTGGCTCACCAGAGGTGCAAATCGCCATGCTGACAAAGCGCATCAACGATTTGACGGAACACCTGAAAACCCACAAAAAGGATCATCACAGCCGCCGCGGTTTGCTGAAAATGGTCGGTCACAGGCGCAATCTGCTTAAGTATTTGACCAACGTAGACATCGAACGCTACCGCGCAATCATCGCGGAACTTGGCATCCGCAAATAGGGTTTCGAGCAAGCAACAATGAGTCTTGGGGAGTGAGAATTTAGGATTGAGGTCGGGAATTCGACCATCACTCCTGAGTGCTCACTCCTCGTAGTTTAAATGAACTTTCAATCAAGCTCAGTCCCCGCATAATAATGCCCCAAAATTTCCTGCCAGGTTTTGCCCTGTTCCGCCAAAGTTTTCGCGCCGAACTGGCTCAAGCCCACGCCGTGTCCCAAACCACGACAATCAAAAACCGCGCTGTCTTGCGTCACAGTCAGCGTAAACGCCGCACTGGGCAAAGCGAAAATCTCCCGCACTTTTGTGCCTTTTATCTTCTGCCCTCCCAATGTAATTTCGGCGACATAGCCCGAATCTGTCAGGACAGTTTTGCCAATTTTTATCTTGTCGTCCTTGATTTCACTACCCTGTTTCACCAGTTCTGTGTGAAAACCCTCCAACGGAACTACCACCTGCTTTTCAAAATTCGGTGCGAGTTCGTCGCCGGGACTGGGGACAGGCCGCAAATAAGCAAGATCGTTGCCCCAGACACTTTTCGCGCTTTCCGTTGTGCCTGAACTGACGGTATGGAATGCGGCAAACGCCGTCTTGCCCTTGTATTTCATAGTTTTTCCCGCCGTATCCGCCGCGGCAGCACGACAAATTTCCTCGTTAATCTCAAAGGTATCGCCCCACTTTTCGATGCGCTGTTGCTCGTCCAAATACCCCTGATGAGAGCCTGTGTAGTCGCTCAAGTCCGCGCCGTTCAGGGCAGCGTTAGGGCGTTCGCGGTTATAAATCGCGTTGGTGCGGCACGCCACCGCCTGTGCTCGCAGCGCCTGAGCGTGCCAACCAGCGGGCATTTCCGCCGCCAAAGCGCCAACCACATAATCCTCCAACGGGATCTCTTCCACCTGACCGCTCCCCATGCGCAGGAGCTTGACCACGTGTCCCTCGGGCTTTTTCTGCGCAGTAGTCGTCTCGGTTGCGGGCTGCGTTTTTGTGGTATCGGGCTGTGTAGTGCTTATTTGTTGGTCGCTGTCTGCGCTGCTGAAGCGCAAGGCGGCGGCGGGAGTTAGAATCAACGTGAGCAATATTAATATGGCAAAGAGATTTTTGAATTTCATGGGGCACGTCCTTTTTTTGTGCATGATATCGTCGCCTAACAGGAAAATCAACTGGTCTTTGCGGTGTATTTTCAAGTTAACCGACTATAAATAGTACGCGCGGGAAAAATAAAAAATGCGCGGCGTTCTGGATCTTCCCCGGACGCAATGCGTCGCTACATTCCCGCCTCACTAGACCTCCTGGGAAACTGTAGTCGATTAACTTAAAAATCGGCTCAGGATTTGCGAGAATATTTTTCGTCTGGCAAGGAAAAAAGCACAGTAATACTTTCGTATTACAAGCATTTTTGACGAAGTCAGATGGAAAATAGACCGCAAAGACCAGTTGATTTTCAAGTTAGGAAACTATATGTTATTCAAAGGATTTCGCCGTTGCGCCTCCCGTAACTGCTCACTGTCCACGTGAGTGTAAATTTGCGTCGTTCCCAACTGCTCGTGTCCCAACATCTCCTGTAACACACGCAGGTCAACTTCCGCGTGCTGATAGAGCAGCGTCGCCGCCGTATGACGCAGCTTGTGAGTGGACATCCCAGGGGCGGACAGACCTGCTTTTTCCAAGAACTTGTACACAATGTGCTGCACTGTACGGCGGGAAATGCGGCGCATATGCACAGTCAAAAAGACTGCCTTTTGCGCGTCCAATGGCAATTCAGGCACTTCGCCGTCCTCGTTTTTGTTCAGTTCCTCAAAGTATTTTATCGCCATAGCCCGCACTGGCAAATATTCACGAATCGCCTTGTCGCAAGCCTTGTTCAGGTACAAAATACGCTCCTTGTTGCCCTTGCCCAACACCTTAAGTTTATCCTCGCGGATATCCGAGAGGTTCAGTCCGACAAGCTCCGCCAAGCGCAGTCCGCAGTGCAAAAATAGGGTGATAATCGCCAAATCGCGTTCCCGATTCGCGCCGTCCACTGCAGCAAGCAATTGCGCGCATTCCTCTAACGAGAGGTATTTCGGCAGACTTTTATTCCAGTTGATACTGGTACTTTCCAAGTTTTTAAGGGGGTTATAGCTCATCCCCTTTTGAGTTTCAAGGTACTTATAAAATCTTCGCAGAGCCACAGCCTTGCGAGTGGTGGTTTTTGGGGAATTTCCTAAGGTTGTTCGGCAAAAACTCAAAAACTCGTGTACCTCGCCGAGCGCCACAGCGGCAATATCTTCCATACTCACAACGTCAATCGGTATTTTATTCCAAGGCACATTCTCGCCGCACATTCCCTTTTTTTGCGCAAGCCAACGGAAAAAAGTCCGCAAATCGCTGCCATATTCAAGAACGGTCAATGGAGAGCGAAATCGAATTGCTGTCAAATAATGGCAGTAATCTTGAGCGGGTTGGGGCAATTTGCTTATGTCCTCACTGCGCATTTTTGACCTCCTCGCAAATCGGACTTCGGATAGCTTCTTTTAAGTACGGCAAACGGGCGGGGGTTGAAAACTCAATCCTGTACCCCCGAGCTGTTCCTTTGCGGCGGCAACATAATCCCGCGCGTTTTTCAGGTTTGCCCCTAATTCTTCAGGTGTGAGTTCCCGTCTGACCTTAGCGGGGCTGCCCAACACAAGGCTTTTGGGCGGCACAACAGTCCCCGCGGTAACCAACGCGCCTGCACCCACCAACGCACCTTCGCCGATAACTGCGCCGTCAAGGACAGTCGCCCCCATACCGATTAACGCACCGTCACCCACAGTGCATCCATGGAGGATGACCCCGTGACCCACAGTAACGTTTTTGCCGATGACAACGTCACGCTCGGAGTGGATGACACAGTTGTCCTGGACATTGCTGTTTTTACCCAAGATAATCTTGCCGTGATCCGCCCGTAAAACCGCGCCGTACCAGACATTGGAGTCGTCATCAAGGACGACTCCGCCGATGAGAGCCGCTCCCTGGGCGACTTTCGCCGTGTTTGCAATTACGGGACTTTGCCCATTGGCTTCTTTGATAATCATGATTTTTCTATTCCGCCTTAATCATGTCGTTTGCAGGGGCTTAAATAATCTTTATAACGCAACCTAGCATCCTAGGCGCAATATTTCAGCACCGAATCCGGCAGATTTTCCTTGTCCTCCGACACGGTAAAAGTGAAGTCTGTTTCGCTGAATCTGCTGAGTTTTTCAATGGCATCCAAAAACGCCGATAGCTTATCCATATCCCGAGTGCCAATGCGCAATGTAGCGTCCACAAAAACGTCGGTAATGTCGTAGTTTCCCGCGCAAATGCCCGCCAAAAAGCCGTAAAATGCGGCGTATCCATAAACATCATACTCATCCGTGGCGGAGAGCCGCACAGTGTTGCTTATGTTGATACCAAGTTTCCCCGATTTGTCCACGCAAACCACAAAGCCCTTTGTGTTCGTCGCCGCCGCGTTCACAAGCTCAATGAGCTTTTTAGTTTTGCCGTGACCTTTACTGCCCAAGATTAGTTTTACCATGATAGACTCCTTTTAATTTGCATATTTTTAACGAAGTTTGGCGGAAAAAGCGCCAAAAAGAGAGCTTTTCAAGCTACTTAACACAGACTCTCAATTCGCTGTGTCAGTATTTCCCGCTGTTTTTCAAAGCCGGGTTTGCCCAAAAGAGCGAACATATTCACTTTATACTCCTCCACACCGGGTTGGTCAAAGGGGTTCACCCCAAGGAGATAGCCTGAAACGGCACAGGAAAGCATGAAGAAGTAAAATAGCCAGCCAAGATGATACTCGTCCGCGCGGTCAATCTCTATCAACGCATTGGGTACGCCGCCGTCAAAGTGAGCAATGCGGGTCGCTTCCATCGCCTGTTTATTGAGGAATGACAAGGGTTTGCCCCCAAGGAAATTCAGCCCGTCAGGGTCGCCTTCCTCCTCCTTCAGGAGTATCTCGCTGCCGCAATTTTTCACCGCTAGCATGGTTTCAAAAAGCGTCCGCTCCCCCTCCTGAATATACTGCCCCATGGAGTGCAAGTCGGTGGTATAGACCACGGAAGCGGGAAAAACACCCTTGTTTTCCTTACCCTCGCTCTCACCAAAGAGTTGCTTGAACCATTCGCCCAACATTGTGAAATCCGGCTCCCAAGGGGCGAAAATCTCCAGTTTTTTTCCTGCTTTGTAATAGAGATTGCGCATAATGGCGTAGCGCAACGCGTCGTTGTCGCCGTCCTTTGCGTAATGCTCCATGGCGTCACAGGCACCTTTCAGCAAGGCGTCCGTATTTACACCTGCCGCGGCGATGGGCAACAGCCCTACGGCGGTGAGAACGCTGTAACGCCCACCCACAGGGTCGGGAACCAGGAAGCACTCATAGCCCTCTTTCTGCGCCAGTTCATAGAGCTTGCTGCGCCTGGAATATTCCGTTGTGGCGTAGATTCGCTCTGCCGCTCCCGCCTTGCCGTACTTGTTCTCAAGAAGTTCCTTGAACACGCGGAAAACAACGCTGCATTCAGTAGTCGTGCCTGATTTGGAGATAACATTGACGCAAACGTCTTTGTCCTTGCAGTAATCAAGCAAATTGGAAAGTGCTTTAGAGGACAGGCTGTTACCCGCGAAATAAACCTCTAAATCGCTGTTTTGGTTGTGGGTTTGGGACTTGACGAACTCAATCGCCGCCCTCGCTCCGAGATATGACCCGCCGATACCGATGACCACCAAAACCTGCGACTGCCCGCGAATTTTTTGCGCCGCAAGTTTGATCCGAGCGTATTCCTCTTTGTCGTAATCCCTGGGCAAGGTCAGCCAACCCAAAAAGTCACTGCCCTTGCCGGTAGCGTTTTTCAGATCCTGAAGCGCCTGTTTTGCCTGCTGTACAAGGCTTTGGATATCTAAGTCACCTGAATATGTGCTGTCAAAATTAAACGCCATTTACTTTCTCCTACCTTTGTAATAGGTATATTCTAGCAGACTTGGGTGAATATTGCAAGACGTATTTTGGAAATTTATATGAAAGTTGAATGAAGAAATCTTATTTTTCAGACAAATATAAATTCATCATGATTTTATCATAGTAAATTCCGTCTATCTTGAAAAACCTTTCATATACACCAATCTTTGTAAAACCCGCTTTTTCATAGAGATGCCGGGCGTTGGTATTGTCCGCTTTAACGCCAAGATAAATCACTTCAGTCTTGCCGTTAGTTTTGGCAAAGTCAATCAAAACCTGAATCAGCGCAGAGCCAATACCCATATTCCAGTAGGCTTTTTTCACCGACAGCCCGAGGTCTGCCTGATGGGCAATTCTTTCCCGCGAAGGTGCGCTGATATTTCCGACACACACAATTTCGCCGTCGACTTTGCCGGCAAATATTGCACAAGTCTGTGAACCCTTGAGGCTTTCGAGGTGATCTTCCTCCTCCTTGACGCTAAGGTGAAAACCATTTTTGCCAAACAAAAGATTATCGCTTTCGCCGCCGACGATGTTAAGATATTCAATTAACTTTTCAGCATCTGTTCGATCTGCCTTGGCAATTGTCAATGTTTTTCCGTTTTTCAACAACATCTTCTTCTCTCTCCTGTCTACTGATTTTGTTCCTCCAACATATGACACTTCTTATACTTCTTCCCGCTTCCGCAATGGCATGGGTCATTGGGACCGAGCTTTTTGCCCTTGCGTACCGGGCGTTTTTTCTCCGTACCGTCGCTAGAACCGCCGCTAGCAACCGCCGCTGTGATTCTCACACGCTGCTTGCGCTGTGTTTCCTCCTCGTTTTTGACAATGACGGTGAGGATTTGGTAGACCGTATCCTCGCGGATGGAGTGGGTCATGTCGTCGAACATATCGAAGCTTTCCTTGCGGAATGCCACAACGGGATCAATCTGGGCATAACCGCGCAGACCGATACCCTGCTTCAGGTCGTCCATGGCATCAATATAGTCCATCCACTGATTGTCCACGTTGCCCAGGAGTATCATACGCTCAAGCCCCGCAAAAATCTCCGCGCCCATCTCTTTTTCACGGGCTTCATAAATCTCCTTGCCGCGCTGTACCATGAGGTCAGCAATCTCAACAGGCTTGAGGGACTCCAAGTCACTGTCGTTTTTCAAAAGCCACTTGCCGTATTTATCACGCAGACCCGCAATGTTCCACTCCTCCTTGCCTTGGGAGGAGGGGCAGTAAAATTCCGCCGCTTCACGGAAAGAGTCCTCAATCATCTTCAGGAGGATGGACTTCAGGCTATCCCCCGCAAGCACCTTATCACGTTGGGCGTATATAATCTCGCGCTGACGATTCATGACGTCGTCAAACTGCACCACGTGCTTACGTGAGGCAAAGTTTTGGGACTCCAACTTCTTTTGCGCACTCTCCACAAGGCGGGTGAGTACGCCGTTTTGCAGCGGTACATCGTCAGGCTGTTTGAATGTTGTCAGGATGTTGTGGAAGCGGTCGCCTGCAAAGCGGCGGAGCATATCGTCCTCTGCGGAGAGATAGAAACAACTCTCTCCCGGGTCACCCTGTCGTCCGGAACGCCCGCGCAGCTGATTGTCAATGCGCCGTGACTCGTGCCGCTCTGTACCGATGATGAACAAGCCGCCTGCCGCACATACCCGCGCCGCCTCGTCCTTGATAGACTCTTCATATTTTTTCTTGAGGTCGGCAAAGGTTTTCCGCGCCGCCATGATTTCATCGTCGTCAGTATCGCCGAATTCGTTGGCTTCATTGATCAGCTCCTCACTCATGCCAATGCGGCGCATCTCGCTTTTTGCCATGTATTCTCCGTTACCGCCAAGGACGATGTCCGTACCGCGCCCCGCCATGTTGGTGGCGATGGTGATTGCACCCTCTTTACCCGCCTGGGCGATGATTTCGGCTTCCTTATCGTGGTATTTGGCGTTCAAAACCGCGTATTTTTTAATCCCGCGTTTGCGCAGTATCCGCGCCAAAAGCTCGGATTTTTCGATGGAAATAGTACCAACAAGGACAGGCTGCCCTTTCTCGTGACAGTCCACAATGCGGTCAATAACCGCGTTGAATTTGGCTGCCTCCGTGCGGTATAGTTCATCCTTGCCGTCGGTGCGGATCATAGGCTTGTTGGTGGGGATTTCCACCACGTCCAACTTATAAATTTGTTGGAATTCAGGGCTTTCCGTCATGGCTGTACCCGTCATACCGCTGAGTTTCTTGTAAAGACGGAAATAATTTTGGAAAGTGATTGTGGCAAGAGTCTTGCTCTCGTGCTCCACCTTGACGTTTTCCTTAGCTTCAATCGCCTGATGCAGTCCCTCGCTGTAGCGGCGTCCGAGCATAACGCGTCCTGTGAATTCGTCCACAATCAGCACCTCGCCCTCGCGGACCACATAGTCCACGTCAAGGCGCATGACGCCGTTGGCACGGATCGCCATGTTTAGGTGATGGAGCAAAGACATATTATCCACGTCCATGAGGTTTTCCACGTTGAAGTGCCGCTCGGCTTTCTTCACGCCCTTTGCGGTCAATGTCGCTGAACGCGCCTTGTCGTCCACGATATAGTCCGCTTCTCTGCCCTCCTCGGTATCCTCGGCGTTGATTTTGGTGTCCAATTCGCGGATATGCACTCGCTTCAGTCCCTTGACAAAGCTGTCGGCAAATCCGTAAAGCTCCGTGGATTTATCCCCGCGACCGCTTATGATGAGAGGTGTTCGCGCCTCGTCAATCAAAATCGAGTCCACCTCGTCCACTATGGCAAAAGAGTGTCCCCGCTGTACCTTGTGTTCTTGATACTGTACCATGTTGTCGCGCAGGTAGTCAAAGCCCAACTCGTTGTTGGTACCGTAGGTGATGTCACAGGCATAGGCATCGCGGCGTTCGCTGTCGTCTTTTTCGTGGACAATCAGACCCACGTTTAACCCTAAAAAACGGTGGATTTTCCCCATCCATTCGCTGTCGCGGCGTGCCAGATAGTCGTTGACGGTGACGATATGCACGCCGTTGCCCGCCAGTGCGTTGAGATAGGCGGGCAATGTCGCAACCAATGTTTTGCCCTCACCTGTTTTCATCTCCGCGATACGCCCCTGATGGAGGACGATGCCGCCCAAAATCTGCACATCAAAGTGGCGCATACCCAAAACGCGCCACGCCGCCTCACGGCAGGTCGCAAATGCTTCCGGGAGCAGTTCGTCAAGGGTTTCTCCCTTGGCAAGACGATCCTTGAACTGTTGGGTCTTTCCCTGCAAATGCGCATCAGAGAGAGTCTTGTATTCCTCCTGGAGCGCATTGGTTTTCTCCAACAGCGGCTTAAGACGGCGTATTTCTTTTTTTGAGTATTCGCCAAAAAGTTTTTTCAAAAAGCTCATTAATTTATCTCCGTATTCTAGGTTTTATCTGTGTGGATATGTCAAACCAGTATTATACCAATTTTTTTGGGGGAATGCAAGGGCTAGATGCTAAAAATCTCTCAAATCCCCGCCCAAAAGGTGAAAGTGAATATGAAACACGGTCTGTCCCGCGCCTTCACCGCAGTTGTTGATTATGCGGTAGTTCTCCAACCCCAACTCACGCGCAATTTTTGGGATGGCGGTGAACACATTTGCCGCCGCACAGGCATTTTGGGCATCAATCGCCGCCGCGCTCTCAATGTGTTCCTTGGGGATGACCACAATATGTGTTTTCGCCCTGGGGTTTATGTCGTGGAACGCCAAGACATTTTCGTCCTCATAAACCTTTTTGGATGGGATTTCCCCTTTGATAATTTTACAGAAAATACAGTCCATTTTGGCACCGTTTGCGGGAGAATTTGCGCAAAAATGTTTGTGAATACTTTATGCGCCTAGCTCCCGTATCCTTTCTTTTTTGTGTAATGTCAATGATTATTAGATTAGTCTTCCTCTTTCCAAAGATTAAAGCCCCGCTCACTGGCGAGATCCTTTATCCCCCTCAAAAACTCGTGGCGGGAGATGTCGTTCTCCTCAAGAGTTTCCTCCTCAAGGTTGTTCATAGCGCGATACGCTTCCAGGGCAATCTCGGCAAAGTCATCCCCCTCACGCTCATCGGCTGTATCCAAAAGCTCAAGGGCAGTGACGGCGTCTGCGTCGCGGATACATCCGCGAACCAACGCGCAAAGGCGATCATTTTCGCTGTAATCTCCGGGGTTTACAGGCAGTTCATATGCCGCCTCATCTTTGTGTAACAACAGGCGAGTCACCATCAAGTTCAGGCTTTCCACCTGCCGCCACAGCCAATCCTCTGTAATCATCGTCGCTCCTTTTTCTTTTGGTGTGATAATTATAGCTTGTTTGCTTGTGTTTGTCAATTGACCTCCCGCGAAGCGATTAACACGAAGAGGTCTTATAACCTGTATTCAGTAGATGACAAAAACACTAAAATGTGGTATAATATTATAGCCCCCTCATACTCATACAAGAGGTTGGCATTAGAGTCTGTGGACTGGTTCTAACGCTCGGAGGAGAATATGCTATATAAAAACACGCCATGCCCTGGCTGCGACCATAACATGACATCTGACGATGACGTCGTCACGTGCCCGGATTGCGGTGCGCCGCAGCATCGCCAATGTTGGATGCGGGAAAACCGTTGCGTATTGGCGGATAAGCACGGAGAGGGGTTTGCGTGGCAAAAGCCTGAGGAGGAGGAAGTTCCTGTAAGCGATCCGCTGAAATCCCATATCGAACGTTGGGAAAAACAGCAGGACATCGAACTTGACACTGTCCCCGAACCCACCAGTTTTTTTTGCCCCAACTGCGGGCGAAAAAATACGGCGGAATACCATATTTGCGAGCATTGCGAGTATTTATTCTATGCTCCAAGTCCCACAAAACCCCCTGTTCCAGGCGTCCCCCGGGTGTGGATTGCCCCTAGCGGCGGTCCCGATTATATCCCGCCCAGTGAGGATTTAGGCGGCGCTTATGCGGGAGATCTGGCACTGTTTGTACAGCGGAATTTGCGCGGCTATATCCTAAAATTCAAGCGCTTTTCCCAAAATTCGCGGACTTTCGCTTTCAACTTTGCCGCATTCGTGTTCCACGGTTATTGGTTTTTGTTCCGCAAAATGCCCGCAATCGGCGCAATTTTCATCTCCATCAACGTCGCCTTGAATCTTTTGCAGGCGTGGATGCTGAACTTTTTCGCCGTGGGCAGAGAGTACCTCGCCGCTTCCGAAAATTTCACACAGGCGCTTATGGGGGCGACTCTCGATGAAGAGATTTTACGCTCAGTAATCTCCGCTCAACAGGGGATTTTGCCCATCGTGTTGTCGGTGTTTGGCGCTAAAATCATTGCGGGACTTGTTGCGGGCTTCATCGGCGACAGGCTCTATTACCGCCGCGCCATTGAGGTTGTCAGCACCCTGCGTGTCATCCACCGTGACGACGCGAAATTCCAAATGGCGGTCCTCAATGAAGGCCGCTCCTCCGTCATCAAGTCCGTCCTCATCTACCTCTTACTGAGCTACCTCACCGCCCAAGCAACAAATTTACTGTTTTAAGGAGAGCAATATGAAAGTCAGAAAAGCAATTATTCCCGCCGCAGGATTGGGTACTCGTGTACTGCCCGCAAGCAAATGCGTACCAAAGGAGATGCTGAATATCGTTGACAAACCCGCGATTCAATATATCGTGGAAGAGGCAGTCGCCTCTGGGATTGAAGACATTCTCATCATCACCAACCGCGGCAAGGGCGTGATTGAGGATCACTTTGATTACGCATATGAGTTGGAACACAAATTGGAGGGCAACCCCAAAAAGGCGGATATTTTGGCACAGGTTCGCGCTGTTTCAGAGATCAAGGCGAATATTTATTTTATCCGTCAAAAAGTTACAAAGGGGCTGGGACACGCCATATTATGCGGTGAGTCCTTTGTTGGCAACGAGCCTTTTGCAGTGCTGTACGGCGACGATGTCATCCTCAATGACGACCCCGTCACGGCGCAGCTTTGCCGCGCTTACGAGAAATACGGTAAGAGTGTTGTGGGGGTACAGGAGGTCAGCCGCGAGCTTATCAAGCTGTATTGCACCCTGGGCGTTTCGCCGATTGCGGGCGAGGACAGACTCATGAACTGCACGAAAATTATCGAAAAGCCCACAGATGAGGAGATTTTAAGCCTGTATGCAATTTTGGGGCGCGTGATATTGCCGCCCCAGGTATTCAAAATGCTCCGCGAGGGCATCGCCGCCATTCCCGACGACGAGGAGCTTTACCTTACCGATGTCATGAGCGAGCTTGGCGCCAATGATCAACTTTTGGCGTGCGACTTCATCGGACGGCGTTATGATATGGGAAATAAACTGGGGATCTTACAGGCAAACTGCGAGGTAGCGCTGAAACACCCCGAAACCGCCGAAAGCTTCCGAGCTTATCTTAAGGCTTTGGTTGGAGCGATGTAGGCGGGGGGGTAGTAGATTGTAAGCGGAAAGGGCATTTCAAAAAATTACAGCCCCCTTGTATTTTTCCGCAATTTGTGCTATAATCTTAACAGCTGTAAAAAAAATTCTACAGCATCCTTACTGCGAAAGCGCGGGGGCGATATGGCTTCGGTCGTCGTGATTGAGTAGCCCTGTTGCTGTGGTTGTGCGACGTTAGTTTGCAGCAATTGCAGATATATCATGACGAAACCGCCGATTCCCGCCAAAACGCAGTCTAATGTCCATAAGGAGGTCAAACAAAATGTCTAGCAAAAACTATGAGGCTCTAGTCGTCTACTCCATTGCCCAAGGTGAGGAGAAAGCTAAAGAGCTAGAGGCGCGTTTTCAGACTATGATTGACGAAAACGCCACCGCAGAGGTTACAGATCCATGGGGAGTACGCCGCTTGGCTTACCCAATCAACGACGAACCCCAAGGCTACTATGTCCTGTATCGCTTTGCGGCTGAACCCGAATTCCCTGCGGAATTCAACCGTGTACTCAAAATCACTGATGGCGTACTACGTGTTCTAGTCACTGTCCGTCCCGAGCTGAAGCCCAAGGATGAACCCGACGAAACAGCGGAAGAAGAGGAGACGTGATATGAATTTTGTAGTATTGATGGGTCGTTTGGTCGCTGACCCCGAACTGCGTACGACCCAGTCAGGCGTTAGCGTCGCACATTGCCGTATCGCCGTTGACCGTCGTTTCAAAGATGCTAGCGGCAACCGCCAAGCAGACTTCCTGGACGTTTCCGCGTGGCGTCAAACGGCGGAATTCCTACAACGCTATTTCCGCAAGGGCGATCCCATAGTTGTGCAGGGTTCAATCCAGGCACGTAACTACGAGGACAAGGAAGGCGTTCAGCGCAAAGCCGTTGAAATTCAAGCTGACAACCTCAGCTTTGTACTCAGCAAGCCCCAACGTGAGGGCGTATATGACCGCCCCGCAGCCCCGCAGCAGCCACCGGCAGGCGGCGGTTACACAGCCAACCAACCCGCACCTAGCTACGCCAACGCGGATGCCTCTGATTTCGCCGAAATCGAGGTTGATGACGATGACCTGGAGGGTCTTCCGTTCTGAATATAGAGGATTTCGATATTCGGTAATGCGTATCCGGGATTCAATACACAGTTAAGAGGCTGTCCCTATTGACTGCAAGCGACAGCAGAAACTGTTGACACATTAATTAAAATAGGAGTGATAACCATGGCTTACGATAACGATCGCAAGTTCAAAAAACGCAGGAAGGTATGCGCTTTTTGCGTGGACGACGTTGATTATATCGATTACAAGGACATTCCCCGTCTGCGTAAATTCATCAGCGACCGTGCAAAAATCCTGCCCCGCCGCGTAACGGGCACTTGCGCCGCACACCAACGCCAACTGACCACCGCCATCAAGCGCGCCCGGCAAGTTGCGCTGTTGCCTTACACTGCGGAATAAGCAAAATAATATAGTCTCCTAACATGAAACTCAACTGGTCTTTGCGGTCTATTTTCCATCTGACTTCGTCAAAAATGCTCGCAATACGAAAGTATTCCTGTGCTTTTTTCCTTGCCAGACGAAAAATATTCTCGCAAATCCTCAGCCGATTTTCAAGTTAATCGACTGTAAAAGGGTGCGCAGGCGTACCCTTTTTTTGTTATTACCGAAAATTTGATTTTCAAGTCGGACGGCTATAATCGACTATGACTTACTCCAAATACCGTTTGCGCAACTCCGCAAGCATTGTTTCAAAGCGTTCCTGGGTGTCCTCAAATGCAGCGGGAGGTGCTTCCTCGGGGAGGACGGGACTTGGCGCGTATGGGGTGTCGGAATCCTCGGAATCTGCGGGAGGTATGTCCTCCCTAGCGCTGTCCTCGTGGGAAAATTCGCCGCGGGTGTCTGTTTTGCCGGAAATATCTGTTTCCGTGGAGTTAGGAGCGGGGGATTCGTAATCAATTGGCGCGTACTCAGGGGGCTGTTGGCTGTCGGGAACCTCGGCAATGGTGACGCGGGTTTTGCTGACTTTCATTGCCACTTCATGGACATATGGCATCAAATACTGGTGGACAACAACACGCAAAAAGGCTGCCAAAAAGCCCAATATAAACAGGGAACTCATGGGATGGGCGAAGAAGCTTATGCCAAAATCCGGTATTATCACCCAGGTGAAGAGCTGTCCTGTTGCAAGAATCTCCCGCATAGCGCCGCAGAGGGAAATCACAAGCCCATAGCCCAAAATCAGCACAAGCGCCTCCTCAAGACTCTCCTTGAAGGGCTTGTTTACTGCCCCTTTTTCACAGTGGAGGACGGTGATTCCGCTGACGGCGAGCATTGTGAGGTAAATGCTAGAGCTAACGGGGAAATTTTCGTCAATCCCCTGAATGAACAGTAGGATTGCCCAGGAAAAAATCGCACCGATTGCCGCATATGCCGCCACGCGGAAATAGCGCTTCCATCCCGCCATAAATAGGTTGGCAAGGCATTGGGTTGCTAGGAAAATCACCGCAAATGCCGCCGTGAACATCAACGCCAACTTCAGTGTCCCTGCCGCCATGACGGTGCAAATTGCCAACATTTGTATAAGCACCGGGTTGCGGGCGATGGCAAAGTGATAAAAATGTTGGAGGAACAGGCTTTGCGCACCCTCGTTTTTTGTGTCCGGATGGTGCTTTTTCTTGAACAAATCTAATATCATCCCTGTGCCGCCTCCTCCTGAACCGGGGGCAAAATTTCCCCGTTGTTGCCTGATTTTGTGTGGTTTATCAGCTTTGTAAACGCGCCCTCCAGTATCCCCCATGTGCCGTTTGCAAACAACACGGCGAACCACACCCCTTCCTCGTGTACGCCGAAATAGCGGTAGCACATAACGGCGATGGCGGTGTAGATCCCGTAGCCCAGGCACCATCCCCAGTGTTTTGGGCGATTGGCGGGGCTGTGGATTAAACAGATTCCGCACAGGAGTGCCGCTCCGGCGGAGAGTTCAAGGAGTATCGAGTGGGTCATCCCTGTGGTGACGCGGGGAAAGAGCGCCGCCATAGCGGTCATACCCGCCGCAAAGCCTGCGGAGCTAGCGAATGCCTCCTTGCCAAGGAGGAGTGTGAAGAAGATTGTACCGAATATCAGGGGAAGAGATCCCGCCCCCATGGGTCCGGAGATATTGCCGTTGATAATCTCCAAAAGTGAGATGGTTTCAAGGCGGGATATGCCGCCTGTTTGGAGTAACAAGGCGAGGGAATCGCCTTGGGCGATTATGGATTCGGACTGCGGCAGAACCACAGGGGGGTAGGTAAAAAATTCTTCAGGGAAGCATAGACAGACAAAGGCAAGCCCTGCCGCGGCGGGGATAAAGGGGGCGTGTTGGAAACCGCCAAAGGGCAGCGCGGCGACCAATACGGCGAAGAAAACCGCGCACAGTGACAGTGTCAAGGAGGCGTCGGCGGGCAGGCAAAGGGCGATGAACGCGCCTGTGAACAGACTGCCGTAGTCGAAGCTGAACTTCAGTGTCTTGCGGAAAACAAAGCGCACTGCAAGCTCACAGATGAACGCGGCGGCGGCGCAGGTGACGATTTGGCGCAGGGCATCGCCCCGGTAGTAATACCAAGCCATCACCGTGGGTAGCATGAGCATGAGCAGGGCGATGAAAAAATGGCTCTGCGCTTTTTTGTCGGCAGTTTTTGCCATGGTTAACGCCTCCAGTTTTGGAAGAAATATTGCATTGAACTTTTCGCGGAAATAGAATATTATATAGTAGCTTATTAGAAATCAATCTTTCAATTATCTTGTCAGATAAAAAAGGAGTGGGTAACATGAAAATCGAGGAGCTTTCTAAGGAACGCATTGTGGTGGAGCTAAGCGAGTTGGACATGGAGGATTTGGAGATTAGTTTTTCTCAGCTTGATTACTCCAACATCGAAACGCGTCGGGTGATTTGGACGGTTCTTGACATCGCCGGGAGAGAGTTGGGGAGGGATATCGACCCGTCGGGGCGGATGATGATTGAGGTTATCCCGGGACGAAAGGGCGGCTGTGTACTGCACTTTACGCTACTTAACGGCACGCGGCGGATAGTCACCCAAAATCGTGGGATGAAATGTCAGGGTGAGGATAGTTACATATGCGTCAGTTTCAGCGACACGGACAGTCTCTTGGACTGCGCTATGGCGCTTAAAAACCTGGATGACAGCCTGCCGGAGGGCAGTTCCCTTTACGAGAACAAAGGGGCGTATCGCCTGTTGATTAAGGAGTGCAGGCGTTCATTTCGCGTTTTTTTCGAGGAGTACGGTATCCTTGAAACAGGCGGAGCGTTAACTGCCGCCGCCACGCGGGAATACTGGCGCTGCATCGTGGAAAACACTGCGTTGGAGCAGCTGTCGGGTAAGATGAACAAGGCTGACTAGGGCTTGTCTGAAAGCTAAAAAACGCTAGACATTTTGGGGTAAAACAGAGCGAAACGAGGAGAAACCGCAGGAATACTTTCGTATTCCGAGGAGTTTCAACGATGTTGCAGCCCGTTTTAGCCAAAATAGACAAGTTATTTTGTTTTTCAGGTAGCCCCTAATATTATACTACAAATGCGGGGAAAAAGCAAAACGGAGGAGGAAAATCCAACCCTCAATCCTGCATTCCCTCTCCTACAACCTCATTGCGCCACAACATTCCCCGCCCCCAAAACTCCCTCAAGGGCTTTGAGCAGCGTCGGGTTCAAAGCGCAGGGGGATTTTTTTTCGTATTTCTCGCTGTCAGAGTAAAAAAACAGCACCTGAATCTTACCGTAATCCTCCTCGCTGGAAAAAATCCCGAGGAGGGCTTTTGCCCGCTTTTCTTCAGGGGTGCCGGCACTCTTGAACCTCAAACACAGACGCTTGGCAGTAGGCAATCTACTGTCGGCAGTCGGCTGTCCGCTGTCAATTCTACCTTGAACTGTGTCTCCTGATTCCCCAACCCTCACAGCTGTATCCAACATGATTTTCGCTTCCTCATCTTCACGGGCAGAGAGCCGCCCTTCCAGTATGAGTATGTCGCCCTCAATGAGGAGATGGCGCAGCTTATCCAGGATTCGAGGAAAAACAAGCACCTCAATTGCGCCGCTCATATCCTCGGCGATGAGTATTGACATACTTTCGTTTTTGCGCGTCAGGCGGTTTCGCACTTTGGTGAGTATCGCCAAAATCCGCACCCGCTCCCCGTCACGGGCGATGAGATTCTCCCCGTCGGTCAACTTGGCGATGGGTGTGGCGGTGCTGTCGCTGTACTCCTTGAGGGGATGGTCGGAAATATACAGCCCCAAAACCTCTTTCTCAAGGCGCAGGAGTTCGTCCCGGGAAAAGGGCTGCACCTGGGGAAGAAGATAGTCGTCACGATTTTTCAGTTCGGGTAAAATCTCCCCAAAGCTTATTTGCCCGGAAATTTGCGTGCTTTCGCTCAAACTTTCTATAAGTTCGGGCAGAGCTATGAGCATCTGCCGTCTGTGAGCACCCAGAGAGTCCAATGCCCCCGCGTTTATCAACGCCTCGGCGGCTCGCTTGTTGAAACTTTGCTTTTTGAACATACGCCGGCAGAAATTATAAAAGCTAGTGAAAGGCTCAAGCTCTCTCTCGCAAATAATGTCCTCAATCACTCCCAGTCCAAGCCCCTTGATAGCGAGCATACCAAATCGAATTCTGTCCCCGCCCGTGGTGAAGCTCGCACTTACATCATTGACGTGAGGTGGCAAAATCTTGATGCTCAACCGCCCTGCTTCACCAATATACTCCGCCACTTTTGATGCGCTTTCGAGGTATGCCGAGAGCTGTGCCGCCAAAAACTCGCAGGGGTAGTGGTACTTCAGCCACGCCGTTTGATAGGCGACAAGGGCATACGCCGCCGCGTGACTCTTGTTGAACGCGTAGGAGGCAAAGGAGGACATCTCGCGGAAAATTGCGGCAGCAGCACTCTCACTAATACCCTTTTTGGCGCATCCTGCCACGAAACTTGCCCGTTCCGCCTCTAGCACGTCGTGCTTTTTCTTACTCATCGCCCGCCGCACAATGTCCGCCTGCCCAAAGCTATAGCCCGCTAGCTCCCTGAAAATTTGCATCACCTGCTCCTGATAAATCATGCAGCCGTAAGTGACCTCCAAAATGGGTTTGAGTTCAGGACAAAGGTAATGGATTTTAGCGGGATTATGACGATTTTCAGCGTATTTTGGGATGGAATCCATAGGTCCGGGACGATAAAGGGAAATTATAGCCGTGATATCCTCAACGCTCTGGGGGGCAAGGCTCATCAACGTGGAACGCATACCGCTGCTTTCAAGCTGAAAAACCCCGCTTGTCTGCCCCTTGCCGAGCATATCAAAAACCGCCTTGTCCGAAAGGTCAATCTGGCTGATATGAAAATCCTTGAGCTTTTTGGCAACCATTTTTGAGGCTTGGTTGATGACGGTCAGAGTGCGAAGCCCCAAAAAGTCCATCTTCAAAAGCCCCAACTCCTCAAGGGTGTTCATGGGGAATTGCGTCACCCTGTCCTCACCGTTGAGAGCCAAAGGAACAAAATCCGTCACGGGCTGTGGAGTGATTATTACCCCTGCGGCGTGGGTTGAGGTGTGGCGGACGATGCCCTCAATGCGCAGCGCCATATCCAAAAGCTTGGCGATATCCTCGTCACTTTCACGCAGGGAACGCAGTTGGGGTGAAATCTCCAGTGCCTTGGGCAGAGTCATCCCCAAATCCGTGGGGATGGCTTTTGCCACTGCGTCCACCGCCCCATAGCCGATACCCATAACGCGCCCCACGTCGCGAATGGCACTGCGGGCGGCAATTGTTCCGAAAGTGACGATTTGTGCGACATGATCCGCACCGTATTTCTCCTGAACGTAGCGGATGACCTCCCCGCGGCGTTCGTAGCAAAAATCGATGTCGAAGTCGGGCATACTCACCCGTTCGGGGTTTAAAAACCGCTCAAAGAGCAGGGAATATTCAATGGGGTCAATACCTGTAATGCCGATGGAATACGCCGCCAGGCTCCCCGCGCCGCTGCCCCGTCCCGGTCCCACGGAAATGCCGTTTTTCTTTGCCCAGTCAATAAAATCATGAACGATGAGAAAGTAATCCACATAACCCATGGATTGGATGACTTCAAGCTCAAACTCAAGCCTTTCTGTGTAGCGGCGGGGCGGGCTTTTACCTTTGAGCCGGCGCAGACCATCATTACAGATACGCTTGAAATACTCAAAACTCTCACTGTCGTCAGGTGGGGTGAACTTGGGCAGCTTGTAGTTTTTGAACTCTATTTCAAGGTTGCACTTGTCGCTGATTTCCTGTGTGTTGTGTATGGCTTCAGGAGCCTCGGGGAAAAGACTTAGCATCTCCTGCTCGCTCTTGACATAAAACTCGTCCGTGCCAAAGTCCATACCCGTATCCTCGCCAATACGGTGGTTGGTCTGTATGCACAAAAGCACCTGCTGAAGCTCGCTGTCCACCCGTTCAAGATAGTGAGCATCATTGCTGGCGACAAGAGGGATATTCAGCTCCCGCGCCATTTTTATGAGTGAGCCGTTGATTTTTTTTTGTTCGGGGAGGTTATGATCCTGTATCTCAATGTAAAAATTTCCCGCGCCGAAAGTGCTTTCATACCAACGGGCACTTTCTCTTGCTCCGCCAAAATCACCGCGGGCGACGGCGCGGGGGATCTCACCCGCAAGGCAAGCGGAGAGGGCAATCAAGCCCTCGCTGTGCCGCGCCAAAAGCTCCCTGTCAACGCGAGGTTTGGTGTAAAAGCCCTGAGTCCACGCGGTCGAAACAAGCTGCAGCAGGTTTTTGTAGCCAACCTCATTTTTACACAGCAATACCAGATGAAAACGCTCGTTGTCAAGGCGAAAATCCTTGTCCGTGAGCTTACGGGAAGCGACGTAAACCTCGCAGCCGATTATAGGCTTAATCCCCTGTTTTTTGCACTCGCGATAAAAATCCACAACACCGTACATCACGCCGTGGTCGGTTATGGCGCAGGCGTGCTGCCCCAGTTCCTTGACGCGGCTCACAAGCGCCGGGATGCGGCACGCGCCGTCCAACAGGGAAAACTCTGTGTGCAGATGTAGATGGCAAAAAGGCATGGCTGTTCTCTTTCGTTTTGAGTGGGGATATTATAACACAAAAAAGGGTGGGTTGCCAAGTTTCAGTTGCAAATTCCCGCATTTCGTGTTATACTTTCAATAACAAGCAAACACCGCAAAAATAGATCACCTCAAAAACAGGAGCGAAAAATGACCATACCCCCAAACACGGAACTGCGCATTCAGACCAACACCTCCCGCAAGGTGTCATTGTTGAGCGGAAATTTGATTAGCAACGTGCGCACACGTTCTAGCGGCGTTTCCGCGCGGACACTGCGCGGTGGGGTTTACGGCTTCGCCTCCGACGCGGACACCTCCCCCCAAGCCGTGGCGGCGGTGATTAAAGCTGCGGCGGAAAACGCCGAATTCCTTGAGGGACGGGCGAAAATCCCCCCAAAGACAATGCCCCATGTCCCCCCTGTAACACTGCGCCGGGATGCCGATAACACTGATACGCAACAGAAAGAGTATTTGGATTTTGCCCGCGAGTTGGACGACTATATCGCCAAAAAGCACCCTGACCTTTCGGGGAGAACCATAGCCGTCAGCGCGGACAGCATGGAAAAGCACCTGCGCACTGATTTTGGTACGCAGAGCTACTCCCTCACCCCCCGCTGCTATGCCTATGTGTTCCTCACCATGAACACCAAGGACGGCGCGACAGTGGAGCTTTACGATGTTTACGGGCGGGGCGGCACCCTGCATGAGGTATTCAGCTCACCCGCCGAGCTGTTCCCCAAAATTGACGAGCTGTACACACAGCTGTGCAAAAAAGCTGAGGGCGTCTTTCCCGACGCGGGTAGCCACATTTGTGTGCTCCACCCCAATTTGGCGGGGATGCTCGCCCACGAGGCGGTGGGTCATACCTGTGAGGCGGATTTTGTCCAGTCCGGCTCTGTTGCGGCGGACAACCTCCACAAGCGTGTCGCCAGTAATTTGGTTACCATGATTGATTTTGCCCACACCCTCCCCGACGGCACGACGGCTCCTCTGCCGATTTTTTGTGACGACGAGGGGGTTGCCGCCCAGGATGCTGTGCTGATTAAGGACGGCTACCTCACGGGCTATATGCACTCCCGCGAAACGGCGCGGCTTTACGGTCACGCTCCCACGGGCTCCGCCCGGGCGTATGCATATTCGGACGAGCCGTTGATCCGTATGCGCAACACGGCGATTTTGCCGGGTAAGGATAAACTTGAGGACATGATTGCCAGCGTGGACAGAGGCTATTATTTCACCGAAACCAACAATGGGCAGGCGGACACCACGGGAGAATTTATGTTCGGCGTGTGTATGGGATACGAGATTGTCAACGGCAAAATCGCCCGCGCCTTGCGGGACACCACCATATCCGGCGTGGCGTTTGAAATGCTTCAGAGCGTTGATATGCTCTCCCAGGACTTTGTATGGGTATCTTCCGGATATTGCGGGAAGAAGCAGATTATGCCCGTGAGCATGGGCGGACCTGCTTTGCGGTGCCGGGTTAATGTCGGAGGCAGATAGGGGAGGAGTCAGGAGGGAGGATACAGGATTCAGGTGTAGCATTTCCAACCTGGCTCCTGTATCCTCTCAAACTAATCGGCCAATACTACCTTTTGGGCAAGCCCTTTTGACATTTATGCCGGAATAAGCTATAATATAGCAAGCTGAACATTGTTCGGCGTTGTTTAGGGGCGTTATTGAAGCGTTTTCGTTTTGAATCATGTATCAAGTTTGCGTTGTAATACGCACAGAAAGGATCGTAATATGAAAGAGTTTTTGAAGAAAAACACAAACGTGCCAAACGTTATCTGTATATTGCGCATAGTTTTGTTGATTCCATTCACATTGCTTTACATGGAAAAACATTATATGGCGGCGTTGATTTTACTGCTGATTTCAGGGATTTCCGACAAGCTCGACGGCGTTATCGCCCGCAAATATGACATGATAACCGAGTTCGGCAAGCTCCTTGACCCCATAGCCGATAAAGTCACGCAAATCGTCCTCGCCGTTATCCTGCTGTTCCACTTCACACACACACAACTGCCCCTTTTGCGGGAATATTCATGGGTGTTCGCCGTGTTCTTCGGCAAAGAAATATTCATGCTTGTGGGCGGTGCGGCAATGCTGATACTAAAAATGCGCCCCCAAGCCTCGGAGCTTTTCGGAAAACTCGCAACACTTGTGTTCTATGTGGTCATGTGCCTGATATTGGGTTTCGCCCCTGAAATCGGCGCAATCGCCCTGGAATATCCCCAGTGGACACTCCCCGAAACCGTGGTAATCATCGCCGTGGCGTTAAGCGCGGCACTGTCATTAGCTGCGTTCTTCAGCTACGTTCCGGGAATAATCAAGGAAGTCAAGCGCGGCTTTGCGGTACGGGCTGAAAAAGCCGCCGTCGCCGTAGGAAAGGAAAACTAAATGCTTTGTAACATCTGTCAAAAACGCCCTGCACAGGTCACCGTGGGGCAAACAGACGCCAACGGAAATACTGTTCAGCAGAGTATCTGCTTTCAGTGTGCAATTAAAATGAACATCGGTCCTGTCACCCAAATGCTCAAGAATATGGGTATTCCCGAGGAGGAGCTTGAGGGTGCGGACGAGATGATTGAAAACTTCTTGGAAAACGCGGATATGGAGGGTTTTCAGCCGCCTAGCGGGACTCAAATCCCGCTGTTTGGTATGTTCAATCAGCAGCTCAACCCTCAAAATCCCCAAAGTGGGGAGGGGCAGATTGCCCAGTCAGGCAGCTCCGATCCCCATGAAAAGGACGGCAAAGAGAAAACCAAGAAAGAGAAGAAGAAGAAAAAGGAAGTAAAAAAAGAGGAGCGGAAATTCTTAAGTAAGTTCGCCACGGATTTGACAAAACGGGCGAGAGACGGGAAGATTGACCGGATTATCGGGCGGGATAGGGAAATTGCCCGCACGGTGCAGATTTTGTGCCGCCGGACGAAAAACAATCCATGCCTAATCGGAGAGCCA
>WRKY01000011.1 GCA_009777895.1 Oscillospiraceae bacterium
GCGGACTGCTTCATCGGTTGCGACAGCACGCTTGTTGCCCCCGTAACTTTGGGCAAGAACGTTTACACAGCCGCAGGGTCGGTAATCACCGAAAATGTCCCCGACGGCGCACTTGTTTTCGCCCGGGCAAGACAGGTGAATAAAACCGAGTCGGTATTTTGGCGCTAGGTACTAGAAGGAGGAATTATGTGCGGAATCGTTGGTTATACAGGGGATAAAAGAGCTGCGCCGTTTTTGTTAGGCGGCTTGGAAAAACTGGAGTATAGGGGTTATGACTCGGCGGGAGTTGCTCTTTCTGAGGAGGGAAACTTTCAATTATTGCGCCGCGCGGGACGTGTGACACAACTGAAAACCCCATTGGAGAAGCTAAACAGCGCAGCGGTGACGGGCATCGCCCACACCCGTTGGGCGACTCACGGTCCGCCCACGGAAGAAAACGCCCACCCACATTTGAGCGAAAAGAAACAGTGGGTTGTGGTACACAACGGCATAATCGAAAATGCCGAAGAACTGCGCCGTGAGTTGGCGGACGTTAAGTTTAAGTCGGAAACAGACACGGAAGTAATCCCCCATTTATTGGAAAAGCAAGGGGAAATAAACCCCGTTGAAGCTCTGGTAAACACACAAAAACGCCTCGAGGGGGCGTGGGCGTTGGGGATTTTATGTGCCGCAATGCCTGATACCTTGTTCTGCGCTTGCAAAGGCTCGCCTCTACTGGTTGGCGTTGGAGCGGGAGGGACATATCTCGCCTCGGATTACGCCGCATTTGATGAAGATGTCACAACAACCTACCGTTTGTGCGATGGAGAAATTGGAGTTTTGACGAAAAACACGGTATGCTTTTACAACTGTGACGGCGATATAATCGACAAATCGGGAGAGAAGTTTTCCTGGAAAGAGCAACGCATCGACAAGGGGGATTATGAGCATTTCATGCGCAGTGAGATTGATCAGCAGCCCCTTGCTTTGCGGCAGACGCTCGCACAGTTTTTCACAGACGGAGCGTTTTCACTGTCATGTGAACTCCCTGAAAAACCACGAAAAATCTGGCTAATTGCCTGCGGTTCAGCATACCACGCCTGCGTCACGGGAAAATATGTTATCGAGGAGCTAGCGAAAATCCCCTGCGAAACAGCTGTGGCATCGGAGTTCAGGTATTGTTATCCACTCATTGGCGATAGCGATCTTGCGGTATTTGTCAGCCAAAGCGGCGAAACGGCAGACACTCTGGCTGCAGTGAGGGAGGCGAATGCAAACGGCGCGGTGAGCGTTGGAATCGTCAACGTGCCGGGCAGTGCAATTGCTCGTGAGTGTCGTATTATATTGCCCACAAAGGCGGGGACAGAGGTGGCGGTGGCGACTACAAAGGCGTATTGCGCACAGTTGGCGGTACTTTACTCTCTGGCACTGCACTATGTCACTGACAGTAAGCAAAAAAACGCCTTTCAACAGGCTTTGCGGCGCTTGCCAGAGGACGTTCAGCAGGTTTTGGATACCACAGAAAAACCCGCGATGGACATGGCACGAGAGATTTATGAGGCGGAACACGCCTATTTCATAGGGCGCAATTTGGACTTTTCCACCGTCTTGGAGGGGTCATTGAAGCTTAAGGAGATCAGCTACCTGCACTCAGAGGCTTATCCTGCGGGAGAATTGAAGCACGGTACGATTTCCCTTGTGGAAGAGGGTACACCGGTGATTGCTCTGGCGTGTTGCGAGCGATTACTGCCAAAAACCCTGGCGAACATCCGTGAGGTCATGGCAAGGGGCGCGGCTGTTTTCGCTGTCACCACACTGGATGATATAGAAGATGCACGGGGGGTAATCACCATCCGCAAAACCCATCCCCTGGTCATGCCCTCATTGGCGGTGGTACCTTTGCAGCTGCTCAGCTACCACGTCGCTCGCCTACGGGGCTGCGATATTGATAAGCCGCGGAATTTGGCTAAGTCTGTTACGGTGGAGTGAGGATTTTGCAGTTGTTTAATGCAAACTGTAAGTGCAAGTCTGAATTCTCAAAATATAAATATATCTAATCTGTAAAATTTGCTTACGGTGCTTTACTACGACAAACCGAGCCGAAGTTACGAACACCCGACCATGAAACCTGTGGCACTCTTGGCGGAGCTTATACGCAATTCTAGCAAAAAACGACAAAGGCAATAAACAGCGAATTATCCCCCTAGGGCTTCAAAGCAAAAAGGCTCTAATTCGATATGTTTCACGGCTTCCAACTCTAAAGCCCGAGGCACCTTTATTCGTAAAAGACACCCTGATTGCGATAAAACAAAGCACCGTCAAGAACCTTTTTCGCCGTCTGAAAACCCGTGCTGAGATTCCACGATTACGCCCTCATTTGTTGCGACATACCTTTGCTACACGGTACTTAGAGCGTGGCGGTGACATTTACAGCTTGCAACAAATTTTAGGTCACACAAGCCTTGAAATGGTGAAAAAGTATGTGCACATGACTAGTGCAAAAACAGTAGTCTATTTTCCCAAATTTTCCCCGCTTGACGCCCTTATGCAAAAATGAAAAAAGCAAGCTGTCGTAAGGCTTTTACCACAGCTTGCTATTTACTGGTGACCCATCGGCGACTCGAACGCCGGACACCTTGATTAAAAGTCAAGTGCTCTGCCAACTGAGCTAATGGGTCGTATACAGTAGTTAAGCGTCGGGGCGCGGCTATCTAGCCACGGCTTGCGAGGTTTTCCTGCAAGAAAAAGAACTCGTCTGCCGCCTGACACAAACGTCAACTACTGAAATGTCGGTTGCACAAATTACACAAGCTTAGCTAGGGCGGACTTCTTCCTCGCCGCGTTGTTTTTGTGGATAAGATTCCTCGCTGCTGCTTGATCAACCTTTTTGATGGCATCCGTGACTAGCGCATTCAAGTCCGTACTACCCGCTGTTGCCGCCGCGTTCGCCTTTTTTATTGCCGTTTTCAGCGCGGAATTGCGTGAACGGTTACGTACCGCCTTTGCCTTATTCACCAAGATGCGCTTTTTTGCAGATTTGATATTTGCCACGTTTGTGTCCCCCAAAATGTTGGTTTTAATTGTTTTTCAGCTGATTGCCGAACGGTATTATATCAGATTTACGGGGATTTGTCAAATTTTTTTGCAAATTGTGTTCCAAAACCACTTGAAACACACTCACCAACACAAACCTCACCTATATTCATGTTTCAAGCAATCAGCTTATTCTAAAATCACACGCTCTAATTATAAAAACCAATTTCCCGCACAGCAGGATTGCCTCTCGCTTCTTCAATCAAGATTCGATAGGAATCAGTTTTTGGCGTCAGCCATTTATCCAACTTCACAATAGATTTCCAACCAGCGGCTTCTGATTCTCCTACCTTAAGGTAAAGCCCTCCTATTTTAGCGTAAACAGAGAACTTCATAACCCGCTCGCTGAAATTGTGGGCATCCTCCGAAAAAACCACGTTCTCAATTTTCTGAGGTGAATCCAGTTTGCAATCCAAGGCGTAAATATCTCCATCTTCACTCAAGGCACTCATTTCAGTAGGAATTTTGTTTTCATAAATGGCTTCGATGGCTTTACCCATTTCTGAAAGCCGCGCCACGTCTTTCTCGTCGAAAAGACCTTCTTTGTTCGGTGGGACGTTCAACAGCAGCGTGCAGTTCATTCCAACAGAATTGTAATAAATATACATCAAGTGTTCAAGACTTTTAGGCTCTTCATGTTCATTATAAAACCAACCGTGCCGGATAGACACATCGCACTCGCTCTTTGCCCAAATCCATTGGTCTGACCTGTACCTCACGCTTCTGACATTGCCGTTTGCCAGACCGTCCTCATTCCCCACCCATGCCACATCCGGGACCGGCGGTGCAATCGCGGTTACGGCGCCCGGCTGTAACTCTCTAACTAGCGCAACAATACCATCCCAATCGTATTCCTGCTTGCGACCGCGGCCATATTCATAGCCATCTTCGTTGGCGGCTCCGTCAAACCAGACAAATGAGACTTCACCGTAGTTCGTGAGCAACTCCCGCAGTTGGGCTTTATAAAAGTCATTGTAGGCATCTGAACCATAAGTCGGCTCATGCAAATCCCAAGGCGAAAGATAGAAACCAACTTTCAGTCCGTATTTTCGGCAAGAATCCGCGAACTCCTTTGCGATATCGCCTTTTCCATTCTTATATGGACTGTTCTTGATAGAAAATTCAGAATGCTCAGTTTGCCAAAGGGCAAAACCGTCATGGTGCTTAGCGGTAAGTATTGCGCCCTTCATACCTGCGTCCGCCATAGCCTTTGCCCACTGATCCGTATCCAGATTGGTAGGGTTAAACAGCGCGGGATCCTCTGTGCCTGAGCCCCATTCCCTTCCGGTGAAGGTATTAATACCAAAGTGTATGAAAGCGGCAAATTCCGTTTCCTCTGCATGGGCAATTTGACGCTCGGAGGGTAAGACGGAAATCATCACCTCAGCATTTTCAGGCAAAGATTTCTGATGCCATCCATTTTTTGCAAATCCCCCATCCGTCTTTATATATGTCACGCAAAATACAATTGATACAGCCAGGCACGAGATCACGGCGGCAGACACAACCCCAATGAATTGCTTTTTGGGGTTTGCGAAAATTGCAAATGGAAGAGGCAGCGCAAGCGCAATCGCAAGCAATGGCAGATGGGCAGACAAAACCTCAAGACCTCTTTGTATGTAATCAAAACCAAGATCCAAAGAAAACGCTACAAAAAAAGTATATCCGAAAAGAATGCCTGACAACACACAAACCATCGTTTGTATTACACGCAAAGCGCGTTTTTGGATTTTTTCGGTTGTAACCAGGAATATGAGTGCAGCAGCAGCACAAATACCAATAACCCAGAGCAGTGTTGGAACGAATTTTTCTCCCAAAGGATAAACTTCCGGCATCCATTTGTGGGCGTGCTCTGAGCCATAAAACATTGCGAAAGCTACTGCCGCAAGTGCGAAGAAAACGTATGCGCCGATACGGGAATGGAGGGCGTCGTTAAAGCGCTTAAAAAAATTCATGAAATTTCTCCTTTATGTTAAGTTAAGTGACTACATATATTACCCCGCACATAAACACTCGACATTATTACTTGCCTACTGTTCAAGTGCGGGGTAATGGCACAGTGAGTATTCAGCACAGAGGGTCGGGAGTTATCCCGGATTCCCCCTCACCTGTGAATAATCACTCATATACACTCACTTGACCTGCCGATGAATAATAAACCTATTGCAGGGATAAGTCCACAAGCCGGGCACTGCCATACACAGGAGTTTTGCTACGGTTTGGGTGAGTAGCTCGGGAGTGCCAAGTCTTGCCACATACTGCTCGATAAACGGACCGATAAAGCCGTTTGCGACGATGGTAAACACCACCATTATCGCGTAGAGGAACGTACTCAACGCCACGTTGTTATTGGCTTGGAAGCTGATTTTACGGTTGAGTATGTAAGCGATTGTGTAGCCCACCGCCGTGGAAACCATGTAGGCATACATCCCCCCTATGCCGTCTTGGAAGTCGATGAAGTTGGAGGCGAAGTCGAAAAGGGCATTACTGGGCGGCATGGTTGTTCGCAGGGAAGCGAAAACCACATTGAGGAAAAGCAGTTGGGTCAGCAGTTCCGGACCATTGGCGATTGCACCCGCAGCAAAGAACTTCATGATTTTGTAAAGCTCGGGGTGCTTGTCGGTGAACGCCTTGAGTTTGGGGTGTTTTGCCAAGAAACGATCCTGGGCATCCATGGTTTTGACGTCCTTTGGCGCCTCTACGGTGTTGGGATTTTGTTCCAATTGTGTTGACATTTTATCATCTCCTTTATTGCTCCTTATAATATACATTATTTTGCGGAAAATTGCAATAGGCCAAGACAAAGTACACGCCAATCTATTTTTGTGACAAAATTAGATATTCGCAAATTTTGTCAGAAAAATTTTGGATTTCAAACATGAAGTGAGAATCAGATTTTTTCAAAGTGTGTCACCCTTTATGACAATTTATCACAAAACTAAATTGGCGTGGTATGTCTAACCAAAATATTGAAAAATATTGGCATTTGTGTTATAATAAGGCAGAAGAATTGCGTTAAAGCAGTGAAACGGCTTCGCCCTGCTTTTCGGACAACTCTTTGCTTTTAGCAGCATACCCTAATAGTGGAGAGGGGATTCAAACTTGAAACTCTGTCCCCTCCTGGATCCGCAATACTCAAAGGGGTTTTTATGCACATTTTCCCAAAAAGTTTCCATAAAAAAATGCTCGCCAAAAAGACGAGCCGTTCTTTTTATGCCGTCAAGCGGGCATCAGACTTCCTTTTTGCCCTCTTGGGCATAGTCTTAAGTTGGTGGCTGATGCTGATTATTGCCGTACTGATTATACTTGAGGACGGCGCGCCAGTGCTTTTCCGCCAAAAACGCGTGGGTAAGGACGAAAAGATATTTACTGTGTTGAAGTTTCGCACGATGCGCCGCGATACCCCCAATGTACCGTCGCGGGAGTTGAAAAATCCCGATAAATACGTGCTGAAAATCGGCAAGATATTGCGCAAACTCAGCCTTGACGAGCTGCCGCAGCTGTTCAACATTTTGCGCGGTGAGATGAGCATTATCGGGCCGCGTCCTCTGATACCCAAGGAAACCGAGATTATCAAACTGCGCCGTAAATTCAACGTTTACAGCGTTCGTCCGGGTGTGACAGGTTGGGCGCAGGTTAATGGGCGGGACAAGCTTCCCATAAAACACAAGGCGATGCTAGATAAATTTTACATCGACCACATGGGCGTATACCTTGATTTGCGTATCCTTAAGCGTACGTTATTTTACGTTTTTGAGCAGCGAAACATCAGCCATTAGTGGTGGACGCGAGTACAGGATACGGGATAAAGGATACAGGGGAGAGGTCGGGAAACCCAACCCCAACCCTAAGAACCTATTGCGGCGGGGTCGATTGCCAATGAACGGCAGTTTGCCGTCCCGACAAACAACACACGCGAATAAAACCTATCTACGTTTTGCAATCTTCAACCGCCCGAAATCCTCCCGCTCCTTTTCCTCCAAGGCGGAAGAGATGTAGCGGATTGTTTCCTCAAAGCGCGGAATCAGGATGTTTTTTAGGGCGTTAGCGCGTTTTTGGGTCTTTTTAATTGCCAACGCAAGGCGATATACGGAGCTTTCCACCTGGGCAAGTTGGGCGGTGAGCTTCTTCACCTCGCCGAACTGCAAACACGCCTCGTCAAGCTGGGAGTTGGTCGAGTCAAGCCCGTAATGGAGGGAAAACGCCCTGTCGTCAATGCTCACCGTGGGCAGCTCCACGCCCATAACCGAGCGGCTACTCAACTGCAAGCTGTCGTCAATGGGCACACAGTGGGCGAACTCGTCGCAGCTGCCAAGGCTGATGTTTGCCCGCTGCAGCGCTTTGTAAGCGTTGTTGTACACCATGTCAATGCGCGATTGCACATCCTGCGCAATGTCGATGAGGGTCATCATCTCCCGTATTAGAATGGTGCGTTTTTTGTCCATCAGGTCATAGCCAAGACGAGCCAAAGCCAAGGATTTCTTAGCTGATATGAGGTTGCTTTTTGTCGGCACAATTTTGGACATTGTGTTTTTTTCCTTTGATTGTGGGCTGAATTTGTAGGGGCGGCAAATTCAGTTTTGAGGAAACGGGATACAGGAATGAGGAAAGCTGTCAAATCCTTGCCTCTAGAATGTAGGGGACGCACTCACAGTCCCGTGTTTTTTAAATGTCTAAACTTTCCGCTCCGCGTCAAGTATAGCCCGAACCTTGATAGGCAAGCCAAAGAGGTTTATGAAGCCCTCCGCGTCCTTTTGATTGTAGACCTCGTCCTCGTCAAATGTGGCGAATGCTTCGCTGTAAAGGGAATAGGGCGAGGTCACACCCGCATTGATGATATTGCCCTTGAAGAGCTTCAAGCGCACCTCTCCTGTGACGTTCTCTTGGGTTTTGTCAACAAAGGCGTCCATTGCCTCCCGCAGAGGCGTGAACCACTGCCCAAAATATACCAGTTCCGCATAGCGCAGCGCAAGCTGCTCCTTGTAGTGCGCCGTGTCCCGGTCAAGGGTGACAGTTTCCAATATGTCGTGAGCGCGGTAGAGGATTGCGCCGCCCGGATTTTCGTAAACACCCCGGGATTTCATTCCCACAAGGCGGTTCTCCACCAAGTCGCACAGACCAACGCCGTGCTTACCGCCGATAGCGTTGAGTTTCCCGATTATGGAAACGCCGTCCATTTTCTCGCCGTTTACCGCAACAGGAACGCCTTTTTCAAAGCTCACGGTAACATACTCCGGCTCATCAGGCGCGGCGGTGACAGGGTCAACGCACATCTCCAAAAAGCCCTTTTTGCTGTACTGCGGTTCGTTGGCAGGCTGCTCCAAATCCAGTCCCTCATGGGAGAGATGCCAGAGATTTTTATCCTTAGAGTAGTTGGTTTCCCGATTGATTTTCAGGGGAATATTGCGCGCCTCAGCGAAAGCGATTGCCTCCTCCCGGCTCTTGATGTCCCAAATTCGCCAAGGCGCGATAATTTTCATGGCGGGAGCCAACGCCTTGATTGTCAGCTCAAAACGCACCTGGTCGTTGCCCTTGCCTGTACAGCCGTGACAGATTGCGTCCGCGCCCTCCTGAATTGCAATCTCCACGATGCGTTTGGCGATGATTGGCCGCGCGAATGATGTTCCCAACAGGTAATCACGCTCATAGCGAGCGCCCGCCTTGAGCGTTGGGAAGATATAGTCCTCTACGAAAGTCTTTTTCAGATCCTCAATATACAGCTTGGACGCGCCTGTTTTCAGCGCCTTTTCCTCAAGCCCTTCCAGTTCCGTACCCTGCCCCACGTCGCCGCTCACCGCGATAACCTCACAGCCCTTGTAGTTCTCCTTGAGCCACGGAATGATTATGGATGTGTCCAGTCCGCCGGAATAAGCCAGCACAATTTTTTTGATTTCGCTCATATTGTTTCGCTCCTTGTATTTGTTGGAGGTATTATAACTTTTTTGGATGGATATGTCAACTGTTAGGAATTTGCATTCCCCAAAAAATTCTGCTATAATGTCCGCAAGCAGACAAAAATAAAAGGCGGTGCAATATGAAAAAAAACACAAAGAAAACAGCAATCTTCATCACATCTCTCATTCTAGGTATTATATTGGGCTTTTTGGGCGTAACCTACGTAATTTTTGCCGTAAATCTTAAAGATACGCAGTTTGGCTTTCTCCCTAGCGATACCCTGAATCCTCATCGGCAACTCAAATTCAAAGAGGACGGCACGTTTAAGATTATTCAGGTGGCGGATCTCCAGGAAGCCTTTGTAACGAGCAACCTCACTGCAGACTTTCTCAGAGACATTGCGCGCACGGAAAAACCCGACCTGTTTGTGTTGACAGGGGACAACATAAGGGACGTGAAGACGAATGCGGACGACGAAAGCAATCGTATGCTCGTGCGCAAGTCCATCGACGCGTTTATGAACGTTTTTGACATGATTTACCTCGAATACGGCATTCCCGTCACTATGGTGCTAGGCAATCACGACAGTGAGGATAACTCGGAGTATATGACCCGCAAGGATCATTTTGAGTGGTACGCCTTTCACGAGAGCTTTATCGGCGCGGCAATCCCTGAAGCGGACGAGGGCGCTGTGAGCAAAAACGGTGAGCATTTCGGCTCACACAACCTTGTTGTGTACGACAAAAACGGCGACGAGCCGCTCTTTAATATTTGGCTTTTCGACAGCGGAGACTATTTCCCTAACACCGAGGGCTACGCTAATGTGGGCTTTAGCTACAGCGGCGTGCAAAAGCCGCAAATCGACTGGTTCAAACGCACCAACGCGCAATTGGATTACCTCCCCTCCATCGCTTTTCAGCACATAATCGTCCCGGAAGTTTACAGCAAACTGGAAGAAACCGACAAAGGCGGCTTCAGTTTTGAACTGTTCAAGTATGACGAGGACGGCAATTTGGTCCTTGAAAATGGCGAGCCTGTGGCGGTGAAGCACAATGTAACGCTCCCGGAAGGCTTTGAGGGTGAGCTGAACGAATATCCCTGCCCCGGAAAGTTCAACGAGGGGCAGTACACAGCGTTAAGCGAGGTCGGCAATGTCCACGCTCTGTTTGTGGGTCATGAGCATGAAAACACCTTTGAACTGCGTTTTGAGGAGGAAACAGACATTGTCAACACACCTACGGGGGGATTCGGCTCATACGGCAAGGCGCGGTTGCGGGGTGTGCGCGTTATCGAATTGGATGAAAACGCGTTAGACAGCTACCAAACAAGCCTGATTTTCTATAAGGACTACTACTCCGGTCCTAGGCAAAGGGCGCGGCTGTATCTCTACGAAACCCTGCGCTACTGGGCAAATCCACTGGACGACCTGCTGTTCAGGCATAACTAAACTGAGCCATGCGCATAACCCTTGAGGATGTGGTCTTTGCCTATCAGAACGGCGGATTTGAAGTGAGCGTTGACGCGCTGACCCTAGGTTTTTGTACCGTTGTTTTAGGGGACAACGGAAGCGGGAAAACCACTCTTGGTAAACTCTGCGCGGGAATTTTGCGTCCTGACAAGGGGGCGGTTTATTATGACGGCGCGGATATAGCTCAGTGGAGCTTGGGAAAAATCGGCAGGAGTGTTGGGTATCTGTTCCAAGAGCCCTCCCGACAGCTTTTTGCCCAAACGCCTTTGGAGGAAATCGCTTTTCCCCTTGAAATTCGCGGTGAAAGCAAGAAAAACGCAGAGAAAAAAGCCCGCGAACTTTTGGCGGAGTTTGAGCTTTCGGATATCGCCGACAGCAACGCCTACACTTTGAGCCGCGGGGAAAAACAGCGTTTGGCAATCGCCGCGGCGATGGCAGTTTCTCCTAACTTCTTCATTCTCGACGAGCCGACCACGGGACTTGACGAACCGCGCAAGTCTATTTTACTTTCCGCCCTTAATAATCTGAAGACAAAAGGCGTGGGCTTGCTTGTTATAACCCATGACCGCGGCTTTGCCCGCCGTTTGGATGCTCAAACACTCACAATGGGAGGGGGGCGAGTCCTTGCCTAGAAAAAAACAAAGCCCCAAAATATCTAGTACACACACCCTCCCCGACCCCCGCGTGGTGTTCGTTTTTGCACTGTATTTCTCCACATTCGCGGTGATTTTCCGTACTCCCCTGCCCATGACAATTCTCCTGATTATCGCTGTGGATTACAGCATCGCCATTCGCGTCCCTTTCAAAAAACTATGGGGCAGGCTCAAACGTCTTTGGCAGATTGTCCTTGCGGTATCAATTTTGCAAAGCGTTTTCGTGCAAAGCGGCGAAACCCTAATAGGCATAGGGGGTTTACCCATTGTCACACTGGGGGGACTGTTGACGGGCTTGACGGTGCTGCTGCGCCTTGCCTTGCTCATAACAAGCGCATCCATGCTCAGCGTCTACCCGCCGCGAACGCTGATTCAAGGGATGCTGCAGTTGGGCGTACCCCAAGAAATCGCCTACATGGTGTCCATAGGTCTGCGCTTCATCCCCCAGATGGGACAGGCGTTGCGCGACAGCATAATCGCTCTGCAGCTGCGGGGCATAGAGCCGCGGGAGCTGAAACTCATTGGGCGCATCAGGCTATACAGCTATCTGCTCATGCCCGCCGTTGCAAGCACGCTGCAAAACGCACGTGAGCTTTCCATGAGCCTTGAAATGCGCGGCTTCAGGGCGTATAATAAACGCAGCAGCTACCGACGACTGAGCCTGAAAACCGGGGACATTTTCCTCCTTGGGGCGATTGGGCTTTTCACGATTTTTACGGCGATTTTTGCAATAAACCCCAGTATTATCCCTTTTGTAGAGCTTGAGTTTTGGGGATGGATTTTCAGAAAAGGAGATTAGCAGATGAAAATTTTCAGTGTCTGCGGTATCACGAAAAGCGGCAAAACCACCACAATTGAGGGAATTATTGCCGAGCTTGTTCGCCGCGGTTACCGTGTGGGGAGCGTTAAAGAGATACATAACGAGGGGTTTCAGATTGACCCGAACCCCGCTAGCAACACCCGCCGTCATCGCGCTGCGGGAGCAAGTTTGGTTTGCGCCAGGGGGCTTTTTGAAACGGATTTTCTCTACCCCGAAAAACTTGATATGGACAAAATCCTCAGCCACTACGAGGGGGAGTATGACTTTGTGGTGTTGGAGGGGGTCAATGACATCCCCGTTCCCACTATCGTTACCGCCCATGGCTTGGAGGATTTGCGGGAGAAGTGGAGCGATATGGTCTTTGCCGTTTCGGGGCGAATCGCCCATGTCAAAGATTCCCTGAAAGGCACTCCCTACAGCGGCACTCCTGCTATCTCTGCCTTGGAAGACATCCAAAAGCTCGTTGACCTCGTGGAGTTGAATGTCTACGAAAGACTGCCGAATTTCTCGCCGAAATGCTGTACCGCCTGCGGCTGTACCTGCGCTACCTTGGGCAGCGCTATACTGCGCGGGGAAAAAAAACGCGGCGACTGCGTTGCTGACAGGGGAGTACAGTTGAAAATCGGTGGAAAAACCATCAAGCTCGTACCATTTGTCCAAGATATTTTGCGGGGTACAGTGTTGGGAGTCGTCAGGGAACTGGAGGGCTACAAGGCGGGTGAAGAAATTGAAATCACATTCTGAGCGGCTGTATTCCAAGCGCAATGAGGTCTATCGCATTGGAAATATTGTTCAAAAGCATCATAAAAACGACGAAACAGCCGCCCTTGAGGAGGAATTTCTGACGCGGCTGCACAGGTCGGGATTGCCTGTACCCCATCGCGTAGTCCGCAACGAGAAAATTCTCACAATGCCCTATATCCCCGCCGAGCCGTTGTCCGATGTCATCGCCCGTTGGGAGTCGGTAAACACGGCGGAGATTGATGACATCGCCCGCAAGCTTGTACAGTGGTTGGCGGATTTTTACACAGCTGTGGAGGTGGGAGAGATACGCGGCGACGTGAATTGCCATAATTTTTTGTGGGACGGGCAAAGAGTTTTCGGCGTGGACTTTGAGGAGCGGATTTTCGGCGAAAAGGAAATGGACATAGGACGATTGTTGGCGTTTGTGCTGACCTACAGCTGCAAATGCCCCGCCGCCCTCAAGGCTCTCGCCGCCGCCATACTGGAGAGCGCACAGGAAAAATTGGGTGTTCGCCCCTGGCTCATTACGGACTGTCGGGACAGAGAGTTTGACGCCATTCGGGAACGCCGAGGACAGGTGAGAGGGAGTGGAAATTTGTAAGGACGCGATCCCGCCACTTTGCACTTTCCACTCACTCTCCCCCACAACCTAAAACTCTTCAAAATCCGCAACCCGCCGCGCCTCAAAATCACGGTACATGACAGCGCTGCGCAGTGTATTGTCAATTAAGCCGTGAGTTTGCGCCAATCGGTCGGCGGTTTCCTTCCACTTTCGCGCTGTTGGGGCGGTTTTGGCGAACAAATCCGCGGCGGATTCAGGCTGTGCGCGGTTCGTGGACGTGGCGCCGCTCACCTGTACAGCGCGGCGCAAACCGCCGGGGTTGTCCAACACGGGACAAGGGCGCAAGTGGTTGGGAGTAAAGGGCTGACGATCCCTGAATGCCTTGAATAAGGGGCTTTGCAGGGCATCAAGGAATGTAGCGTTTTTAATGTTCACGTTGGAATAGTGGGCGAAAACACAAGGCTCGCAATCCCCGTTGGAATTGATGTGGAAATACTGCTTTCCCCCCGCAACGCAGCCGTTGACATACTCACCGTCGTTGAAAAAATCGATGGGCAAAAAAGGCTTCTCCCGCCGCCATTTTCTCACCTGGTCGTACATCCTCTCACGTTGTTCGGCGCTCACCATCAGCTCTGTGGGAGCCCCCGCTCCAACGGGAATATATGTGAAAAACCACGTCAGCAACACACCTTGAGCGATGAGAAAATCCGCGTATTCATCCGACGACACAACGTCAACATTTGCGCTAGTACAGCAAATTGACGCACCGAAAGGCAATTCCCGCTCACGCAGGCGCGCCATAGCCTCAAGAACCAGGTCGTAAACCCCGATGCCACGCCGCCCATCAGTGGTTTCCTTGTCGCCCTCGATGGAAAAGGTAATGAGCAGGTTGCCCACTCGCGCCAGTTCGTCGGCAAAAGATTCGTCGCAAAGGGTGCCGTTTGTGAACGCCAGAAACAGGCAGTCGGGATGCTCTTCACAAATGCGGATGATGTCCCGTTTGCGTAAGAGCGGCTCACCCCCGGTGTAAAAATAGGCGTAAACCCCCAACTCCTTGCCCTGATTGATAATCCTCGTGATATCCTTATAGGAAAGCTGCGTGTCCTTGTGATATTCCGCCGACCAACAGCCTTTACACTTCAGATTGCAGGCGCTGGTGGGGTCAATGAGGACAATCCACGGCACATTACAGTCGTGCTTCTTGATCATTTCCGCGCGGATGTGGTAGCTGTTGAATATGACGTTTTTCAGAGGTTCAATCAGCTTTTCCATCGCTTCGGGACTGGTGTTCATCACTATTCGCTCAAGAAGCCCGACCCACATATTATCCCCTGCTTCAAGCCCCTTTTTCAAGATGGCAATGATTTTCGCCTTATGCTCGTCGCTCTGGGAGTCAGCGGTAATGCCCTCAAGGAGCATCATTGCGTTAGTGCGAAAATCCTCCCGCAAAAACTTTACTCCCTGACGAAAAATCATGCTTTTGACGTTGGTGATTTTAGATGCTGTTTTCATTGATAACACTTCCTAACTTTTTAATAATGTTATAGTCTCCTAACATGAAAATCAACTGGTCCTTGCGGTGTATTTTCAAGTTAATCGACTATAATTACCCTCCGAAACAATTGTACAGTTATCCAGAGCCTGCCGATACGAGATAAAATTCACAGCTTTTGAGCAAATTTTGTGTCAGGCAAGAAAAATTTTTGAAAGAATACTTTCGTATTGTGGGAAAATTTTACACCGTATGGCGCAAAATTAGCCAAAAGATGTTTTTTTGCTCTCGTGTCGACAGGCTCCCAAGCCCCGAAATTTTTCGAAGATGTAACCACTTATTTCAATGCGCAATCCTAAGGAACAGCCCCTTGAAAAACGCAAAAAAATAACAAAGCAGCAGGCAGCAAACAGATTTTGGAATCTGAATACTATAGTCTCCTAACTTGAACATCAACTGGTCTTTGCGGTCTATTTTCAAGTTAATCGACTATATCTGCTCACATGAACCGATACCCAACACCCCGCACAATGCTGATGTGTTGGATGCCAGGTGTTGCTTGGGCGAGTTTGCCCCGCAGACGGTAGACCGTGCGCCACAGCACATCAATGTCGCTGATACCGTACTCATTGCCCCAAACCTTCTGGAGAAGCTTGAGATGTGGGATGGGATGCCCTGTTTCCGCCATAAGCATTTGTAGGATTTCAAACTCTTTCTTTGTCAGCGGCACTTCTATATTGTTTATGAACACACTGCGGCAGGAGCGGGAGAGGACGAGATCCTTGGCATCCAACAGCGGCAATGGGTTAAGGATGGGACGGCGGCTCTGGGATTTGAGTAAATCCAAAATGGAGAGTATTGCTCTTTTTTCGTAGGCGGCAAATGTATCGTAAACGTCAGCGCCGTGGTTCATCGCCTTGATTTTCTTGTCGATTTCATAGTTGGAGGTGAGGACGAAAATAGGGATATTTGTTACATAGCGTATAATCCGAAGCTTGCGCAAGTAATCAGGCACGCTGTCCTCGTTGATGACCACAAATAGGAAGTCTTCATCCCCCGAAAGTTGGACGATTGCCTCCTGCATTGTGTCGACACGCAGCGTATCCACACCGTATTTTGTCCACTGAGCCGTCTGCTGTTTATGTATATCAAGGCTAGTATCCACAGCTAGTATTGGGTTCATATATTTACCTCCTGATTTGAATAGATTTCGCAAAAAGGTACTGTAGTAAAGATTTGGCGCCGCACCTTTTTCGTGTTTTTTGCGCCCAGGATATTATACCATAAAGATTCAGCCGCAAGTTCTCATTTGGCTGTCGTTAACTTCCTATTTTTGGGTTTTTATTGCTATAGCTAACTTTATTGCAACTTCACCCTAGCCGCAAGCCTAGTATAAGGCTTACAGTACCTCTAATGTCAATTAAGAAATTGTTACGGATGAAAACTTTTTTGGGTTGGTTTGTTAATAATTAGAAAACGATCGGTGTGACTTCAGGGCATAGGTGCAAAACATCGGATACATTGAGTTTCTCAAAATTTCCACTTTCTGCTATCAACTTTCAACGTCTCTCATGCTTGTGTTTCTTATTTGCAAACACTTTGTAAATTCTCCTTGTTACCCCTTGCACTACGCGGGGTTTTATTGTATAATGACTGTGATCCAGTGTCGCCCCAACGCAATTGAGGGGCGAAAATGGAATTTTTCGAGAAGAATCATTAACTCAAGAGATGGAATGAGAGCTATGAACAAAAAACTAAAAACGATGATTGTTATCTTTTCCCTGGCGGCAGTTATTGCCCTGGGCGGGGCTTTCGCCTTTGCTCTGTCCGGAGACAAAGCAGAGCATTTTGACTACAGCTTCGCCCCCATGCTTTCCGATGGGGAGGATGAGCCGCAGGAGTTTGCCCAAACTCTGCCAGTCACTCTCAAGCTAGTGTTTGAGGGCTATGAACTGGGTGACTATGACTATGCCGGCGCGGAAGAGCTCCTTGTTTATGTGGATGCGGGAGACGCGGAAACTGTGCTTTTCAATCCCGCTTGGGTGTCCCATCTGCCCCCTCGCGCGGGCTATGTTTTTGACGGCACAGACGAGGATACACAGGCGATCGACCCTAATGGCGGCACGGTATTTCATCTGCGCTTCAGGCGTACCAACGTGGTTTTGCGCCTTGAGTTGGCGGAAAACTCCAACGTCAGTCAGGCGTTTGCACTGCGCTTCGGCACCCCAATAGCCCCCCATCTGGCGGAGTTTGCCGCACTTATGAACGACTCTTCCAACAGCACGTTCTATAAATACGGACACGTATTTAATGCGTGGTCACAGAATATTCCCTCAGGCGCCACCCTTCCCGCGGGAGGACTGACCCTCTCGGCAACATACAAACCCGCCCAGTGGACAGCGAGCTTCGCTTTCGACAGCCGCACCAATTTCACAAGCGCTGTCACGGCGTCCGCATCAAGCGCGAAAGTGGTGTTCGGTGAGAGCTTCACCCTGCCCAGTGCAGGCGGAACTGTCCGCAATTACGGCTACGAGTTGCAGGGTTGGATTGATGACGCCGGCGTTTCCCACGCCCCCGGCTCGAGCCTTGTCATGGATAAGGAAAACCGCTCTTTCACCGCCGACTGGAAACCCCTGACTTTTGACGTCACTTTTGTCTACAAACAGGGAGACAACCCCGCCGACAGTACCACCCAAACGGTGAAATACAGCTTCGATCAAGCCTTTAACTTTCCTGTAGCCGATAATCCCGTCACCGCCGACACCTCCTCCGCATGGGCGCAGGAAACCGGACGTGTAATGCGGGGGCACGCCTTGAGCCAGTGGATATGTCAGGAAAACAGCGCGATTAAATTCAGCCCCGACGAGAAAGGCAAGCTCCTCCTTGAGGGGAACATGACCCTCGTGGCGACCCAAAATCCCGCCGAATATCCTGTG
Source organism: Oscillospiraceae bacterium (assembly GCA_009777895.1). GTDB lineage: Bacteria > Bacillota > Clostridia > Oscillospirales > Acutalibacteraceae > WRKY01. The sequence goes on from WRKY01000011.1 coordinate 17,643, forward strand.
ATTTTCACCTGGTCAGGCGGCACAAAGACGGTGATGGTAAAATACGCACAGAGCATCAATTCCGCACTGACGGGGACGAATGGACTTGTGTGGTTATGGGATTACGCAGGCGACAACAACACCGTTGCCTTTAACGCCGCTCCTGCGGCGAACCGCGCCAAGACTAAGGGATATTCAATCGACACATGGACAGAGGAGCTGCGTACGGGAACCTCCAACGACTACAACAAAAGCAACCACAATCCCAATTTCGGCACGATGAGCGATAACACCCGCAAGTTCACCGCAATCGAGACCGCCATTGTTTACCCCGTCAGGCTCTATGAATACAACGACGCACGGGGACAGTGGAATCTGCGGGATACGCTGCAGGTCACATTTGACAGCTATGCCACACCGCCTAACCTCTACCACGCCACTAATGTGCCGGGGAGATATTTCATGGGGTGGTCCGCAAATCAGAATCTGAACGCCGTTGTGGGAGGCGGACGCGACGCGCAAATTCTCATGTCTGAAGAGGGTATGAACCTCTATGCCCGATACGATTCCCCTGTGAATTACTATGTCAACTTCTATGACGAGTACGATAAGCTAGTAAAAACCGAGCTTGTACACACGGAGAATAAAACACAAGTTTCCAGTATTGCCCCTGCCGACAGATTTCAGCCCACTCCTCCCGAGGGCTACCACTTTACCACATGGAGCGACGAGGACGACGGACAGACCGTTGCGTTGACGAGGATGCCCGCCCGCCGTGTAAATTTCTACGGCGAGTACAAAATTAACCGCTTTGACGTGGTCTATAAATACAAGGATAAGGCGGGAAAATGGGTGGAAACCGCCGCCTTGCGCCACTACTCAGGACAGACCTTGAGTGTCCCCAGTCCCCTGCCCAACGTTACCAGTTCTACTTACGAGGCGTTTTTTAACACCAACACAGAACGCTTCACAGGGTGGAACACAGGCATAGTCCCGGGACGGGACAAGGCAGTTGGCGCAAACAGCGGGAAAATTACCTATACAGCTCAGTACACAAAACCGAAAATTTCCAACTTCACAGCGGCGTTACCCAGACTGCAACAGCCTTTCGCCGCGGGCAAGCCCATCGACCTCGCCCTTGAGGACTTGGTTCTTACTGTCACATACGACAACGGCAACGTGACGAAAGTAGATCACATAAAGGGCATAAAGGCAAAAACTGTCACCTATACACCCAAGAAATTCGAGGATGCGGGGCAGAAAGAAATCACCATCACCTATAAATCCCCCGAGGGCGAAACGGTGAAGGCAACGCTGCCTGTCTCCATCGCACCGCGCAAGGCGCTTAGTATCAAGATGTCCAAAATACCTAAGAAAACAAGCTACACTGTTGGAGAGAAGCTCAACATCACAGGAGGCGAGATTGAGGTGCGTTACAACAACGACACCCGCCAGATTATCCCCCTCAACAACAGCGCGGTAAAGGTCACGGGCTTTAGCTCTAAGGCGGCGGTTGCAAAACAGACTCTGACAGTCACATACACCTCGGGCAACAGTTCCTACACCACCTCTTTTGTGGTGACAATCAAGGCGAAAGAGCAAAAGCGCGCCAAGGGCGACGTGAACGGTGACGGCAAAATAAACTCACTGGATATGCTGAAGATTCGCCAACACATTCTGGATATCAAAAAACTCACCACCGCCGAATTCAACGCCGCGGACATCAACGGCGACGGTAAGGTCAACAGCCTTGATGCGATTCAGGTTTTGCGCCATATTTTGGATATCAAGAAGATTAAGTAGGTTTATCTGGTGCATCTTGACACTCCCTAGTTACACTATATCATTTCCACTTGGAATCCTTAGCAACACTTATTTGTGCTTGAAAGACGATTCTAACACTGATTATTATACTGTTTTACAGCGAGAAAGCCTACCCTACGACTTCTCCTAGCGTGCGTTGTAGTGTGCCTTCTCTCCGCAAACAAATTATATCACAATTAACCACCGCCTGCTCAGCTCTCTTTCATAACTATTTGTGCTGACGCGTAGCGGCAGAATGGAGGTTATTATGGACGTTTACGCAAAATTGGAAGAACTTGGCGTCGAGTTGCCTGCAGCGGGTAAGGTGTTAGGGCTGTACGCACCCGTGAAACTGGCGGGGGGCTTAGCTTATGTGTCGGGGCAGGCGCCGATGGTGGACGGCAAACTCATGTTCACGGGCAAAGTCAGCGCAGGAAACATGGCGCAGGCACAGGCGGCGGCGCGGCAAATAGCCATCAACACCTTGGCTCTTTTGCACGAGGAACTGGGTGACCTGAACAAAATCAAGTCACTGGTCAAAGTCATGGCTTTTGTCGCTAGCGAAAGGGGATTCAACGAACAGCCCGCCGTTGTCAACGCTTATTCACAAGTATTCATCGACGTTTTCGGTGAAAATGGACGCGCCGCCCGCTCCGCTGTTGGGACAAACGAGCTGCCCCTCGATATGCCTGTGGAGATTGAAGCAATATTTGAGGTGAAGGGAGTTTTAGAGTAGCGGTAGAACATGAGATACACAAGTGATTTATGGACAGCCAACTTAAAATCCTAAAGATTTACTTGCCAAACCCAACCGAATATCATACTTCCATTCCCTTGAAACTTTACAGGCTGTTCTGGAGATTTTCGTCGAGGCTTACGACAAATTCGGCGAGTAGAAGATGAAGTAGCGCAGATCAACTATAATTAACCTCCAAGAAAGCCAAAAACGAACAACCCGTGTCACGATAGTGACGCAGGTGTTTTGTTGCACCGTCAGGAGAGCGATGATACAGTCTCCTAACTTGAAAATCCTCTATGTGTCTACTCCCACATTATAGCAAACTGGAAATTTTTTATCATCAAGTTTTTGGGTATTAACGTGTGAAATTCCGCTAAAAAGCCCTATCCGAACAAACGAACACAGCCATCGCAACAAAATTATTCCCGTTCAACCGAAAAGCAAAACAATCTACATAGTAAAGCGAAAGAAAGGAGTGACAAAATTGCCAATCTCTGACATTCTATCATAGTCTAATGTGATACACTTAAACCATATCAGAACTTCAGGGATCAGGTTTCAGGAGAGAGGTAATAAATCATTACCTGTCAATCCTGTATCCTCATTCCTGCATTCCTCATTAGGTCAAGCACTCGGGCGATTAGTACAGCTTAGCTCAACGAGTTACCCCGCTTACACACGCTGCCTATCAAACTCATAGTCTATAAGTGCCCTCTCACTAACGCAGGGATATCTTATCTTGGGGGCGGCTTCACGCTTAGATGCTTTCAGCGTTTATCCGTTCCGCACATAGCTACCCAGCAATGCCATTGGCATGACAACTGGTGCACCAGCGGTGCGTCCATCCCGGTCCTCTCGTACTAAGGACAGCGCCCCTCAAATATCCAACGCCCACGACAGATAGGGACCGAACTGTCTCACGACGTTCTGAACCCAGCTCGCGTACCACTTTAATCGGCGAACAGCCGAACCCTTGGGACCGAATTCAGCCCCAGGATGTGATGAGCCGACATCGAGGTGCCAAACCTCCCCGTCGATGTGGACTCTTGGGGGAGATCAGCCTGTTATCCCCAGGGTAGCTTTTATCCGTTGAGCGACGGCATTTCCATTCACATACCGCCGGATCACTAACACCAACTTTCGTTACTGCTCGGCCCGTCAGCCTCGCAGTTAGGCTCGCTTATGCGTTTGCACTCAAAAGCACGATTTCCGTCCGTGCTGAGCGAACCTTTGTGCGCCTCCGTTACTCTTTTGGAGGCGACCGCCCCAGTCAAACTGCCCGCCTGACACTGTCCCCCGACCGGATTCACGGCCGCTGGTTAGAATTTCAGTATTTTAAGAGCGGTATCCCAAGGATGACTCCACAAAAGCTGACGCCTTTGCTTCCAAGTCTCCCGCCTATCCTGTACATAAAATACCAAAACCCAATATCAGGTTACAGTAAAGCTCCATGGGGTCTTTCCGTCTTGCCGCGGGTAACCGGCATCTTCACCGGTACTACAATTTCGCCGGGCGGGCAGTTGAGACAGTGTCCAGATCGTTACGCCATTCGTGCGGGTCGGAACTTACCCGACAAGGAATTTCGCTACCTTAGGACCGTTATAGTTACGGCCGCCGTTCACCGGGGCTTCAATTCAGAGCTTGCACTCCTCCTCTTAACCTTCCGGCACTGGGCAGGCGTCAGCCCCTATACGTCGTCTTTCGACTTAGCAGAGACCTGTGTTTTTGATAAACAGTCGCCTGGACCTATTCACTGCGGGCTTCGCGCTAACACGCGAAGCCGTCCCTTATTCCGAAGTTACGGGACCAATTTGCCGAGTTCCTTAACTACCCTTCTCCCGTTGGCCTTAGAATCCTCTTCCTGACTACCTGTGTCGGTTTGCGGTACGGGCGCCTAAGATATACACCAAGCTTTTCTCGCCACCGTCCACGAATGCTTCCCTACTCTAATTTCGGTCCCTTACGCCCAGGTCGACCAACGCCTGGGTCATTCGCTTTCAATGTGTCCCTTGGTTTAAATCTTTCGGCGGCTACGGAATCTCCACCGTATGTGCATCGACTACGCCTTTCGGCCTCGCCTTAGCTCCCGGCTAACCAGCAGCGGACGAACCTTCCTGCTGAAACCTTAGTCTTTCGGCCAATATGATTCTCACATATTTCTCGCTACTCATTCCGGCATTCTCACTTGAATGCAGTCCACCTGCGCTTTCGCTCAAGCTTCACCCCGCATTCAACGCTCTCCTACCACGCGCACTAAAAGTACGCATTCGAAGCTTCGGTGTATGGTTTAGCCCCGTTAAATTTTCGGCGCAGAGTCACTCGACCAGTGAGATGTTACTCACTCTTTGAATGGATGGCTGCTTCTAAGCCAACATCCTGGTTGTTTGTGCAACTCCACATCCTTTTCCACTTAACCATACTTTGGGACCTTAGCTGTCGATCTGGGCTGTTTCCCTTTCGACTATGGAACTTATCTCCCATAGTCTGACTCCCGGGCATCGATTGTCCGCCATTCGAAGTTTGATAAGGTTCGGTAACCTCTCGGCCCCTAGCCTATTCAGTGCTCTACCTGCGGGAATCTCGCGCCGAGGCTAGCCCTAAAGCTATTTCGGAGAGAACCAGCTATTTCCGGGTTCGATTGGAATTTCTCCGCTATCCACAGTTCATCACCGGCTATTTCAACAGACGTGTGTTCGGTCCTCCATGAGGTTTTACCCTCACTTCAACCTGACCATGGATAGGTCACCCGGTTTCGGGTCGAATCCATCCGACTACGTCGCCCTATTCAGACTCGCTTTCGCTTCGGCTCCGTTGCTTAACAACTTAACCTTGCCGGATAAATTCACTCGCCGGACCATTATACAAAAGGTACCACATCGCACATTGACGTGCTTTGTGTGCTTGTAAACACAAGGTTTCAGGTTCTTTTCACTCCCCGCCAGGGGTTCTTTTCACCTTTCCTTCACAGTACTGTACACTATCGGTCATCAGGGAGTATTTAGGCTTGGAGGATGGTCCCCCCGTGTTCCCGCCGGGTTTCACGTGTCCGGCGGTACTCTGGATACTGCTAGCTGCTTCAAGGTTTCGTCTACACGGCTCTCACGTTCTGTGGCGCACCGTCCCATGTGCTTCGACTACCCATCGGCAATACCATATGCAGTCCTAACCCCAAAAACCTTACGGCTTTTGGTTTGGCCTCTTCCGCGTTCGCTCGCCACTACTAGCGGAATCTCGGTTGATTTCTTTTCCTCGCCCTACTTAGATGTTTCAGTTCGGGCGGTTCCCCACCAACACCTATACTTGCGTTTTCAGTGCAGGTTGAACGCGTATTGCGCGTCCGGGTTTCCCCATTCGGAAATCCACGGGTCAAAGTCTGCTTTCGACTCACCGTGGCTTATCGCAGATTGCTACGTCCTTCGTCGGCTCCTGATGCCAAGGCATTCCCCTTGTGCTCTTTTTTGCTTGACCAGCATTTAATTTTATATGTGATATTGGTTCTCGTGCAAATTTGTAGTTTTTTTGACTTCAGAATATCGAATTTTATATGCCAGATTTTAGAAATCTAACACAAAAATCAATCTCCAAAGCCATATATTACCCAAATTTTTACATTTGTTTGTACTAACCAAAGTTAGTACGCCTATCTTTCGCTTTACTACATTGATTGTATTGCTATTCAGTTGTCAAGGTGCAGTTTCAGGTTTCAGGAGGGAGGAAACAGGTTTCAGGGAGTGTCCCTTAAGCTCGTTCCTTACTCTCGAACGCTGATATATGATAAAGGGTTTCCCCTGTATCAACTAATTTAGGTTTCAGGAGGGAGGAAACAGGTTTCAGGGAGTATCCCTTAAGCTCGTTCCTTACTCTCGAACGCTGTTCGGATTGCGGCGTAAGGCTTGAAGTCTTACATGACTCCTGTATCCTCACTCCTCATTCCTAATTCCTGTAATGTGGTGGGCTCAAGTGGACTCGAACCACCGACCTCGCGCTTATCAGGCGCGCGCTCTAACCACCTGAGCTATGAGCCCCTATTCAGGTGTCAGGAGGCAGGATTCAGGTGGGAGGTCGTAATCTAACGCGCTTTCCTCTGTCTCGCCACCAGAGTCAACAGACGAGCGTCTAGAACTTGCCCTGACCCCTGTGTCCTCACTCCTGTTATCCTGAACTTGGTGGAGATGAACGGGATCGAACCGATGACCCCCTGCTTGCAAAGCAGGTGCTCTCCCAGCTGAGCTACACCCCCGTTGAGGGATTAGGATTCAGGTTTCAGCAGAGTGTTCCCGACCAAAGCCTTATCCTCGCTGGAGCTTCCCAGGAGCGTTTTCGGCAATTTCCTTGCAGATATTCACTCCTCAAGATCGCCGCCCCTCAAAAATGAAATAACGAACAAACAAGAACGTGCTTGAAAACTGACCTAAGAATTACGATGCTTTTTGGATGATACCGTTGGGCATCTAGCATCTTTTTCTCTAGAAAGGAGGTGATCCAGCCGCACCTTCCGATACGGCTACCTTGTTACGACTTCACCCCAGTCGCTTACCCCACCTTCGGCCACGCCCTCCTGCTCAGGATTCAAGATTCAGGGGACAGGATTCAGGTTATACACTTTAACCTTGTCGGTCAAAATGAATTTCCTTCTCCTTAATACAGGCAAGAGCGTCTCACACTGTTTATAGTGTGACCTCTCTCCTGTGTCCTGAGTCCTCAATCCTGAACGGGTTAGGCTATGGACTTCGGGTGTTGCAAACTCCCATGGTGTGACGGGCGGTGTGTACAAGGCCCGGGAACGTATTCACCGCGGCATGCTGATCCGCGATTACTAGCAATTCCAACTTCACGCAGGCGGGTTGCAGCCT
>WRKY01000012.1 GCA_009777895.1 Oscillospiraceae bacterium
TGTTGTTCCTGCTTGATTCTATTGATACTGTATGATTGCTCGTCCATTTCAAATTTGTGTAGTATATAAAATCCCCATTATGCGGTTCTGCTTTTACAAATTTTTCTCTGTAAATTTCCTCGTCGCTTTTATCAAATACCACCAAATATGCCTCGAACAAGTCTATATCCCAGCAACACCAAATTCCAGCTTTATATTGACGGTTCGGAGCGTTCTTATGTTTTGCTGTCACGAAAAAAGTGTTTTCTAATTTCAACGCCATACATTCATCATAAACGCTTTTTAAGAAATTTATATCCCAACCTTCGGATATGGCGATTTCCTGCATACCTTTATGTAACGCTTCTAATTGCATGAATTTTTTATCGTATTTTGAACGCAAATCGAAGTACGAACAGAAGTTAAACAACTGCCGTGAATTTCTCACATTTACATGACGGGAATAATCGCAGCTTTTATCTTCTAATACATCGCTCACAATGACATTGCATTTTTGAACAGAGCCGGTGTCGTATGTTTTTAATTTAGACCAAAACAATTCAGAAACAGCCCACGTTTCAACATTAAAGGCTTTTTGAAATTCATGTCCAAATTTCGTTTGCAATGATATTTCTTTCAAACTCAAAGTGTTTCCTCCTATTCCTCAATCAGCGTTTCCGGGTGCGCCGGGTTCAATCTTTATAAAAGTATTTTCTGTTCCCATCATTCGCTTTAATTCTTTGCCAAAAGCATAATGGTTTGGCAAGTCTTTTTCTAAAACGCAAATAATATTGCCTGCCTCGCCTTGTGAAAGGCACGTTAATTGCAGATGTTGGTTATTTTCATAAATGAACGATACCATGTATTCAAAGTAATCATCAGCCTTGCTTTCCACATTCAAGCCGACGTTGTATAACCTAATTTTTCTGCCCGTACCTATTTTTTCATCATCTTTCAGTTCCGATAAAGGAAGCCAATTCATTTGTTTTTTCCTCCTAAGTCTGTTACATCAAAACCAATTTCCTTTAATGCGTCCAGTTTTTCTTTTTGAAATTTTGCTGTGCCGCTTAAAATATGTGTTTTATCTAAAATATAGCTGTTAGGCCATCCTTCATAATAAATTCTTAAAAATGAAGGGACGTTTTCATGCCTGTTAAATATATTTTCTATCATTCCGGCTTTAACTAACGGAATGTAATATTCTTTGTCGCAAACATAAGGATTGCCATCACGAAATACACGGTGTTGTTCAAGAAAAAGATTTGCGTTAAAAGTCCCAAAATTAGCAAGGTCAGGAGTTTTCGAACATGCAGCATCGTTTTTATCCGAGGACGGCAAAATCTTCTCCCATATACCGCGTTTTACAGCAAAGCTATTACAAGAGAAATAAAGACGGTAGGGCAGTTTGGAAAGAGCGTCCTCGCTTAACTCCCCATTTAACGGTTCAAAAACTCCATAACTATCATGCGTTAAAAGCCTTGCATAATAAACGGTTTCATCGTCAGCGCTTATTTTATATACCGCGCCTAATTCATACCTTGCCATGTTTTCCTCCTATTCCTCAATCAGCGTTTTCGGGTGTGCCGGGGTGTTCCTATTTTTTGCTGTCATAAATATCCTCATTGTGGTCGAACAGTAATATCCAAATCGGGTTTTTGAACACTTCCGAATTGCTTAACTCTCCGGCAAGCTGTAACAAGGTTTTCCGCAGCTTTTCAGTTTGGCTGTCGTCAATCGGAAATTCAACCAAAGGCAGGCTTTTGAAATCACAATACGCCCAATCAGCCGGACTATCCCAATATTTATCGTCCGTTCTTGTATCAAAACACAGGCTCACATAGCCGTGCCCCATGTAGCTATCTAGCGCAAACCGGGTAAACTGTTCGTCGGCGTGTCCTTGCAGAAAATCGGTTATAGCTTGTTCAATGTCCGTATGCAAACGCTGACCGAGCGTTTTGAAATTGATTGTCGCAGTAGAGTAAATCGTTTCTTTTCTGCCATTCACCCATGCGCGTTGAATTAAAGTGAGGTTGCCCTTATCATAATGAAAAGATAAGTCAAACTTGCTTTCGGGGTTTCCGTTATGAGGTTTTTGAAAATGCCGAATACCAGTTAAAACATAATCGTCATAATCAAACAGATTTACAATACAGCCATGTTTCGCCCAACACAATATTTCATTGACTGTACCGGATTTCAAATAAGCCCACTCAACACGGTTCAATGTCGAGTTGCTTCCGGCGATTCGCTCTATGTATTCATCGTTGTAATTATACAGCGTATATGAACAGATAAAATAACCGGGCTTTGAGGAAAACGGCGAAATGTCCTCAATCAAAATCACTCTGTCTTGTCCATCAAGATGATAAATATGGCAGTCATTATGCGCGATAGGCTCGGTCAGGATTTTACCTTTCAGCTTATCGCCGTTCCTTTCGCTTTCAAAAGGCAGAACATTATACAGTTTACCCTTGCAAATAACGGTTCGGGTAGCGGCGTTTTTCTTTTCCTCTGCCATATCCGAGTACCGTTGCTGTACTTGCTCAAACCTTTCTTTTAACGCTCCAAAGCGTTCGTCATTAAACATTGTCTTGTTCCTCCTATCCCTCAATCAGCGTTTCCGGGTGCGCCAGGGTTGAACTAACTTTCATGGCTCATGTCGGTGATCTCAAATTGCGTATCAAAATAAATAACTAGCAGCTCATCCGTAATTTCTTCGTCAAGGCAAAGGTCAAGCACGCAATCTAGCTCGTTTTGATTGTTCAGCCCGATTCGGACGCCGCGAAGCTTCAATGCCGAAAGAAACATCTCTTTTGTGATTTCGTCAGCAGAATCGACGGAGAATAGCGGCAAAAGTTCGTCTGCCAATTCTTCCAAATGAAACTCAGTAAAATAGGATAGCAACTCAGAGTCCGTGCTTGAAAGAACGGCAGCCTTTGCTTTTTGGTACAACAGCGGAAGATTGTCTAAAAATTTAACCACTGTTTTGGTCAAAGTATCGGTAATACTTTTCTCCATAAGATAGAGGTTAAATGTGGTTTCTTTCTCGTCAAGGGTGAGGGTGCAATCCTGAAAAACACCTTCCTCATACGGCACAATAATTTCTCCAAAAAGCGTGGTGGAAAGTTTTATGTCTGTCATGCTCTCAGTTTCCTTTCGGTTTGGTTTTATTTCAAGCGCCTATGTCGTTTGATTCGGGGTCAGCGTTTCTGGGTGCGCCGGGGTGTTGCTTTTCTTCTCGATATGCTTTTTCAATATCTTCAGTAGTTATTTCATTGACATAGACTGTAAAAGAGCCTTTTTCATATTTCTTTCTAGCTAGTTTGTGTAATACCTTAAATATAGTCCAAATAATAAATTCAATTTCTACATCCCCATACGCTTTTTTCTCAGCACTATCCCATGCAATAGAAAAATTATTTGATAAAAAACCGTTATCACTTAATAACTTGCCATCTGATATATCAATCAATGACGACCATAATTGTATGGCTTTTGTGATATTGTTTTTCAAGCTCTGAAAGTTGTCAACATTATCCATGAAATCCTCCTATTCCTCAATCGGCGTTTCTGGGTGTGCCGGGATTTTCCCAATTTTCGATTATTTCTTTGAGCTTTTTTGCTTTTTTAAGGACAGACGGATTTTTTACTTTGCCATTGATTTTTTCAAGGGTTTGTATCAACGCTGACTGTTGTTCATCTGTTATGCTTACATTTTTATGATGTGCAAATATCGACTGCGCCCAACTACAATGAGCAGATTTTTTTGCAAGAACCTCATTCCATGTATTCCATGACCGATTATCACCACAAAGCGATAAAATCCCGGCGACTTCAACTTTAACATCAACGGACGTACAAAACTTTTCTTCTACAATAGATAACACCCATTTTTTATATCGTGTTTCATCTTCCGCTGCATATAACTCTTTCCATGTGAAATGAACAACATATCGGTCATATATGAATTTCAACGTTGAAAGCAAATAGCGCAATACTTTATCATCGGCTTCATCACGGCATAGAGCGGACAATTCAGTTCTGCTTTTTTCATCGAAAAACCATTCCCGAACAGGCAAGCAGTTCCATCCCAATTCTCTCCGGGAATGATAACTAAGCCGCTTTGCCCCTTTTAGGCGTGTGGCAGCGTCCGCAGATTTCAAATTTTCCATTGCGGTGGCAATATCATAAAGCGTTTTTTTCTTTTGTTTGGCATATCGTTCTGATTGTAAATATTCAATCGTTTGTTGTTGCATGGTGTTCCTCCTATTCCTCAATCAGCGTTTCCGGGTGTGCCCTTTGTTTATTAAGGTCTTTCAATTCTTTATATCCTCCAAACCAATAATCAAAAGCATCCCAATCAATTCCGTGCTGTCCTCTCCAAAAATCAACAGGGTACGCCCAGTCTGAATTACGGCTTGAACGCGGTGCAACAGCCAAATTGATATACTCATAAAATGGAGCTTTTTGATTTTCAGTATGAAGCACCCCACATACACCTAACGCTTCAAGAATAAACTGGATTTTTTCGTTTGCAACGGACGATGCGCCTTTTGTCATCCCGTTTGATTTCATTCTATCAAGTAAATGCTTATAAAAATTTGATTTTTTCATCAGCTTTTGGATGTCACGAATTGTTGCTTCCAATTCAGCCTCTTGTAAAAACAATAGGATTTCTCTAAACATTGTAAAGTCATAATCGTTTATGCAAATTGCATTATCAAAATTATTTATATGGTTCAAGACGTAAAATCGTTTGTAGATGTCATTTGCTTTTAATCCGGCTACAAAAAAGCAAGTATGATATTTTGATTCGTCATTTATGTTTTCACGATATGAAGAACAAATATGGCAGGGGTCAGTTCTACGGTTCGTGTGCGTTTCTTCTGATGAAAAAACGTGTTTTGGAAAAGTTTTCATAGCGGCATATACATAAAGACCGCTGTTCCAATTTGAATCGCTTAATTGCGATAAAAAGAAATCCGTATATCGTTTTTGGTCAGCGATCTCATATTCGCTAAATAATCTGTTCATAGCTTCGTCATGTGTCAATTTTTGTTCCTCCTATTCCCTCAATCGGCGTTTCTGGGTGCGCTAGGGTAATAATCCCACATATCAATTTTATACGCATAAGAATCCATATTGTAACGCAAGGTGAGGTTTCGGGAAAGTCAAACACCCCGCCTCATCAATCTTCAAATGAAATCCCCAAATACCGTACTCCCGCCAGGGGATTGTTGTAATACGGCGAAATCTCGCGGAAACCAAGTTTTGCGTACAGAGCATTTGCGGCGGTAAGGGTGTTTAAAGTGTCCAAAACCATGGTGGTGTAGCCGATTTTGCGTGCATCACCCATGATTTTTTTGCAAAGACTTTCTGCTATGCCGTGATCTCTGAACTGCGGGCGGACATACAGGCGCTTCATCTCACAGACGCCTTCACTGAATTTTCGCATGGCGGCACAGCCCGCCGCCTCATCGTTCAAAAAAGCCAGATAAAGCCGACCGCTAGGCGGTGCGTACACCCCCGGCAACGCCGCTAGCTCTTCCTCGAATCCCTGAAAACGCAAATCGATGCCGAGCAGTGTATCCCGCGCGTATTCGCGAAACAATTGTGCAACTAATTCGGTTTTTTCCTCGGCAGGGAGGATGACAACTTTTCTCATAACAAACCTATAATTTTCTGTAGCTTCTTTTTTGGCGAGGAGAAAGACTAAGGCTTGTCTGAAAATTAAAAAACACGGGATATTTTGAGGTAAAACGGAGCGAAACGAGGAGAAAACCGCAGGGATACTTTCGTATTTCGAGGAGTTTCGGCGATGTTGCAGCCCGTTTTAGCCAAAATAGGCGAGTTATTTTTCAGATAGCCTCTAATTTTTAAGACTGTGAATAGGTGCGGGAATGCGCCCGCCGCGGGCAATAAATTTTGCGGGGGATTTGCCGTTCACTGCCATGACGGGACCCGACCCCAACAGCCCGCCGAACTCCAACTCGTCGCCGATGTTCTTGCCAATTGCGGGTATCAACCGCACCGCTGTTGTCTTGTTGTTTACCATGCCGATTGCCGCCTCGTCCGCTAAAATTGCTGACAGCACATCCGCTGAGGTGTCCCCGGGAAGGACAATCATGTCCAAACCCACAGAGCAGACGGCGGTCATCGCCTCCAACTTTTCCAAGGTCAACGCCCCTGAATGGGCGGCGGCAATCATGCCCGCGTCCTCGCTCACAGGGATAAACGCTCCCGATAGCCCTCCCACGTGGCTAGATGCCATCACGCCGCCTTTTTTCACTGCGTCGTTGAGTAACGCCAATGCCGCCGTTGTACCGTGGGCGCCGCACTGCTCCAATCCCATCTCCTCTAATATGTAAGCCACGGAATCACCGATTGCGGGGGTTGGTGCGAGGGAGAGGTCAACAATGCCGAATGGCACGCCCAATCTTTGTGACGCCTGCAAAGCCACCAATTGCCCTATGCGGGTAATTTTGAAAGCGGTTTTCTTGATTGTGTCGGCTATTGCGGTGATATCGCCGCCGGGAATTTTGGCTATGGCGTTTCGCACGACCCCCGGACCGGATACCCCCACGTTGATAACGCAATCGGGCTCGCCCGCCCCGTGGAATGCCCCCGCCATGAAAGGGTTATCCTCCGGTGCGTTACAGAAAACCACAAATTTCGCCGCTCCAATGCAGTTGCGCCCGCTAGTTTTTACGGCACATTCGCGGATAATTTTGCCCATGAGAGCCACCGCGTCCATATTGATTCCCGCCTTGGTGGAGCCGATGTTGGCACTGGAGCAGACCCGCTCGGTGTCCGCCAACGCCTGCGGGATGGAGCGAATCAGGGCTTCATCACCTGCGGCGAAGCCCTTTTGTACCAAGGCGCTGTAGCCGCCAATGAAGTTGATACCCACATCGTGGGCGGCTTTGTCGAGGGTTTTCGCGTATTCAATGGGGTCGCCGCCGCTTGCCGCCAGGAGCATGGCAATGGGCGTTACGGCGACACGCTTGTTGATTATCGGGATGCCGTATTCCCGCCCGATGTCGTCGCCGACTTTCACGAGATTTTCGGCAAGGCGGCAGATTTTGGTGTGTATTTTCCCGCAGGAGCGTGAGATGTTGCTATCGGCGCAATCCAGGAGCGAAATGCCCATTGTGATTGTGCGGATGTCAAGATTTTCGTCCTGAATCATTCGGATTGTTTCCAGGATGTCATGGGTGTTTAGCATAGACTTTCCTCCAAAGTGTCGTTTAGATACTATGCATCGCCTTGAAAATGTCCTCGTGCATAACGTGGATTGCAAGCCCCTTTGCCTTGCCCTTTTCACTCATAAACTCGGCAAAATCCGCCAAAGAAAGCTCGCAGGCACTCACGTCCACAAGCATAATCATGCAGAACAAATCCTGCAAAACCGACTGGGAAACATCCTCAATGTTCACGTTGTGGGCAGCGCAATCCGCAGAAACCTGTGCCAAGATTCCCACCGTGTCACGACCTATTACCGTCAATACTGCCTTCATGCCGTTCCTCCTTAAAGTTGAAACAGGGATACAGGTGTTACGACCGTATCCCCATTTCTCAATCCTCGCCCATCAACTGACTTGCCCCAAAATCCTCGCCGTGCGGCGCAGTTTTTGCGGGTTGCGTTCGATAATCGGTTGGGCATTATCTGTGACGCATTTCGCGGTGATTGTCACAGTTTCAATGCTGCCGTCTTTGGGGATTTCAAACATCAGCGGCGTGAGAACCTCCTCCATGATGGCGCGAAGTCCCCGGGCACCCGTTTTCTTGGCTAAAGCCTTTTCGGCGATTGCTTTTAACGCGCCGTCCTCGAAAAACAACTCCGTGCCGTCAAAGCGGAACAGGGTCTGATATTGCTTGATGATTGCGTTTTTCGGCTCGCTCATAATTTTGATGAGTGCCTCCTCATCCAACTCCTCAAGTGCGGCAAGGACAGGAATTCGCCCCACAAGCTCAGGTATCAAGCCGAACTTCACCAAATCCTGCTGAATAACCTGCTGCATCAGCGCCCCCTGCCAATACTTGGATTTACTGCGAACATCCGCACCGAATCCCAGTGCCGAACCGCTTGTACGCTGCTCAACAATCTGCTCCAGACCGTCAAAAGCACCGCCGCAGATAAAGAGAATATCCGTGGTGTCAATCTGGACAAAATCCTGTTGGGGGTGCTTACGCCCGCCCCCTGGTGGGACGTTCGCCACAGTGCCCTCAATAATTTTCAGCAGCGCCTGTTGAACGCCCTCACCGCTCACGTCGCGGGTTATAGAGGGGTTCTCGCTCTTGCGGGCAATCTTGTCAATTTCGTCCACGTAGATAATGCCGTGGGAAGCGCGTTCCACATCAAA
Source organism: Oscillospiraceae bacterium (assembly GCA_009777895.1). Classification (GTDB taxonomy): domain Bacteria; phylum Bacillota; class Clostridia; order Oscillospirales; family Acutalibacteraceae; genus WRKY01. The sequence continues at coordinate 8,343 of WRKY01000012.1, forward strand.
ATCTGCCGCCTGAAGCAGCCGCACAAGGATGTTTTCCACGTCCTCACCCACGTAACCCGCCTCGGTGAGGGTGGTGGCGTCGGCGATTGCGATTGGCACGTTGAGTATACGCGCCAGAGTCTGTGCCAACATGGTCTTGCCCGTGCCTGTGGGACCCAACAATAGGATGTTGCTCTTTTGCAGCTCCACCTGGTCTTTGGTTTTGGGACGCAGCAACATACGCTTGTACTGATTGTAGACCGCAACACACAGAGCGATTTTCGCCTTGTCCTGTCCAATTACATAATCGTCAAGACGGCGTTTCATCTCGTGAGGACGCATCAGGTAATTGTGGTCGTGAGCCGTGGGCAGGCGCAGACTGTCGTCCGGCTCGGCGGCGAGCAAGCGCCAACAACTCTCTACACATTCGTCGCAGATATAACTGCCCGTTCCGCGGAACATCTGCATGACGTGGTCAACGCGCTTTCCGCAAAATGAGCAATATATTGGCTTTTTGGTCAGTTCTTCCATAATCTTCTCCAGTTTCATAGATTCTAGAGCTAAGAAGCTGTATTCAGTAGCTTGAAAGGATCTCTTTTTGGCGCTTTATCCGCCAAACTTCGTTAAAAATACTCGAAATGAACAAAGTGTTCCGAGGAATTTCAACGATGTTGCAGCCTGTTTTAGCCAAAATAGACAAGTTATTTTTCAGACAGCCCCTAATCTACTGAATACAAGTTCTAAATCTTTGATGCTAGCGCCTAGCAGCTATCTTTTTGCGATAATTGTATCCACAAGCCCGTATTCAACAGCTTCTTCAGCGGTGAGGAAGTTGTCGCGCTCGGTGTCCTGGGCGATGATGTCAAGGGGTTTGCCCGTGTTGGCGGCAAGGATTTTGTTCAGCCTTTCGCGGGTGCGCAGAATGTGCTTGGCGGCGATTTCAATCTCCGTCGCCTGTCCCCTCGCGCCGCCCATGGGCTGATGAATCATTACCTCGGCGTTGGGCAAAATGAAGCGCTTACCCTTTGCGCCGCTAGAGAGCAGAAAAGCGCCCATACTCGCCGCCATCCCCATGCAGATTGTGGACACGTCGCATTTGAGATACTGCATGGTATCGTAAATTGCTAGACCCGCAGTGACACTGCCCCCGGGGCTGTTGATATACAGGTGAATATCCTTGTCAGGATCCTGGCTCTCCAAAAAGAGCATCTGTGCCACCACAAGGCTAGCTGTGGTGTCATTGACCTCGTCACTTAGCATGACAATGCGGTCGTTGAGGAGCCGCGAGAATATGTCGTAAGACCTCTCGCCGCGATTGGTTTGTTCGATTACGTATGGTACTAGTGCCATGATTATCTCCTTTTATGGCGATGTTGAAAAACTGGATTTTGTTTTTATTATCGAGAGATTTTTTCGCCAGATTAAACAAAAAACGCAAGAAATGCTTTGTATATTAATGAGTTTTTTGTAAGAAGCTGTATTCAGTAGATTAAACATACAAATTTTGAGCGATTTATTTGCCAAACGAGGCAAATAACGCAGGAATGATTTACGAACTTTGGCAGATAAAGCGCCAAAATGAGATCGTTTCAAGCTACTGAATACAGCTTCTAAAACATGACGGGAAAATATCCGGTAAGAAAACTGAAAGATAGTTTTTCAACAAGCCCTTTATAATAAGTTTCAGTATTGTGAAAGTCAGTGTGACTTATTCAGCCTCGTCAGTTTCGTCAGTGTCCTCGTCCTCTTTGACGGGGACGGAAATTGCGGTGTCTTTGACCAATTGGCGAGCCTTTTCCCGTTTGAGAGAGGCGTTCATGCTCTCCTCCTTGATAATCTCCTTGACGCGCTCCATAGACATATGGTATTCATCGGCGACCTTTTGGTATTCCGCTTCCAAATCCTCGGCGGGGATTTCAAATTCCTCAAGCTCCGCAATTTTATCAAGAGCCAGTTCAAAGCGTACACGCCGCTCGGCGGAGGGCTTCTGATTCTCTAGGTAATCCTCCATGGACTGCCCTGTCATCTCAAGAAATTGATCGAACTTCATGCCCTGATATTCCATGTTCATGCTCATTTCCTGAACCTGCGCTTTTGCCTGATCCTCAATCATTGGCGGCGGAATCTCCCCCTTAACGTTTTCGATGAGTTTTTCAAAGAGCTTGTTGTAGAAATTCTCTTCCGCACTTTTTTTCTTCTCATCCAAAAGTTCGGACTCGACACCATCACGCAGCTCGGCAAGGGTTTCGTAATCACCCAGATCTTTGGCAAATTCGTCGTCCAGTTCAGGCAGTTCACTGCGGGTAACCTCATTGATTTTCACCTTGAACAACACAGGTTTGCCCGCCAAATTGTCCGCATGATATTCCTCGGGGAAAGTGACGTTCACCTCTACGTCATCACAGGCACTGTGACCGATTAACTGTTCCTCAAAGCCGGGAATGAATGAGCCGGAACCCAGTGTGAGCGAATAATCCTCAGCGGTGCCGCCGTCAAAGGCGACGTCGTCCAAGAAGCCCGCAAAGTCAATTTTTACGTTGTCGCCATCCTGCGCCGCGCCGTCAACAGTCATAATACGGGCGTTTCGCTCGCGGCGTTTCTCAATTTCTCCGTCAATCTCCTCCTGGGATACAGCAATATCGGCTTTTTCCGCCTCAAGCTCTTTATATTGTGCCAGTTCAATCTCAGGGTGAGTCCAGACTTTCAGCGTCACGGTTATATCCTCTGGAGCATTATCCAGTTTTGCGTCCAAATCAAAAGCAGGGGCGACGACCTTAAGCTCCGCCGCGTCATAAGCCGCCTTGAGCATATCCGGGAGCAGTTCCTCAAGAGCGGATTCATAAAACGCATCCTTGCCGTAAAGCTTTTCAATCATGGGACGAGGCACCTTGCCCTTGCGGAAGCCGGGAACGCTGATTTTGCCGCGCTGTTTCATGTAGGCGGCGCTGACGGCTTTTTTGAAGTCCTCCGGGACAATGGCAAGTTCTAGCTGCCAAAGATTTGTTTCCAATTCGGTTTTGTTGACTAAGCTCATTTTCTAACTCCTTGTGGGTTTGTAGGTTGTGGGTTTTGCCGCGTTGACGTGTAGGTGCTGCCGCATTTTTCGGCAGACGAACACCCACAACAGTCACAACTGTGGGGTGTTGCAACTAGCGACTACATATTATAGCATAAATTGAAAGAAAATGCTAGGTTTTTTTAGGCGAGTTTTGCGTCAACCGCATGAAAACATATCGCAAGCAAAGGCATCGAGAAAAAACTTAAATCACAGTTACAAGAATACGCGTTAAATGCTTTACGGGGTTGAGACAGGTGACAAAGCGTTTGTGAGCAACATCATCGGCTTGTCGCCAGACCACCAAATTCAACTGCGTACCGTTGTATAGCCGAATTTCAAGTTAATCGACTATAAATATCAAAATTTTTGTTGGAAGTTCAAGCGAATCAAGCTCTCCACGACGCTAGCAACACGCTTATAAATCCCTGCCCGATCCAAAGAATTAGCAATCACAGCATCAAGCTCAGCGATTTCGGTTGGGACAAAAGATGCGTTTTCGTCATCTTGGTCATGGGCGGCATAGATTTCCGCAAAGGCGGCGGCGCTTTCCGAGTCGGCGAAACGCTGAAACCCGTCGCGGGCGGCGCAGGTGAGAGGCTTGCCGAACTCCTTGAAAAAATGTGACGGCGCAGGGTACACCTCGTCCTCAAGGGCGAAATAGAGGGCGTAAATCTGCTTCTCGTCCTCAGAAAGAGCGCCAAAGGTAGAGGCAAGATCCTCGGCAGTCTGCATTTTGCTCTGTATCTCCAACGCATAGCCCATAAACAACTGCTTGTCCGTGATGTCGCCGCCGCTGTTTCGCCACCGTCGGTAGGCGTTCAGCGCATCCTTTTGCTCCTGCAATCGGGCAAGCTGTGTCTGTTTGGATCGGTTAATCTCTCCGCGACCGCGCGCCGCCTTGACCAGTAAAAACACAGTCAAAGCAAGTAATGCGAGGAGGATTGGGATTAGATACCAGTGTTCGCGGTAAAAATCAAACAAAATTTTCCCCTTTCAATAGCCTAAAGGCTTGCCGCAGCGACACTTTGCCCCACCCGGCGGCTCTTTTCGTCAGGCACATACAGAGCAAAAGCGCATTCGGGATACTCCTCGCCGAGTACCTTTTTCGCCGTGTCAAGGATGATATTTCCGCCCTCACCTGACATGACACGCCCCAGTAACAGCACATGGGAAAAACCGTAAAATTCCCAGTAGTAAGGCAGGGTGTGACCCAAGTAAATTCCGATGTCATGGAAGATTTCTGCGGCGCGTTCGTCACCCTCCGCCAAGAGCTTTTGCACTTCTTTCAGCTTTTCCCCCGGCTTTAGGTTTTCATCCAACTCAATGCCTGCCCGTGCCGCCAACTTTATAACGCCGTCCTGTGAGAAATACTTAACACCGCAGCCGATATCCCCGGACCACTCGTCCGCCATCGCCTCGGGGGATACGTCTACAGGTGCGAACGCCAACTCATTGAGCCAACCCGTAATGTTCCCGTGAGCGTTGATGAAGCCCGCTGCCTCGCTAGTTCCCATGGCGATGCCCAAAACGCTGTGTGCGTTCAGCTCCATCGCACCCGCAAGGGCGGTCACGTCGCCGTCATTCACCACCGTTAGGGGCAAATCCCCGCCGATTTCCCGCGCCGCGCGGATGTAAATATCTTTCACCTTGGCCTCGAAATCCTCAGGAGAAACCTTTAGGAAGAGCGAAGCGACCATGGTGCGATTGTTGACATAGACCCCCGCTGAGCTTACGCCGATGGAGTCCACGCGGGGCATTTTTGATGCGGCTTTTTTCATCGCCGACACGATACCCTCAAAGTGGTATTCGGGGTCAGCGGTGATTTTTGGGTGCCAAACCACCTCTTCGCTGTATACCGCTTTGCCGTCCACCACCGCAGACACCTTGCGGTCCGATCCGCCCGCATCAAAGCCGATGCGGCAACCGGTTACTTTACCGCCCATTTTTTGGGACTTTTCCAAACTTTCAGGAATCTCTGAAAGGGAAATCACCTGAAATTCCCGCTCATACACTCTCCTCATGAACTGCGCGTCAAAAGCGTATTTTCCAGTTGGCGAATATTCCCTTGTTATGTGTCTAAAGATATTGTCATTCCCATAAATTCCCACGCGATATCCGCCCCTTGCCCAGAGCAAAAACTTCACTAAACGCTCAATATAGTAGTTATCCGCTGCCGGGTTTGTCCCTGTTACGCAGGTGTTATAGACCGAACGCTGATCCTGAGCCATCTCCACAGAAATAGCTACAGGCTTTGACGCTTGAGCCAAAAACGCCCGCCGAAACTGCTCCATTGGTATAAATCCCCTGTCGTGTTTTGGGGTATTCAAGATGTTGATATCGATGCCTAAAAAGTTCATGATAGTCCTCCAATCCTTGTGATTACCTCGTTTTTGAAGCTGTCGATGTGCTTGGAAATAAATTCCGCAGGATCCAAATCGCTGTTCACAAGCTCGGTGATGTCAAGCCCAAAAGCAAGGCTCTCCACCGCATCCACCTCGTGACTGGCGAAGAAGGTGGCGTTGCTCAACCGCCGCCCTTGTGTGGCAAGGTCGTAACGTTTTCCGCCGCTGATTTGACTGTCGTAGACACCAAGCAGAGCAGCGGAGAGGTTGGGGTAGCCGTCTGTGGGCAGAAGGGTTTTCTCCTCGTCGCACAGCCAACCAAGTGACCGCCAAACCTCGCAGGTAATCACCTTTTTTGGGCGTTTTTCCCCGGGAATTTCCCGCAACGCCCGTATTACGTTCAACGCCACAGCGACGTGGGTATCGTGTTTATCCGCCAAATTATGGGTGTAAAGTGTGTGGGGTGAGGCGGCTAAGATTATATCTTTAAGTTCGCCAATCAGCGCGGAATTGGCAGGATTTTTCACCGCGCTGCTAGGGTACGCCAACTGTAGTTGAGCGCAATACCGCCCTATATCCGCTGCCATTTTCTGTTCATTGGCGCGGATTTTCTTCATGTCCTCATCGCTGTAACGCTCGTAAATCCCACTGCGCGGCGATCCCGCCCCGTCGGTAACCGTCACCCCTGTGAAGTGCCTATCGCTCTTGCCAAAACACTGGGAAATCGCGCTATACGCCATAATCTCGATGTCGTCCTGATGTGCCGCGATGCAGATATCCGTGGTCGCGGCAATCGCCGCCATGGTATCTCCGCCCGACGGTACGTGGATTTGCGCTTCTTTGTTGATGAAATTCATGCTTTTCTCCTTTTGGGATTTTATTTGATATTAAGGGAAGATTACCTTGTCAATCGCTTACAACCACACCTGCGTTCCGTACTGAATCAAAAAATACGCGCTAGGGTCGAAGGCGGTCCAGTAGGTTCGCCAGATTTCCATGTTTGCGAAAAGGTTGAACGCCAGTGTGATAAAGAAGCCCGTGAGGACAAAGGCGTACAGCGTCCGGCGGCGTTTTTTGTTCCAAAGTTCGTGGAGGAGGAAAATCATCATACTCCCTCCAAGGAACAGCAGCCAGGAAAAATCCACGAAATAGCGGTGCAAAATCCCCGCAACCTGTGCGCTGAGTATGCCCAATAACAATGCTAGCACCAAACAACTCACCATAGGGAACATCAATTTTTTTGACTGCAGACTTTCCCTGTATTTGTAAATTAGTCCAAGGGGCAGGAGCAAAATGTTGTTGAAAAGCCCGCCGTATGTGTTCTCGTGGATAGTCTTTATGAGGAAGGTGGTGTGCATTTGTGTGGGCAGTACAAAGGGGAAGCGGCTTGAGAGGTTGGGCGGTTGGAGGAAGTACATCCACACGGCGGCGGGGATACGCTCAATGGCAAAACCCCGTGCGGTCATGTCGTTAGTGGTCAGGTTGTAGTTTGCCCCAAAGTCCAGTACAGAGCCGAAACGTGCCCAGTTGTAGTACATGATCCCCGCGCCAACAACAACAAACGGCACTGCCAGGGCGGTAAAATAAGCGAGATTGGCTTTAGTAAAAAGCGGTTGGTTTACACAGGCGGCAAGGGGACTGGGTTTGCGTATTTCCTTTAAGTAGTTCAACAAAATGGGGATGCCCAAAAGCCCTCCCAACATCACCTGAGGACGGCAACCCGCGACTAATGCGACACATAACGCCCCCAGTGCCAACGCCCAGATTTTCAGCCGACCGTTTTGCCTGTCTAACGCCGAAAGCCAGAAGTATATCCCCGACAGTATCAACGCCAAGGAACTTGATAGTGAGATTTCGTACATTAGGGGGCGGGACATGATGGGGATCACCCCCGACGCGCAGACAAAGGAGATGGACAGGAGAAGGTAGAGTAGATAGGGAGTTTTTGGGAAACGTTTGCGAATTACTTGAGCCAATATACCGAAGATGGCAAAGACCGCAATAGTGCAGAAAATATGCACCCCCCACACCTGGTTGAAGTCACGCACGGTGAGCGCCTTGTACGGCGCAAAAAACAGCACGGCGGGAGTCACGCCGAAATAGACGTAGTACTTCCCCTCAAAGAACGCCAAATCCCACATATATTGCTCCCCCGTCGCCAACTGCATCTGCTCGCGCGCGGTGGTGTCGTAGGGGTTTTCCATCTCACTCAAGTAGGCGGGAGGCTCATCGTGGAGATGCACCTGCCCATCCAAAAGGGCATCGGCAAGCTTTGTATACTGCTTAAGATGCTCTTCAGGGAGCTTTCGCGCGTATGGGTTGTGAAGTGCCTGCACGCCGAAAAGTATGCAAAACACAGTACAAATACACAGGGTGATTGCCCGTTGGGAAACGCTGTCTTTTTTGTAGAGGATTTTCCAAAACGGTGAGCGCGGGCGGGCTATGTAAATGAGGAGAAAGACCAAAAAAACTACCAACACACGTGGGACTGAGAACATGAGTGGTTGGGATTTGTTCAGGCTTATTTCATCAATGAAGAACTCTTCGCCCAGGTTTTCGTTGAGGCGCAGCATGATGTTTCCTGTCTCCCCTGCCGCACGAAAACGCAAGAATTTACTGCGTTCAACACCGCGTACCACGTCACGTCCGCCGTATGTCGTCAGCTCAAAATAGTTGTGATTCGCTTTATCTGTCGCCCACAGTGAAATGTTCATGGACTGCCGGGTGGTTCGCGGGTTTTGGTTGCGAATACCCAGGTAAATATTCTTGACATTGCTGTTGATATTCTTGATTTCGATGAATTTGTTGTGGTTATACTTGACCTTAAAACCGCTCTCGCCGATAGGCTCAAGTCCGCTGCCGAGGGTGTATTCGTCGACTTTTATTGACTGGGGCAGACTTTGAAAGCAGCGGAAATTAAAGACAAAAATTTCCAGTATCATTGTGACGGTAAGGAGCAGCAACACCACACGCAACCACTTATTTTGGAAGATTTTTCCCACAGTTGAACTCCAGGTTTGATTTTTGGGCATTTAGGGATGGATTTTAGGACTATATTTTACCACAAAAGTTTGGAAAAGGCAAATTGGGGAATTCGCGTGTGGACAAAAAATGGAGTTTATATTATGCCGTAAACTCCATTTTTTTCCACAACCGAAGCAACACACATTTGACACAGAAGCAAAATACTGGTATAATAAAAGTGATTTTTTGCCCTGAAAAAAGGAGAAGTGAAATGCAAGAACGCACGTATATTAAAGAAGTACCCGCCCATTTTGGTGAAAAAGTCAAGGTGCAGGGGTTGGTTCGTACCATCCGTGACCAGAAAAAAATGCTCTTTTTGGTCATCGAGGACATCACTGGTGCGGTGCAGGTGGCTGTGCACAAACCTAGCGCCCCTGAAGTCGCCGCCGAACTAGAGCATATCACCGTCGGCTCGGCGGTGACAATCATCGGCTCGGCGGTGCACAATACCAGTGTTAAATTGGGTGAAATGGAGGTACAGCCCGACAGCGTGAAAGTGGAGTGCCTTGCTCAGGCACCGTTGCCTGTGGACGAAAACAGTGGTCCGGAAGCGCGTCTTGATTGGCACTATCTCTGGCTTCGTCACGGCAAAACTCAACTGATTTACAAGGCGCAAACCGTCTTGGAACAAGCAATGCGGGAGTTTTGGATTGACAACGGTTTCATCGAGCTGCACAGCCCGAAAATCGTCCCCGAAGCCAGTGAGGGTGGCGCAGAACTATTCAAAATCGACTACTTCGAGGGTAACGCCTATCTAGCGCAGTCCCCGCAATTTTATAAGCAAATGGCAATGTCCGCAGGCTTTGACAAGGTATTCGAGATAGGTCCCGCTTTCCGCGCCGACCCCTCCTCCACTCGCCGTCACGCCAGTGAATTCACCTCTTTGGATATGGAAATTTCTTGGATAGACAGTCATGAGGACGTGATGTACTGGGAAGAGAAACTCCTCGCCCATGCAATCGGCAAGCTCAAGGACGCCTATGGCAAAGAGATTAAGGAGCAGTACGGCGTGGACATCGTCGTGCCGACTGTGCCGTTTCCCCGTGTCACGCTGAAAGAAGCAAGGGAAATGCTAGCGGAAATTGGACACGTCATCGGACACAAGGCGGATCTTGACCCTGAGGGCGAGCGTCTGCTGTGCAAGCTCATCAAAGATAAGCATGGGCATGATTTCGTCTTTGTGACGGACTATCCCGCCGCTGTTCGCGCTTTCTATCATATGCGTTACGACGACAACAAGACTACCAAGAGCTTCGACCTGCTGTGGAAAGGGCAGGAGGTGACCACAGGAGCCCAACGCGAGCATCGCTACGAGATACTCAAGGCGCAGGCAGTGGAAAAAGGCGTTCCACTGGAGGGTTTGCATGGGTATTTGGATTTCTTCAAGTACGGTGCGCCGCCTCACGGTGGTTGCGGCATCGGTCTTGCACGCACGTTGGTAAACCTCTTTGAGCTTGAGAAAATCGCTGATGTGACTTTCGCGTTCCGCAATCGGTATCGGATTACACCTTAGTGAGCAACGATGTTTCAGTAAAGGGTACTTGAAAACTGTAGGGGCGGGTATTGTTGGATTTCCCATCTCGCTCCTATATTCTCACTTATGGCAAATGAAGTCCCCCTGTCAGCCTTTTTTCCTATACAACAATGCTTCGTGAATTTTTTCTACCAATTCACCAAGTCCGCACTGCCCTGCTTTCACCGTCACATCTGCATACTTGCGATATAGCGGCAGCCGCTCCCGGTGGAGGTCGGCGATAGTCTGCCCGCTTTTGGAAACCACGCCCCGGGCATTGATGTCCGCAATGCGCTTTTGCGCCGTCTCAGAGGAGATATCCAGAAAAATCACCTTGCCCAAAGTTCGCAAATGTTCCATGCCCTCATGACAATAGACCGCGCTGCCCCCTGTGGCAATGACAGTATTTTCGGCGTTTATTGACAGCAACGCCTTGTTTTCTATGCGCTGAAAGCCATTTGTGCCCTCATCGGCAAGGATTTTTGCGAGTTTCTTTCCCGTCATATCTTCAATGACGCGATCGCAGTCCAAAAACGCCATGCCCAATCTCTTAGCAAAGAGTCTACCCGCCGTGGACTTGCCGCTGGCAGGCATACCGATAAGTATACAGGAGTTTGGGAAAATGGGGTTTGCCCAGACTTTTCTTTTCATGGACACGCTTTCTATGTTGTAGTGTTATTCAAGAATTGTACCCTCTTCACGGCGGCGTTTTTGCAGTTCACGCACAACTTCCTGCCGCTTCTCTTCGGTGAGGTAATAGTTCCACGTGGGTATAACCGCCAGAATATTTGCGATTGCCGGGAGGATTGAGATGGCGAAAAACATTATGGCAAAGTACATATGAAGTTGATCCGCCGTAAGGGAAACGGTATTGACCACTTCAAGGGTGCGCGAGTCCAACAGTTCCGCCGTGTGGATGATGTTTTCTTCCGTTTGGGGGAAGCTCATGCCGTTTTGGAAGAAGCGGGTGATTACTCCAAAAAAGTCGCTGCCCATGTGTTCCGAGAGCTTGGTGCTTATACGTGCCACCATGTCGTTGAGGGCACGGATGTTGTCCCCGGAATAACCAACCATGGCGCAAAGTCCCGTCATCCAAATGATGTTAGAAAATCCCATGCCAATTTTTACCATGAACGTCTGTCCGCTGAAAAACGCGCCGTCAGGGCGAACGCGGTTTGTGTAGTCCTCATAGTCGATAGCGTCAGAAATCATGTTGGTCTGCAACACGTTAAACAGCCCTAAACACACGCCCTTGAGGAGGAACATGAACATCAGCGGGATGAGCATATGAAGCTCGCCCATCTTGTCGGGATTTGAGATAAAGAGTCCGAAAATAGCAAGATTCGGCAGGATCTCCATAAGGTTTGATGCATTATATAGGTGCTTTTTGCCGAATTTTTCCGAGAGCTTCGGTACAAGAGCCATAGCCACAAACATACCGCCGAAGAGGGGACCGCCCAACAGTACCATGTATAGCATACCCGCCCCTGGGTCTTTCATGGCGAAATAGAGCGTAACCATGGGCAGGGCGACAATCATTGTTATGTTGCGCGTTGAGGACAGCACGCCTGAGGCGAAGACTTGGCGGAAAGGCTTGTTGCGCATCATGACTTTGTAGTTTTCAACGAGTCCGTTTTTCTTTTCTGACGGCGCGATTTTTTCCTTCACGAAGATGCTGACCATTTGGAATGCCACTGCCGCTATAATGGTGAATACTACGGCGGCAATGATGAAACCGCGCTTCTCAAAATGCAGTGCAGTTGTCACGTACTCCTCTGCGGGGATTTGGAATGTTTCTACCACTCTCAGGGAGAGGTCTGCCTCAAACTCCGCTTTCCACTGGGCGATTTTCTCAGCAAAATCGGGGAAAGTTTTTGTATAGTGGTCAAGAGTCATTTTTTCGCCGATGGCAAGGGCGATGGGTTGGAACGCCAATAGCGGCAACGCGCCGCCAATACCTGCCACCATCCGGGCGAGGGACTGGATTTTTTCCTGATCCTTTTTATCCTCAGTCATGAGAGAGGTGGTCCCCCAAAGCGGGGTGTCGCCCATGGTGTAGCTCATGCCCCAACAGATGTAAAAACACGCCGCTAAAATGCCCACCGTGGTATCAGAGATGCCGTTATCTCCCGCTGTTGGCAAGCTGAAACAGATGATGGTGAACATGGACACGATAAAGGGTGCGACCATGAGATAGGGGCGAGCCTTGCCGATTTTCGTGCGGGTTCTATCCATGATTGTGCCGAAAATCGGGTCATTGAGTGCGTCCCAACATTGGGCAATTACGAGGATTACGCCTGCCATTAACGCCGGAACATACAGGACGTTGGTCATGTAGTAAGTGGTGAAGACCGCAATGACATTGAAAAATACGTTTTGTCCAAACATACTAACAAGGTACATATTGCGCTCAAGGGGGGTGTAGGTCTTGACTTGTGCGAGAGTTTTCATGCTTTTTCCTTTCGGGGCTTTTGATTTTAGCGGTGACGCCTTTGAGATTTTGCTAAGGAATATTATAGCGGATTACGGCGGGAATTGCAATACCATTCATAGCTTTGCCGAATACCCTCCTCAAAGCTCTTTAAAGGTTGCCAACCCATGGCGCGAATCTTTGAACTGTCCACCACCTTGCGCATTGTGCCATCGGGATAGCTGCTGTCGAAGTGTATAGCTCCCGGGTAACCAACGATTTTCGCGACGATTTCTGCCGTTTCGGCGATTGTGTACTCCTCACCTGATCCGATGTTTACAGGCTCAGGGTCGCTGTAGTCGTCCATGAGGAGCAAACACGCCCGCGCCAGGTCATCGGCAAAGAGAAACTCCCGCCGCGGTGTACCCGTCCCCCACAGCGTGACGGACTGTGCTCCCGCCTGTTTTGCCTCGTGAAAACGCCGCAAAAGAGCGGGTATTATGTGGGAATTTCTGGGGTCAAAATTGTCGCCGACGCCATAAAGATTGCAGGGCATTGCCGAAATAAACGCCGCGCCGTACTGTTTATTGTAGAACTCACAGAGCTTCAACCCCGCGATTTTCGCCAAGGCGTATCCCTCATTCGTCGGTTCAAGAGCTCCCGTGAGGAGGGCGGTTTCGGGTATTGGCTGAAGCGCGTTTTTGGGATAGATACAGGAGGAGCCGAGAAAAAGCAGCTTTTTTGTGCCGAATTCATACGCACTTTCTATGACGTTACAGGCAATCTGCAGGTTTTCCAACAAAAACGCCGCCTGATTTTCCGCGTTCGCAAGAATCCCCCCTACCCGCGCCGCCGCGAGATAGACGATATCGGGGCGTTCAGCAGCGAAAAAAAAACGCGTGTCCGCTTGATTGCGCAGATCAAGCTCATCGTGGGTGCGGGTGATTATATGCTCCCCGCGCTGTTCCAATGCTCGCTTCAACGCTGACCCCACGAGTCCCCTGTGTCCCGCCAGGTAGATTTTTCTTGTCATGGGTTTCTCCATTCCTCACAGCAGTCCATCCAAAAGCTCCCGCCTGGGACGTGGGATGACGACGTGTGCCAATACCATTCCCGCCGCTTCCTCTGTAGCGACGCCGCAATCGATGGCGTGGCTCACTGCCGCCACGTCACCGGTCAGGCACACAAAGGACTTTCCGCCGATACCCGCCGCCAAACGCAGTTGGGCACAGGCAACATCCGCCGCTTTCATAGCCCCGTCCGCCGCGAAAATCGCCGCCGTTACCGAGTAGAACTCCATCACCCCCAAGGCGCCGTCAAGCTTTGGACTGCCTGCGTCAAAAATTGCCTCTAAAACCTGGGTGTGTACCCTTGGGATAAGGCAGGAATCCACGATAGAGCCGCCATCCGCCGCCGTTGCCGCATCCAACGCCGCCCGTACCGCCGCCACGTCACCGCCGAACAGTGTCACGTACTTGCCGGGACAGCAGGGCCGCGCGAAAGCAAGCCGCACCTGCGCCGCCTTCAACGCCGCGTCCGTCGCCTCCATCCCACAGGCGATAGATGAAAATTCCAAAAATCCAATTGCTTCAGGCATAGTGTCTCCTTATCTTGGATGACAAGAGAAAAATCTCGGCGGCGGCGTGTATGTTTGACATGATTTTTAGTTCTTTGTGTCAATTATACACCAATTTTTGTTTTTTTTCAAGTAGATGGTTGACAAACTGTAAAGAAAATGTTACAATAGGGGAGCAACAGCTTCTTGACACAAGCCATTTGCAATTCTGTATAAGGAGGTAACAGAAATGATAGAAATCACTGAAAAAATCAGCGATGCTTTCAAAGCGGTTTTTGAATACATACTCAACTGGATTAAAGATTCAGGATTTTTCAGCAATTTCAGCGGGATTTTCAGTTTCCTGGACGACTTTGATGTTGACAGCATCTTCCCATCTGAATGATAATCATTCACACTGAGATTGAAGTCCAACCCCAAGCTAAAAGCGTATGGTGAGCGTTTTTAGGTTGGGGTTGGTCGCTTTATTTAGACTATTTTGTACAGGAATCCTTAACCGCAAAACTCCTCCCCTGCCAAAACAACAGGCACGGCAGGAGGGCAGTCAACAACATTGCGGCGAGAAACATTAAAGGGCAGTTTTTTGGAGAAAAACGCTTGGCGAGGGGAGCAAAACCGCCTGTTGTAAATAAGGGGCTGCGGTCGGGGCGTACCGAGATCCGCAGCGGCGAAAAAGCTCTCGAGTTTTGCAAAGTCCTCCCCGCTGTTACCCGCTGTTGGGATTAAAATCCCCCGCCCATTTTCGGCGTATTCAGGCTCAATGCCCGCCGCACGTAATAGCTTGCCCATATCCAAACGCGGGTCGTACGCAAAGGCTATGCGCAGCGGGTCAACGGCACCAAGGGGAGTGTGGGGCAACAAGTTTTTGATTTTCCGGACTTTCGCAGCGAGGTCACAAAGTTCCTGTTTGCCGGTCTTTTCAAGCCATTCGCGGGCAAAATCAATGGAAAGAACAATAGGGAATGACGGACTGGACGATCCGAAAATCTCCATGGCTTCTCGGACAATTTGGGCGTTTTTTTCGTCGGCGAGCTGTAGCCATGCCGCACCAGTGAGGGCGGGCAAGGTTTTGTGCAGACTCTGGGCGGCGTAATCCGCCCCATGTCCTTGGGCGATACCCATAGGCTCAAGGTGGGCGCCGTGGGCAGCGTCCACAAGCAACGGCAAACCCGCACGGTGGGCAATTTCTGCCAAAGCGGGGATGTCGCTCATGGTGCCGAAATAGTCTGGAGAGGTGATATAAACCCCTTTGGCATCAGGGTTTTGGGCGATTGCGTCGGTTAGGGCTTCGGGGTTGATTCGACCGTGAAAATACTCCCCTGCGCTGTTGTCATGAACCATGAAAACTGGGAGAATATTCAGTAAACAAAAAGCGTTTGCGGCTGCGCGGTGCAATACTCGAGAGCAAAGTAGCTTGCCGCCGTGGGGCAACGCCGCGCGGAGCATCGCCTGTATGCACAAGGTCGCCCCTCCCGCGCTGAAAAGCACTGCCCCCGCGCCGTAAAGCTTCGCCGCAAGGCTCTGCGCCTGTTCAAGGCAAGTGCCCTCTCCCGCCAAAAGGTCAAATGTGCCGGGCAGTTCTGTTGTGTCCAAGGCTAGCATTCCGGCAAGCTCAGGGGGGAAATTGCCCGCCGCGCCTTTGTGTCCGGGCATATGAAGTTTCGCACGACCACTTGCGCAATGGGCTTTCAAAGCATCGTAAATCGGCACCGCCATCAGAAATTCATCTCCCCCAACAAAACGTCCTGAAACTCAGGCAAAAGAGATAAATCCAAGTATTCGGCGCGGCGAGCAATCTCCTGCGCAAGCCGCTGCGCATCAGGGGAGTTTGCGTAGATTTTACCCCCCTCAAGGGCAGAGTTCCCCAGTGCTTTTATTGAAAGTGCGCGGGGAAAAAGCCCCAAGGCACAGGCGTTTTCAAAGTCCATAGCACTGCCCAAAGCCCCCGAAACTCTGATGTCCATATCAGCGGTATCGACTTTTTCCCTATCGCATAGTAAGCGTATCCCCGCCGCTACCGCCGCCTTTGCCAGTTGGAAGCTGCGCACATCCTTTTGGGTGATTTTCAACTCCCCGACCAGTCGATAATCACCGTTTATCACTCCGTTTTTGTCGATGACATACTGTCTGCGCAATGCCGCTAGGACGTCAATCAGTCCGCTTGCACAGACGCCTTTAGGCGGCGCGTCCCCCACCGTTTCCATGCGTTTTTGCTCGCCTAACAGGGAAAAACCGCTGATTGCGCCGTCAAGGGCGGGCATTCCGTACAAAAGTCCATGACCCTCAAATACGGGTCCCGCCGCCGCGGAAGTCAGTAAAATTTTGTCCCTTGTGAGCAGGGCGAGTTCAGCGTTTGTCCCCAAGTCCGCAAGGAGGACGTCGAAGCCCGCGTCCGAGTTCAGTATTGTCAGCAAGCCCGCTGTGATGTCCGCGCCGCAAAACGCGTGCAGACAAGGGGGGGACAGTACTTTGTCCGTCCAGTCCCAACGGAAAAACGCCCCCGTTTCTTGCCGGCAATCCAAGAATTCTGGGGTGTATGGATACCTGCCAAGCCCTGAACAGTCCGCGCCAAAAAGCAGGTGGAGCATTACTGTGTTGCCCACGACGACACAGCTATCTACAGTGGAGTCCCCCAACAAATCCCGGGCAAGCCCATCAATTTGAAGGCGTATTGGGGTAGTCAGGTCTTCCCCCGCCGCCGCTTTTTGGATGCG
>WRKY01000013.1 GCA_009777895.1 Oscillospiraceae bacterium
TGACTGTGGCGTCGACTTGTACTGTGGCAGGCAAGCAAACACGAAGCTGTTCAACCTGCGACAGCACTGAAACCGTCGATGCGTCATTGGCGAACCACACTTATGGCAGTTGGACGACAACCTTAAACGCCGCTTGTACCACTACCGGCAGCAGAGAACGTTTCTGCAGTGTTTGTCAGTATCGCGACGAGGGCAAAATCGCTGCCTTGGGTCATCGTGATGAGGATGCCGACGGCATCTGCGATGTGTGCGAACAACCCACAAATTTCCAATGGTCGTTCCTGAAGTGCTGTGCAGAGCATGAGAGCGACGGCGCCAACGTCTTTGTCCGCTTCTTCTGCTTCATGCGCCAGTTGTTCTCCAAGAGCATCTTCGGCGTCGACATCTTTGTGAAGAAATAAAAAATCCGTCCCTCTTGACGTCTTCATGAAGAAAAAAGTACTCAAAAAAGTCCGCTCTTTAAGGGCGGGCTTTTGGCGTTTGTGTAGCCGATTTTCAATAGTTGCTCGCCACTTCCCCACACTCTTGCAATGTTCACACTTTTTGTTTATAATATACTTATAAAGGCGATGTTGAAAAACTAGATTTTCAACAAGCCCATAAAGTAAGGAAAGGAATATTAGAGGTTTTAAATCACTAATATCACGCCAAATATGGATAAAAAATTGCGATTTCGCCGCGTTTCGGCAGTGCTCCTGATTTTGCTGTGCTTTGTGGGGCTGATGTCCGCCACAGCGTACCACCAGGCGACAGGAGGGAGCGGCACCCAAAAGCGCGGTGAGCTGACCCCAATCCCCGCCGCCCGCGGTGAGGTTGTGGACACAAACGGCATCCCCCTAATCGTCAACCGCCAGTCCAACAATGTCATCTTCAGGGCGGGTCTGTTCCCCTCCCGCGCCGCACAGGAGGAGCGAAACGAGGTGATTTTGGCGCTCATCAAGCTTCTTGATAGCCAGAAAATCCCATGGTTGGATACCCTGCCTATCACACTGAACAAGAGCGGCAAGCCCCGTTTTGTCAAGGAGCGCGACAGGGATATCACATGGTTGAAAAGCCGCGAAATGCTCAATCTTAACGATTACGCCACAGCCCAGGACTGCTTCACCGCCCTGGTACAGCGTTTCGGGCTTGATGGCTACAGCGTGAAAAATCAGCGAAAGCTCGCCAGTGTCAATGCCGCGCTGTTTCAAGACGGCTTCCGTCTTGCGCAGCCTTACACATTTGCCGTGGATGTGCCGTCGGAAATAATAGCGAAAATCAAGGAGCAAAGCGCCGTTTTTCACGGCGTCGACGTGGAGATTGTTCCTGTGCGTGAATACGCCGTCAAGGGAGACATCATGCCCCATATTCTTGGGCGCATTGGCGCTCTTGACCCTGACGAGTATGAACGGCTGAAAAATCAGGGTTATCGAATGAACGATGTCATCGGCAAAAGCGGTATCGAAAAGGAGATGGAAAGCGAACTGCGGGGTAAGGAGGGGAGAAAGCTCATCACTCAAAACCGCGACGGCAGCCTTTCAGAGGAAATCATTGAGCCGCCTGTACAGGGCAACACCATAGTGCTGAATATTGACCTGAGCTTGCAGGAATGGCTGATGACGAATTTTGGCAATTTTCTTGAAAACGACCTGCGCAATACGCGGCTTTCTTACGCGGCGGGGTCGGCGATTATTATGAACCCCAACACCGGCGCAGTGCTTGCCTGTGTCAGTTACCCCACCTATGACATCACCACCTTTGCGAAAGATCTTAAAAAACTCAGCAAGGACAAGACGAAACCCCTGTGGGACAGGGCGTTGATGTCCGCATATCCCCCCGGCTCAACCATCAAGCCCTCCATTGCCGCCACAGCGTTGGAGGAGGGAATTATTACCACGTCTACCACATTTCATTGCCGCGGGAGTTTCAACGCGGGGGGGAACCGCTTCAACTGTATCACGTCTCACCTGCACCCCGCCAACGTCAATGTCAACAATTCTATCGTCCACAGCTGCAACACATTTTACTATAATTTGGCGGTAAAATTGGGTATAAACAAGCTAAATGAGTACCGTTCCCTGTTTGGTTTCGGGCAAAAAACAGGCATAGAACTCCCGGAAATGTCAGGAATACTGGACAGCCCTGAGTACCGCGAAGCCTTGGGACAGCCCTGGCAGTTGGGCTACACCGTACAGGCGGGCATCGCCCAAGGCGCGAACCAGTTTACCCCCATTCAACTCGCCAATTATGTTTCCACTGTAGCCAACGGCGGGACTCGCTATGTCCCCCACGTGGTCAAGGAAATCAAGAGCTACAACCTGAGCGAAACCATACTTTCCAAAGAGCCGGAGATTGGGGCTGTGGTTCCTGTGAGCGAAAAAAACATGAAAATCGTTCAGGAGTCCATGAAAAACATGGCGAACAGCATCCCTAATCGTCTTGGAAACACCCGCGTTCAAATCGCGGCAAAAACAGGCACGAACCAACGATCCGTCAGCGGCTTCAAGAAAACGGTGAGCGACGGTCTGCTCGTCGCCTATGGACCTTACGAAAACCCCGAAATAAGCGTCGTCATCTTTGCTGAACTGGCAGATAAATCCGCCACTGTTGTTCCATTCGCCGGCAGGCTGTTTAACTACTATTTCAGCCGCAGCGCCAGTTTCCCAAAACCCCAAGCGGAGGGAGTACTTTTAGGATAGAAAATCAGGTCTTATTCCCCATCATTAATGCGGCATCCTCAATTGGCTTGAATTTTCTTTGTGAATATTGTATAATAGCTTTGGAAAAATTGGGTAAAGGGAGAAAAAAATGCGAAACAAAGAATGCATCGCCATGTTGTTGGCGGGGGGGCAGGGCAGCCGCTTAGGTGTGCTGACCCAGACCATCGCCAAGCCCGCTGTGCCTTATGGCGGTAAGTACCGCATCATAGATTTTCCCCTGTCGAACTGCGTGAATTCGGGTATCGACACCGTGGGAGTGCTGACTCAGTACCAACCGTTGGAGTTGGCGGACTACCTGGGCAACGGGCAGCCTTGGGATTTGGATCGTGCCGACGGCGGCGTACATATTCTCGCGCCATATCAGCAAATCGGTGAGAGCTCCTGGTACACAAACACCGCCAACGCCATTTTTCAGAACATAAACTTCATTGAGCGTTACAATCCTGAGTACGTTTTGGTGCTGTCGGGCGACCATATTTATAAGATGGACTACGCAAAAATGCTAGACTTTCACAAGGAGAAAAATGCCGCCTGTACTATCGCCATGTTGGAGGTGCCGTGGGATGAGGCGTCCCGCTTTGGGTTGATGAATACGGACGCGTCGGGGCGTATCACCGAGTTTGAGGAGAAGCCGCCGGAGCCGAAATTCAACACCGCCTCCATGGGTGTTTATGTGTTTACTTGGGATAAATTGTTGCGTTACTTAGAAAATGATTCTAAAAATCCCGACAGTTCTCATGACTTTGGTCACGACCTCATACCCGCCATGCACAAGAATAACGAGCTGCTTTTTGGTTACAAATTTGGCGGATATTGGAAAGATGTAGGGACTATTGACAGCCTTTGGGACGCGAATATGGACCTGTTGCGCAGTGCGGAACAGATCCAACTGGGCGACCCGGATTGGCGCATCTATTACAAAAGCACCGCTGCGCCGCCTCAGTATATCGCGGAAGAAGCGCAAGTTCGTGATTGCCTTATCAGCGAGGGCTGCGAGGTTTACGGCGACGTGGATTACTCCGTACTGTTCGCTAACACGCTCATTGAACCGGGGGCGCGAGTGGAGTACAGCGTGCTGATGCCCGGTGCGGTGGTCAAGGCGGGAGCGGCGTTGAGTTACGCTATTGTCGCCGAAAACGCCGTCATCGGCGAAAACGCCACAGTGGGCGAGAGCGGCGAGTCTATGGCGGCTCGGGGCGAGGGAGAAAAGTGGGGCGTGGCGGTCATCGGCAAGGGCGTTCAGGTTGTTCCCGGCAGTGTTATTGGCGCCGGAGCGATGGTAGGATAGGTTTTTGTTTGTTCATTTCGAGTATTTTTAACGAAGTTTTGCGAAAAAAGCGCCAAAATAGGGAAAGCTAAAGGCACAATATGAAAGTACTGCTCATAAATCCGCGCGTGGGACTGAATCGTTTCCACACAAGCCTGCCCTTGGGTATGCTTGCCATCGGCTCTTACCTAAAAAGCAAGGGCTACACTGTGCGTACCTTTGACCGCTGTGTTCAGCGTGAAAACTTTATCAAAATCTTTGACGAGTTCAAACCCGATGTTGTGGGTTTTTCAATCTTTTCTTTTGATGTGGTCAAGGATGCTATGAAAATTTCAGCCTATGCGCGAAAAAGCGGGATTCCCGTTGTTTTGGGCGGCGGTTTTTCAACAATTTTGGCGCGGGAGTTTTTAAGCGAAAACATTGGCGATTACGTTGTTTTAGGCGAGGGCGAAATCACAATGGACGAGCTGCTGCAAAGGATTGAACGCGGCGCGGATGTGGACGACGTGGCGGGACTTGCCTATGTGCGCGATGGCAGCGTGCGTTTTACCTGCGAGCGGGAGTTTTGCGACCTGCGCCAACTTCCCAAACTCGATTGGTCGCTAGTCAAGCCCTCCAACTACTACACTTTCACTTTTCCCGGCTCGCAAAACGCTATTTATATCTACCACTCCAAGGGTTGCCCTGGCCGTTGCAGCTTTTGTTTCAACAAGAGCTTTCACAAGTCCATGCGGCGTTTGCGTTCCGACGAGGCTGTCTGCGCGGAAATCCGCGAGTTGGTTGATACTTACGGCGCGGACGGCGTTATTTTCGGCGACGAGTGCTTTTGCGCAAACAAGGAGGAGATGTTGGCGTTTTGCGAAAAATTGGCGTCTCTTGATATTTTATGGGCGTGCCAAACCCGTCCCACCCTGACGCGCCAGGAGGTTCAGGCGATGTATGATTCGGGTTGCAGAACAATCTTTTTCGGCGTTGAAAGCGGCTCACCCCGGATGCAAAAAGAGGTGCAGAAAAATCTTCCTCTCGAGCGCGTAAAAGAAACCTTTGAGTTGTGCCGCGAAATTGGAATCTACACTGTAGGTTCGTTCATCCTGGGCTTACCCGGCGAAACCCGTGAGGATATGCTGCAAACTCTTGAATTTATCAATGAGATTAAGCCCGACCTCATGCAAAAGCCCTTTTTTCTGCCCGCTCCTGCCTCAAAATGTTGGGATGATTTGATTGCGCAAGGGAAAATTGAAGTGCCAAAAAATTTGCTTTCGTGGCGAAAAAGCTATCCAATGGAAACTCTAGGGATATCATATTGCGAGCTGTCAAAGCGAGAGCTAAACGTGATTTCTAGCTTTTTAGGTCTGCTCAACACCATTCCTCCCCGTTCGGAACGACGGGACATTTACGCGAAAAACGTCCTGCGTATTTTCCTGAGGGAGGTTATTCTGCTGCCCCAACGGCGCGGTCTTTTTGGGGGACTTCACTACGTCTTTTCTATGGGTGTTACTGCCTTGCGGCTGATGTGGTTCTTGACCGCCTACCCAAAAATTCGCCGCGAATATGGGCTGTATCTTAAAAACTTTCGCGGGTAGGGCATACACAGTCAAGCTCCGATAGACTTATATCGCCTCAAGCCGATGCGGAAAAAGATGTAACTGGGGATCAGAAACAAAATGCCAAACAGGGGGCAGAGCATATAAAATACACCGTCCTCCATGCCCAAAAGGTAGAGCAGGGGGTAGTACTGCACCACGGCGAGGGGGACGACATAAGTGAGGAATTTCAGGATGCCGCCGCCGTATATCACGAACGGGTAACGTCCGAACTCCTTGCCGCCGTGGGTGAGTATGTTCATGAACTCCAAGCCTTCAGTTGTGAAGAATGTGAATGACGCAAAGATGATATACAGCCCCGCGAAAACTACCGCACCGCAGGTAATCATCAAGAACAGAGTGAGGATTTTGTCCCATGTCCAAACGACGCCGCTGTTGGGTATGGCGTAGCACAGCACAGCTATTGCCTGGACGAAAACTCCCAACCTGCCGAACTCCATGTGGCTTGCGGTGACTTGGTAGATGATGCCACGGGGACGGACCAGGTAGCGGTCGAATTCGCCGTTACCCAACAGGCGCGGAAAGATGTCAAAGCCCCGGGCAAACACTTCCGTGATTGAAAAGCTCATCAAAATCGCCGACGCGCAAAGCAAAACCTGGCTCAGGGTGAAGCCCTCCACTTCGTTAAACCGGGCGAACATGACAAGCACACTCGCCACCGTGGCAAAGGACAGGACAACCCGCGAGAGCAGGTGGATGAAAAACGCGGCTTTGTATTGCATTTGGCATTTGAGGTTGATTGCGAAATACTTGAGATAAAGTTTCATTTTTTAGCCTCCCTGCGCCACAACGCGCTTCAGAGAGTGTTTCATCAGCAGCTTGCCCAGCAGCACCATAACGATGAGCCAGAAAACCTGTAGAGCGATTCCCCACATAGCGTCGCTGCCCGCAATTTCGCCGTTGAAGATGCGCAGAGGAAGGTTTTGCATCGCGCCAAAGGGCGAGAGTTCCAGTATCCTGCGCAAGGTTGCGGGGAAAAACGACAGCGGGATATACCCCCCTGCCAGGAAATCCGCCGCGACGCTGAATATGGCGTTATAGCGGGACATTGTATAAAAAACAGAGATGTAATCGAGTATCACATAGGCGCTCACAACTAGCACTGTCAGGGTCAGGGACACGGCAAAAAGCCCTAATCCGCCCAGGTTCGCGGGCAGATTCATGCGAAAGGGCGCGGGGAGTAAAAACGCCACAGCGAGAATGGGCAGGCAGCGCATGGCGGCGTTAGCAAGCCTGTTGGCGAGGGATTCAAAATACCAACGGTTGTAAAGATTCATGGGCCGCACAAGCTCGTAGGCTATGTTGCCGTTGACGATAGTTTCTGTTATGTTGCCTCCCCATGACCAAGGCACGATAACTCCCAAAAACGCCTGCTGCAGCCATATATACTGCACCAGTTGGGAGAACTCCATGGGAAAAGCGTCGGGGTTAGCGCGGTAAAACGCCGAAAACGCCAGTATCTCCATGAAGCCCCAGGCAAATTGGGTGGAAATCCCCGCCAAAGCCGCCGCGCGGTATTGCAGACCGTTGATGAAGCGTATGCGCAACAGGGAAAAATACGCCCTCATATTTGGTACTCCTTGTACAGGGCGGCGACCATCTCCTCGGCGGTGATGTCGGACACGGACACGTCCTGGAGCTCACAGTGGGCAGCGAGGTGGGCAATCCCCTCGTTTACCCGGACGATGGCGGGGTCGAGTTCGAGAACCAGGCGTCCGTCTTTTTCTCCGGAAATCGCCATGCCTGTCACCAGGGGCGGCGGACTTCCGCTGTATTTCACCACCAGTGTTTTACGCTCGGATGAACGTTTTTTCAGCTCCTCCAGACTGCCGTCCAACAAAATCCGCCCCTTGCCGATGAGCAAAATTCGTTGGGTTAACGCCTCGATGTCCTGCATATCGTGGGTGGTCAAAATTACCGTTGTGCCGTGCTGGGCGTTGAGGCGTTTGATGAACTGCCGCACGGCGATTTTCGACACCGCGTCGAGCCCGATTGTGGGCTCGTCAAGAAACAAAATCCGCGGGCTGTGTATTAATGACGCGGCGATTTCACAGCGCATACGCTGACCCAAGCTCAAGCTGCGGGCGGGTGTTTTCAGGATTTCCCCAAGGTCAAGCAGCTGTGTTAACTCGTCCAGATTGCGCCTGTAGGTCGCCTCGTCAGTTTTGTAGATGTCCCGTATCAGCTCAAGGCTGTCCACAACCGGAACGTCCCACCAGAGCTGACTGCGCTGCCCGAAAACCACGCCGATTTGCGCCACATGGGCGACGCGGTCGCGCCAAGGGGTACGCCCGTTGATGTCGCACACACCGCTGTCGGGGGTCAAAATCCCGCACATGATTTTGATAGTGGTGCTTTTCCCTGCGCCGTTTGGACCGATATAGCCCACCATTTCCCCGTCGCCGACGGTGAAATTCACGTCACTCAAGGCTTTGATAACCTCGTATTCACGTGAAAAAAGCGCCTTTACGGCGTGAGCAAAGCCCGCCTGCCGTTTTGTGACGCGGAAGGTTTTGTTGATGCCTGAGAGTGTAATCATGACCGCTTGGCTTCTCCTTTTTTAATCTCCTAACTTGAAAATCAACTAGTCTTTGCGGTGTATTCACGCCAAACGCATGAATGTATAATCTATGAACGCAAGCGATTCAATCAGCGTTATGAGGGGTTAAAATGGTCGAAATCGCTTGCTCTCAAACGTATATTATAACATTTTTCAATGAAAAAAGCAACAGTTTTTTGCTTGTTCACAAAAAAATTAACTCATGCGTTTGACGTGGCGGTGTATTTTCCATCTGACTTCGTCAAAAATACTTGTAATGCGAAAGTATTCCTGCGCTTTTTCTTTGTCAGACGAAAAGTATTCTCGCAAATCCTGAGCCGATTTTCGAGTTAATTGACTATATTTGCATTTCCTACAGTTTCAATTCACCCTCGAACCTATGCTGAAGATCCACAAGGCGCATCTCGAAATCATGGCGGTTTTTTTGGCGCAGAACGTCCAAAATCAGTCCCGAAAAAAACGACAGAGCGGCAATAATAAAACCACTGCACAGGGCGATGAGTGTGGGGAATTGCGGGACGGTGTGGGTGCGTAAAAATTCGATAAAAATGGGGATAAAGCAGCCGATACAGAACATGGAAATAACCAAAGCGAGGAGGGAAAAAAAGGCGAGAGGGCGGTAGTTTTTGAAGAGCTGCCCAATAAGGCGCAATACCTTAACGCCGTCACTGAGGGTGTTGAGTTTGCTCTCGCTACCTTCCGGACGGTCGCGGTATTGGATGGGGACGCTGAGGACGCGGAGATTTTTGTCAGCAGCGTGGATTGACATCTCCGTCTCAATCTCAAAGCCTTGTGACAGAACGGGAAAACTCTTGACGAATATATAGCTGAACGCCCGCATTCCGGTCATGATGTCCTTGAAGTCGCACATGAACAGAGCGTTGATGAATTTTCGCACCAAAAGGTTGCCGAAATTGTGGAAAGCACGCTTGTTTTCCGTGAAATATGTACTGGAAAGACGGTCGCCGATGACCATGTCCGCCTGCCCGGCAAGTATTGGCGCGGCTAGCTTTTTGGCATCGGAGGCGGGGTATGTGCCGTCGCCGTCCGCCATGAGATAGACCCGCGCGTCCACCTCGCGGAACATACGGCGAATCACGTTGCCTTTGCCGGGCGCCGGCTCATGCCGCACCACCGCACCCGCGGCGGCGGCAAGGGCGGCACTGCGGTCGGAGCTTGCGTTGTCGTAGACATAAACCGTCGCTTCAGGCAGGGCGGCTCTGTAGTCGGCGACCACCTTGGCGATGGTCATCTCCTCGTTCAAACATGGGATTAAGACCGCAATTTTATCCATTTTTTATGCACCATTTTTTAGAAAATTTCAGCCGCAAACCAGGGCTTGTCTGAAAATTAAAAAACATCGGATATTTTGAGGTAAAACGGAGCGAAACGAGGAGAAAACCGCAGGAATACTTTCGTATTCCGAGGAGTTTCGACGATGTTGCAGTCCGTTTTAACCAAAATAGACAAGTTATTTTATTTTTCAGACAGCCCCTAGTTTCTATTCTCTAGATTCCCAACGCCACGCGTCGGCGCACATATCCTCCAAGCCAAGTTCAGCTTGCCAACCCAAAACCTCTTTGGCAAGACTTGTGTCGGCGTAACATTCGGCGATGTCGCCCTCTCGGCGTTTTTCAAAGCTGTATGGGACTTTCTGTCCTGTGACCTGCTGAAAGGTGTTGACTAACTCAAGGACACTGCAGCCCTTGCCCGTGCCAAGATTGAAAACATCTAAACCAGAGTTGCCCAAAACGCGCTCCAAAGCGTGGATGTGCCCCTTGGCGAGATCCACCACGTGGATGTAGTCGCGCACACCGGTGCCGTCCGCGGTGTCGAAGTCCTTGCCAAAAATGGAGAGCTTTTTAAGTTTTTTCGCCGCCACTTGGCTAACATAGGGCATAAGATTATTGGGAGTTCCGCTAGGGCGTTCGCCAATCAACCCGCTTTTATGTGCGCCGATTGGGTTGAAATACCGCAGCAGACTTATGCTCCAGTCCTTGTCGGAGATGTAAAGCTCCCGCAAAATCCGCTCGATTGTGAGCTTTGTTGTACCATAGGGGTTGGTGGTTACGCCGTCGGGCATAGCCTCGTTGAACGGCGGGCGATTTTCGGAGCCGTAAACCGTTGCCGAGGAGCTAAAGACCATGTTTTTGCAGCCCCCTGCACACATCGCCTCAAGCAGGCAGATAGTACCGTAAACATTGTTTTTGTAGTATTCAAGGGGCTTTTGGACACTCTCGCCAACGGCTTTCAGCCCTGCGAAATGAATCACCGCCTCAATGGGTTCGTCCTGAAGCAGATTCACAATCAGTGACTTATCGCGAATGTCGCCCTCCACGAATTGCGGGGCGCGTCCGGCGATTTGCTCGATTCTGTCCACAGTTTCCCTGCAACTATTGGATAAATTATCCAAAATTATCACGTTATATCTTTTGGCAAGCAGCTCAACCACGGTGTGGGAACCGATGAAGCCAGTTCCTCCAGTTACTAAAACAGACATAAGACCTCCTAAAATATAATATAAGATGGTTGCAAAATCCATACCGCTAAGTATAGCACAAACCACGCTGAATTTCAACACTTGCTTTTTCTTTTATAATATGCTATACTTACTCCAAGACACCTTAACAACACAAAAAAACTAACAGCTTCGAGCTTGCAGCCTAAAGCCTTTCGCCACGGCGCAGAGCCTAATGCGTATGACGGGAAACCGTTGTGCGTTCCGTGTTTGAGAAGAAGCTTGCACCTGCACAACCCTTGGAAACGTTGATTCTGCATTCTTTGCAGTCATCGTTGTGGTTGTGTATTCATGCAAGCCGGAACCTCAGCGGCTTGTTTTTTTCGTGTTTGAGAGTACCGGAGGTGATAGTTTTGAATAGCCGCACAAAAACTCTTTGCGCTATGCTGCTGTGTGTAGCCGCTGTGTTTGTGTTTTTCGCTTGCAATGGCGGCTCCCCCGCTGACCTGGAAATCACCACGGGCGTTGCTGACGGCGCAACGGTGTTTTCTGACGATTACACACCTGCAGATGCTAGCAACGACGGGTACACATCAACTCAAGAAGACGGCACTGTGCCAGTCAATGCCGGCGGCAGCACAACCAAGACTTCCGACAGTACGGAAAGTGGCGCGATTATTGACGTGCAGGCAGAGAGCACCAACACCACAAGACCCGCTGCCGCGCAATCTACCAGTACATCCCCCGCAACCACTCGCTCCAACGCTGCCCCCGCCCAAAGCACCTCTGAAAAGTCCGCCGCCTCAACCCGCTCGGCGCAGTCAACCACCTCCACCCGCGTCAATAATACCGCCTCCACCCGTCCCCCCGCGACAACAACAACAAGCGCCGCCCCAAAACCTGCAACGCTATCCATTGACATCAACCTGGCAAAAATTCAGGGGCTCGGATTGGCTTCTCACACCTACAAAATCACCACCACCGACTCCATTAACCGTGTGAAAACCCGGGATTTCACAGGTGTTCGCGTCAGGGATGTTCTCGCCGCCTTGGGCGCTGACATGAGCCGCATCACTAAAAATTCCACACTCCATGCCATTGCAAACGACGGCGTAAGCTATACCTATCCTTACGGGGAGTTCATGGACGACAGAGCGTTATTTTCCTGGCAGGAGGACAACACCGTCTTTGACACCGTGCGGATTTCACCCGGCGGCACAACGGGACAAAACGCCTTTAAGTTCGTCAAGGACGCGGCAAAAATTACACTGATGTACTAGATTCTAGATACATAACCACAGGAAAAACAGGTACGGGAAAATAGACTTTGGATGAGCGCATCTGGAATCTATGGCTCTGGTACCGGAAAGGAGTTTATCATGCAAGCGATTATTTCATGGATTCTGGCGATTTTCTGTTCCGTCGGTTGCTTTTTCTTCGGCATTTTCGGCACGGAGTGCCCTCTGACAGGTCTTGCTGACAGGGGCGGCATAGTGCAGATTCAGCCCGAGAGCTTCAACATCACCAAAAGCAACGTTCTTGCCCTCAACCTCACTGTACGCAAGCTGACAATCCGCACGGAAAACCAAGTGGGTACTGTCAGAATCCGCGAGTTCACCGGCGTTCGTTTCAGTGAGTTTTTGCAGGCAAAGGGTGTAGATTTAAACCGCCTTACCACCGCCTCAAAAGTTCGCGTTGACTGCGCCGACAAAGAAACCTACACCTACAGCTACGCCATGTTTATGGATGCCAAAACCCTCCTGACCTGGCAAGAGGACAGCGAAATCTTTGACACAATCCGCTTCTCACCGGGCGGAACAACGGGCTACAACGCCTATTTGTTCCTGAAGGAAGTCGCCACAATCACGCTTTACTACTAGGGAGTGTTGACCCTACTGAAATGTGCAGGTTTTTGAGATAATTTTTCTCATTTCAAGGCAGAGAAAGGAAGAATACTTTGTGTATTCCCACTGACGATAACGCAGAAAGGAGGAAAATTAGCCATAAAGATGTGCATTTTGCATAGTGTCAACACGACCTAACCCCCCAAAATCGTTGTGAGACAGGAAATTCCTGTAACACATAAACATTTCAAAATTAAGGAGAAAAACAATGTTCGACAAAATCATCGCATGGATTATGTCCATCCTCTGCGCAATCAGTGCCTTCTTTGGCGGTCTTTTCGGTCTTGATTGCGACAAACCCGACACCGTAGATCCCCCTACCACGGTTATTGTTGAGCCAACAACGCAGCCCACAACGGAGTCGACCACCGAACCGACTGCCGGCACCACCCAGGCACCGGTTGCATTCCACAGCTTTGACATCAGCCCCGCCCTGATTCAAGGTCTCATCGACGATGACACGCTTGACCTGGTGTATGAAGATTTCATAGCTGTGAGTTCTTCGCCGCAGACACGCTACTATTCTGCTGAAGGTGTAGTCCTGCTAGCTCTGCTAGAGGCTCTTGGTGCTGACGTTGACAGAATCGGCAGCGGTTCACAGTTAACAGTTATTGCCACTGATAGCTATGGCGATACTTACTGGGGTTATGACGTAATCACCGCCTCTAATACACTGATTGCTTTGGCAGTAGGCAATAACACTACCGGATTCCCGGCGTCCATGTCAACAAGCAACACGCCGCGCTTCTTGCCAATCAGTCTTTGCGGACCTGATAATGTTGGCGGTACCGGCAGCATGGTTTCCCTTGTCGGTACACTCGTCATCACCTATTAACCATCGGCATTAACAAGAGGAGCGGACCTGGTTGAACTCTCATGAGGAGGTATTGTTACCGAGAAAAGCACGTTATGATTATCTCTCGGTATGCAACGTCTTCCTCCAAGCGAGGCTTGGTCCTCTCTTGTTTCTTTGAAAGGAGGACAAGATGTTTAAGAGCATAATCAGTTGGATTATCACGGGATTGATCGCTATCGCGGTGTTCTTGGGCAACACATTCGGTGTTGAAGTCAGTCTGCCCGAAATCTCAACAACCGCGCCCACCGTCACCACTGAGCGAGTTCCCAATCGCGAAGCGCAAACTTTCCCAATCGACATGGACTTGATAAATGACCTTGTGGACAACCACGGGCTTGAGGTGCACACTTACAACATGACCGTAACGTTCATCAACGGCATTTCCACCAACCGGGACTTCACCGGCGTGCGGCTGCGCGACATCCTCGAGGCAATCGGCGCAGACATGGCGGCAATGGACAGCCACACAACCCTGCAGGCACTTGCCGAAGACGGCGCGGTGATGACCTATGCCTACAGCAGCTTCATGGACGACAAAACCCTCATCGCATGGATGGAAAACGACGAATACACCACCGACGCACCGCGCCTTTGCCCCGGCAGTTCAACGGGCATTAACGGTGCGAGATTCCACAAATGGGTGACAGAGCTTACACTTTATTTTTAACGTTTCAGCGTAAAATGCAGGGGCGCGAATGAGGAGACAGGAGTTAGGATACAGGCGGGAGGTCTCTGACCTTAACCCTGAATCTTCATATTTAAGGAGAGCACAATGAAAAAAATCACATCCATATTAATGTCAATGTGCCTGTTGCTTGCGCTTTTTGCCTGCAACAGCGCGGACAAGCCCACCGACGCACAAGGCACCGCAAGCCCTGCAAATGGCGAAATCAGTGAGTTGTTAATCAGCGGTCTGCCCGAGGGTGATTTTGTCCTGACTTGGGAGATGCTCAAAAGTGATTACGAAGTGACTGAGCGTGAAGCGATGTTGCGCAAATCCAGCGGCGACGAGCGTTTAGTACGCGCAAAAGGCGTGTTACTGGAGAATATTTTGCGTCGCCACGGCGTTGAACAGCGTGAGATTGACGGCTTGATGACCCACGCCAGTGACGGATACGCAATCGAGCTGAACAAAAAACAGCTTGAGGAGCGTGAGGTGCTTCTCGCCTTTGAGATTGACGGTGAGGAGTTGGAGCTGCCGCGCATTGTCATCCCAGAAGAGCGGGGAATGTACTGGACAAAGTTCCTAATCGCCATTGAGATTCAGGGTAAAATCGAGGAAATCGCCGTAACAAAGGAGCTTTCCCTCACGGAAATAATCGAAAAACTCAAGGACAAAGCAGAGGAGTTCAAGTATTACGACGCTATCTGCTTAGGGATCCCCACGGAGTATATTCTTGAGGAAATCGGCGTGAGCGATCCTGTCCCCGTAGTCATCAAAGCCAAGGACGGCTTGACCCGCAACGAGAAGTTTGAGATGTTCGCCGGGCAATTGATTGTCTTTGAGGGTACACAATATGCGCCGCTTTATATTGGCGCGAACCTCCCCCGGGGAATGCGGGTAAAAGAGGTTGTGAGCGTTCAGATTGGGGGGATTTTGTTGGTGGGATGAGGAACGACAATTTGCTTACTATACATGACGCGCTTTTTTCTCACTATGGAAATCTCCACTGGTGGCCTGCAAAAACGTCCTATGAGGTTATGGTCGGTGCGGTGCTGACACAAAATACGGCGTGGGGGAATGTGGAAAAGGCAATCGCCAATTTCGGCGCGGATTTATCTCCCGAAACAGTTGCGAGAATGGAATTGGATGCACTCAAGGAAATTATTCGCCCTGCGGGATTTTTTAACCAAAAGGCGCTGTATCTCAAGGCGGTGACGGCATGGTTTCAGAGCTACGGGTACGATGTTCGCCAAGTCAAACGCCAACCTCTGGACGAAATACGCGCTGAACTCCTGTCGGTGAAAGGCATCGGTCAGGAAACCGCAGACTCCATTTTGCTCTATGCTTTCGGCTTTCCCACATTCGTTGTGGATGCCTATACCATGCGCCTATGCGGGCGTTTTCCCATAGACGCGGGTAAAACCTACGGCGCGGTGAAAAACTACTTCCAAGCAAACCTGCCCAAAAGCGCGGAATTTTACAATCAATTTCACGCTCTAATCGTCATAAACGCAAAGGAGCACTGCCGCAAAAAGCCTGTTTGTGACGGGTGTCCTCTTGGGGCGATGTGCGGGAAAAGACATGAAATATAGCCGAATAATCCAGAGCAGGATATAGAGTTGAGTCAGCATAAAAAATCACTGTCACGCCAAGACTAAAGGCATGAGAGAGGTTAACGAGAAAAATAGAGCTGCCCGCGAGGAACAGCCTGCCCCAATAACCCCCAACGGAACAGTCGCAGCGCTGTCTATGTATTTTCGCGCGTCTATCGTTGTGATGTTGCTAACAGCTGTGGGTGTGGGCTTTTTGTTGGCGGATAACGGCACGCGCAGCATTTTGGGGACACAGCCTGATTCAGCGGTTATTTCCTCCCGCGACAGGCAGGTGGAGATGATATTTACCGGGCAAAAACTCACACTGCGCTTCGCTGAAAACAGGTTGCTTTTTGAGTTGATGCCCGCACCTTTCGGGAATGTTTTGTGGCTTTTCCGGGCTGTGAAAGAGGCGATTGGGGGGGAATGGCACTGAACACAGGTCTTGAGATTTCAGGCTCTAGACTCCTCACCCCATAATCAACTCAAACCCCGCCGCACTGCCAAGCTCACCAAGCTTCAATGCCTCCATCTCCGAGGGAATCAGCCGGCGGTATTTCTTCGACTTCACATTATTTTCAGATAGTTTGAGAGAAACAGTCTTTCCGCTCACGTCTTCGCGGCTCCTGAAATAGAACGTAAATGGCTCCTCACAGGCGGGGTCAAGGTATTGAGGAACAGCATATAGGAAGTCGCTTTTGCTATATTCAAGGGGCATTTTCTCGTTGAAAAGCCGCGGTTCTTTACAGTATTTCGCTGCGTTCCTCCCCGCATCCTCCCCGCTGACGCTCACCCAGTCCACCAAGTCATTCACGTGCAGAACATTGCCGCAGGCGAATACACCCGCCGCCTTAGTCATCAGTGTCTGGTCAACAAAGGGACCTTTTGTTGCAGGGTCAATGGGGATGTTCAGCATATTGGCAAGCTCAATTTCGGGCAATAGACCCACGGACAAAATCAGCGCATCACACTCGATAATCTCCCGTGTGTTGGGGATGATGTTGAAGTTTTTGTCCACTTTTTCAACGGCAACAGCCTCCACACGCCCATGACCAAAGACCTCGGTGACGGTGGTGGAAAGATGCAGGGGGATATCGAAATCGTTCAGGCACTGGCATATGTTGCGTGTCAGACCCGCCGGGGCGTCCTTGATTTCATAGACCCCCGCAACGCTTGCCCCCTCAAGGGTCAGACGCCGCGCCATAATCAAGCCGATGTCGCCGCTGCCCAGAATTACGCAGCGTTTTGTGGGCAGTTTGCCCTGTATGTTCACGAAATATTGCGCCGTACCCGCCGAGAAAATTCCCGCAGGGCGGTCGCCGTGGATGAATACTTGGCGGCTTGTGCGCTCCCGGCAGCCGCACGCCAAGATTATAGATTTACAGGTATACATATGCATTCCCGCCGCACTTTGTTTGGATACTGTGTATGTTGTACCGAGTCCGCCGCCTTTTTTTTGCACATCCACGACGAAGCTCTCTAGTACATAGGGGATTTTTGCCTCCAAGAAGCGTTTTATTTCCCGCCCCGCATATTCAGGACCTGTCAGGCGTTCCTTGAAGCGCAGTAGCCCAAAGCCGTCGTGTACACACTGCTTGAGGATGCCCCCTAATTTTTGTTCCCGCTCGATGAGCAGCACTTTCGCACCGCCCTCGTGGGCGCTGAGCGCCGCTGCAAGTCCCGCCGAGCCGCCCCCCAGTACCAGTACATCATATACGCTCGTATTATTAACCGTCATTGCTTGCCTCCTTGGAGTTCAGGCCGCCCAGGAAAAGTTCACTGCCCGCACCTTTTTTGGTGACACTGCTTATGCCCTCTTCCTCTAAAATTTTTGCCACTAAGGGAGAGCAGAAACCGCCCTGACACCGCCCCATACCGGGACGGGTGCGGCGTTTCACCGCGTCAAGACTGGTTGCGGGTACTTTCGAACGGATACTATCGCGAATCTCCCC
The DNA here is from genome assembly GCA_009777895.1 of Oscillospiraceae bacterium. Taxonomy (GTDB): domain Bacteria; phylum Bacillota; class Clostridia; order Oscillospirales; family Acutalibacteraceae; genus WRKY01. Next base: position 17,557 of record WRKY01000013.1, read on the forward strand.
CTTGCTGATTGCCTCACAGCGGCAGACCACAACGCCGTATTCCGGGTTTTGCTTTATGAGTTTCTGCTTTTCGTCAAAGGACAGCTTTGCCAATACGGGACTTGCCTGACGTACGGGGTTGAATTTTTCGTTGGGGACGATTTTACCTCCCAAACGCGAGAGGGTAATCTTAACAATTTCCTGGGCGATGGCAGGCGCGCTAGCAAGCCCTGGGGACTGAATCCCCGCCGCGTGGACGAGATTGTGTACCCGCGAACTGCCCTCAATGATGAACTCCTCCTCGTACGTCGCCGCGCGAACCCCCGCGAAATAGGCAATCACCTGAGAGCGGTTGAAGCCCTTAATCAGCGGTAAATGTTTTGCCATTACCGCATCCAAATTCTCGGCATGAGTGGAAAAATCCTCCCGCAGGGGATGTTCATAGGCGTCGGGTCCCACTAGCACATTGCCGTCGATTGTGCGCATAACGCCACCGCCCTTAGTCGCCGATGTCGCCGCGGCAAGCCCGATTATCCCCATGGAACGCTGTAAAAGATTGCCAACGTCCTTGTCCAAAATACAGCACTCGCCCTTTCGGGGGTGGATTGAGAAAAAGCGATCCCCCGCCATGTCCGACACGATGTCACTGAAGCAGCCCGCCGCGTTGACGACGGCGCGCGGACGCACCGTGCCGCGGTTTGTGTGCACCACCGCGATATTGCCGCCCTGCAGTTCCATACCCGTGACCACAGTGTTCAAGGAGATTTCCGCCCCGTTTTCAATGGCGTTTTCTCCCAACGCCACAGTGAGCTTATAGGGTGACAAAAAGCCCGTGGTGGGGTAGTCGAAACCGCCGATGGCTTCTTCCGTCAGGTTGGGTTCCGCCTCCTCAAGGCGTTTGCGGTTCAGGTGTTTGCCGGGGATGCCAAAGGCGATTTGTCTTGCCCCTAAGTAAAATCTTGCGCCGAAGCCGAGAACCTTGGAGTTATAGAGTATCGCGCTGCTCCAACGCTCAAAGGGTATGGACAAATCCTTGCAGATCTGATCATACATGGCGTTGCCGCGGACATTCATCTCCCCGCGCAGTGTGCCGATATGACTGGCGATGCCTGGATGGATCATGCCGTCGTTGCGGGATGATGCGTGCATAGCGAGGTCGTCCTCTTTGTCAACAAGGAGGATTTTCAACTTCCAACGTGACAGCTCACGGGCGATTGAACAGCCCACCACGCCGCCGCCGATAATCAGCACGTCGGGAGCCGCCCCCTCAAGGGCACCGTCGCGCAATTTTGGGGTACGCATGGGGGGAGGCGTAAAGCCTTTTAGCTTTATGTCGTTGATAACGCCCTTAAAACCCGCCTTTGCCGCTAACTTTCCGCAGCTGACAATCTCGTCCCAGTCGCCCATTTCGCCCTCAAGACGAACAGAATCCCCGAATAGGGAAGCCTCTGCATTTGGGAACTTATTTGCAAGCTTTCGTTGTAATATACGTAGCTCTTTCGTAATAAACACCACACTTTTCAAGATATCTGGGATATACACAAACACCAGACGCAGCGCTGACCGCATCCGATGGATAACTAGGTTATTGTAACACTTTTTTTGGATTTTTGCAAGTTATTAGCATTTTTTTTCGCATTTTGTTGCCATGAGTGCAACGAGCGGGATATGGAATGCGCTCAAAAAACTTGACATTTCAGTTTTTTTCCTGTATAATAGCATTCACACTTGAAACTCTCCCAAAGCTCCCATTTCCTCCTCCCAAAAGTTCACAAAAAAATCTACACGAAAGGCTTGACGCGTCCATGGAAATGTGCTACACTATTAGCAAGCAACTAGCTAGCCTTGCCCATTTGTTGTGCCTTGGCGTGTCTGGCGTTAATGTAGTAAACCTCGGCGGTTGCCCCTTTAGGGGGTAGCCGCTTTTTGTTGTTAAAATGCGATGAAAGTCGCTTTTATAAAAACATTAAGGAGAAAAACAATGGATACTATGGAAACAACAAACGCCGCCTGCGGTGCGGTAGCGAGCAAGCCCTTGGGGCTTTGGCGAAAGGCGGTGAGTATTTTCCTTGCCATTGTGTTGGCTTTCGGGGTGTGGGCGGCTGTGCCAATTGGTGTATTTTCAGGCGGCGTTGGTATCGCAATCACCCTTGACACGGAAATAGTCATAACCCTTTCAGAAGACGAAAATGCTTCTTGGTTACATTTTACGCCTAGTGAGTCTGGACGCTATACCCTCTACTCTTATGATAACGATTGCGACCCAGTTGCAGAACTATATCGTGCGGATGATTTGGATGACTACGTCTCTGGAAATGATGATGGTTACGGTGACTTGAATTTTAAGCTCACCCATAACCTCCAAGCGGGTGTTGAATACGTGTACAAGGTTTATGCCTATGGTGGCGCTGGAGGAAGTTTTAAAGTGATGCAAATTCAAGAGCCTCCACTCAACAGCACACTTTTCCCAGACGACGAATTCGAATATATCATACGCGAAACGCTTAACAAATGGAATGCCGAACTGACCGTCAATGACGTTGCCACCATCAATTACCTCTATATAGCTGGGTGTGGTATTCGCGATTTGACAGGTATTGAACACTTTAAAGCCTTAACATACCTTGATTGTAGCTATAACGATCTTGGCACTCTTAATGTACAAGAATTGACCAACTTGCAGGTTCTTAGATGCCGCGACGCGTTGCTTGAATCTCTTGTACTTGATGGTTTGACTAAACTTGAATCCCTTGAATGCAGTAGCAACTTCTTCACGACCCTTGACCTGCGTGGAGTACCTAATCTAAAACATCTCAATCTTGGCTACAACGATGGTCGTCTCACTTCTCTCAATCTAGGGGGCTTGACTAAACTTGAGTCATTGGATTGCCAAGACAATCAACTGACATCTCTTAACGTGCAGGGCTTGACTAAGCTAGAACATCTATGGTGCTCCGACAACCAACTGACCTCTCTTAACGTGCAGGGTTTGACTGATCTATGGGATCTAGACTGCTCCAACAACCAACTGACCTCTCTTAACGTGCAGGGTTTGAGTAACCTTCGAAATCTCCATTGCACCTCCAATCAACTGACTTCTCTAAATGTGCAGGGTTTGACTAATCTATCATCTCTATATTGCTACGGGAACCAACTGACCTCCCTTGATGTGCAGGGCTTGAGTAACCTTCGATGGCTCTATTGCAACGGCAACCAACTCACTTCCCTCAACGTGCAGGGTTTGACTAATCTACGGGAACTAGGCTGCTCCAGCAACCAACTGACTTCTCTAAACGTGCAGGGTTTGACCAAACTCGAATGCTTGGGTTGCTATGAAAACTATTTTAGTTCTCCTGATGCTATTACAGGACGCGGGGATACGCTATTGCCTGGGGTTGATGAAATAGTTGACGCTTGGGATTGGGGTTGGCGCTATTTTGAGTACTCTCCACAAAATACTGAAACACCGCCAACGCCACACACCCACACCTACGGCGCGTGGTCAGTTGTGACCCCCGCAACCCACACCACAACAGGCACGGAAAAACAAACTTGCGCCTGCGGCGAAGAGCAGACGCGGACGATTGCGAAAACGACAGCCCACACTTTCGGCGCATGGCAAACCACCACCGCCGCGACTTGCACAACAACCGGCACACAAACACGAACCTGCGCTTGCGGCGACAAGCAAACGCAGAGTATCGAGGCGCTCGGACACAGTTTCGGCGCATGGACAGTAACCAAAGCGGCAACTTGCACAGCGACTGGAACGGAAGCCCGCACCTGCTCTCGCAATTCAGCGCATAAAGAAACGCGGACAATCGCGAAAAAAGCTCACAAATTAAAAACCACCACAACCAAAGCCACAGCCAAAAAAGCGGGCAAAACCACCACTCAATGCACCGCCTGCAAAAAAGTGACAAAGACCACCGCAATCCCGAAAATCAAGAGCGTGAAGCTCACCAAGACAAGCTACGTCTACACGGGCAAGGCGATTGCCCCCAAGGTGACGGTGACGGACAGCAAGGGAAAAAGGCTGATAAATGGGACAGATTACACGGTAAGCTACCAAAAGGGTAGGAAAAACGTGGGGCAGTACAGCGTTACAGTGAAGTTCAAGGGCAAGTACAGCGGCACCTCCAAAAAGACGTTCAAAATCCTGCCGAAAGCTACGAGCGTCAGCAAGTTGACCGCGAAACCCAAGGGCTTTGGCGTGACAGTGAAAAAGCAAGCCACCCAGACTACGGGCTATGAAATTCAGTACAGCACCAACCAGAATTTCACCAAGAAGACTAGCAAAATCACCACTATCAAAAAGAACTCTACCACTTCCAAAAACGTTACCAAGCTCAGCGCGAAGAAGAAGTATTTTGTGCGGGTGCGGACCTACAGGACGGTTAAAGTAAACGGGGAGAACGTGAGGTTTTACTCGGCGTGGAGCGGCGCGAAAGCCGTTACGACGAAGTAGGAGAGAAAAAGGCGATGCGAATCTAATGACACAAAAATCAATCAGAAAGCTCTTAATTCCATTATCGAAGCGGCTACAAGTCAATTTTGGGTTTTTGAAAGCACCACAAGGCAAGCGGTTTCAGGCTATCTTACCATGTCTCATGTCGATTCTGGCGGTAAAAGCGATATTGACTATGCTTCCACAAATATAAAAATTTTGTGGAAGCTGCCATGTCGGCTTGGAATGCAAAAATAGGACGAACCGTCCTGCAAAAAGATAGTTTTTGGGCTGTACAAGACATCCATATCAGTGATGGTAATTTAAACACTCTTAGCCCTAGTGCTGCCGCATCATTAAATTATCTTGGAATACTAAAATTCTATAAGACTGTTAGGGAAAGTCTTGGCATCGCTTCGCTTGGCGGTATCCCGTTCGGGCGGTATGCCTGTGGAGATTGAAGCAATATTTGAGACAGTGTAAAATGCTGCCAAAGAACACAAATTGGGTTGATTTTCTCTCCAACCCAATTTGACTTTATTCGCCCGTTTATGGTATAATTGCTACCATGTATGATACAGTGAACGAAACCGTAAACGAAAGGAAATCCACATGAAACAGCTCTACCTTGGCAACGAGGCAATTGCCCGCGGGCTTTGGGAGGCGGGAGTCACTTTTGGCTCAAGCTACCCGGGTACACCCAGTACCGAAATCACCGAGTACGCGGCGAAATACGCCGAAATTGACTGCGAATGGGCGCCCAACGAAAAGGTGTCCATGGAGGCGGCAATCGGTGCGGCAATCGCGGGAGCAAGGAGCTTCTGCGGCATGAAACATGTGGGACTCAACGTCGCTGCCGATCCTCTGTTCACCGTGAGCTACACGGGCATCAACGGGGGACTGTTGGCAATCGTCGCCGACGACCCGGGTATGCACTCCTCGCAAAATGAGCAGGACAGCCGACACTATGCCCGCGCCTCAAAGGTGATGATGATTGAACCCGCCGACAGCGCACAGTGCCTTGAATACACCAAGCTTGCATATGAACTTTCCGAGCGTTTTGACACGCCGCTTTTGTTGCGCTTAACCACCCGTATTGCCCACTCGCGCTCTGTTTGTGAAGTGTCCGACAGGGAAAATATCCCGCTGAAGCCCTATGTAAAGGACTTTGCAAAATACGTCATGATGCCCGCCACCGCCCGTCCCCGCCACGCTTTTGTGGAGGAGCGTATTAAGAAGCAAATCGCCTTTTGTGAGAATGAAGCCTTCGATATTGGACTGAACGAAATTCAATGGAACGACAAAAAAATCGGCATTATCACAGCGGGAATCTGCTATCAGTACGCCAAAGAAGCTTTGGGTGACAAAGCGTCATACCTCAAGCTAGGCTGCGTCTATCCCCTGCCTGTAAAGGCGATTCAGGACTTCGCCGCCCAGTGCGACACCGTCTATGTTGTTGAGGAACTAGACGACTACTTAGAACAACACTGCCGCGCAATCGGCGTTGATGTTATCGGAAAATCCGCCTTTAGTCTGTTGGGTGAATACTCCCAAACCATGCTCGCCAAGGTGATTTTGGGTACAGAGCCCGAGAAAATCGCCGTGGAGGATACTGTAATCCCCAACCGCCCCCCCGTCATGTGTGCGGGCTGTTCTCACCGGGGACTTTATTACGCCTTGAAAAAAATAGGAGTGATGATCAGCGGCGATATCGGTTGCTACACACTCGGCGCATTAGCTCCATTGAGCATGATGGATACTTGTATCTGCATGGGTGCTTCAATCTCCGCTCTCCACGGACGTAACAAAGCGAACCCAGAATTTGCAAGCAAGTCCGTGGCAGTTATTGGGGACTCCACTTTCATCCATTCAGGCATCACTAGCCTTATCGACATTGCCTACAACCAGAGCAATTCCGTTGTGATTATCGCCGACAATTCAATCACCGGGATGACAGGGCATCAGCACAACCCCTCCACAGGGTTGAACCTCAAGGGACAGCCCGCTCCCGCAGTGAATTTGGAGAGCTTGTGTAAGTCCGTCGGCATTGACGATGTTCGGGTAGTGGATCCCAATCAGCTTGCGCAATGCGAAGCTACAATCCGCGACGCCCTTTCCACGGATAAGTCGGCGGTGATTATCGCCCGCCGTCCATGTGCCTTGCTCAAGACCACGAAACATAACCCCCCTGTCAAGGTGGACAAAGAGAAGTGTACGGGCTGCAAGGCGTGTATGCGCATCGGTTGCCCTGCGATTTCCATTGCCGATAAAAAAGCTCTTATCGACTTCACACTCTGTGTTGGTTGCGGGGTCTGTGAGCAGTTGTGCAAATTTGGAGCGATTGCCTAGTCATCTTGGCAATGTCAATTGCATGACAAACAATAACAGGAGGATAACAAATGAGTACAAATATCTTAATTGTAGGCGTTGGCGGACAAGGAGCGTTGTTGACTAGCCGCATTTTGGGGGAGGTTTTGCTCTCTCAGGGTTTCGACGTGAAGGTCTCCGAGGTTCACGGTATGAGCCAACGGGGCGGGGCGGTGGTCACCTATGTGAAGTATGGAGAAAACGTGGCAAGCCCCATCATCCAAGAGGGTGAGGCGGATTACATCCTTGCTTTTGAGCAGTTGGAGGCACTGCGTTGGCTGCCTTTCCTCAAGCCGGGAGGCACACTGATTGTAAATACCCAAAAGCTCAATCCAATGCCCGTCATCACAGGAATGCAGGAGTACCCGGCAGATGTCCTTGAGAAGCTTGAAAACTCCAATACTCAGATGATTGCCTTTGACGCGCTGACCTGCTCCATCGACGCGGGCAGTACAAAAGCGGTGAACGTTGTACTCTTGGGGGCGTTGGCAAAACACATGGACTTCTCTGCGACAGCGTGGGAGAGTGCCATCGAAAAG
>WRKY01000014.1 GCA_009777895.1 Oscillospiraceae bacterium
ACGAACCATCGCTCGCCTGACGGCGCACAAAAACACCTTCATCATTTCAAAGATCCCTCTTGCTCTATTTTCGATTTTGTGGAGATTTGATCATCAACGCAAAATGTTCACACCGTGGGGATTCGGATGTGGAGGAGTAGTGAAGTTTATCGAAATCTGAAAAGCTGAGCCGATTGTCCACTCCCGTATAAAGACCCAATTTGACTTTACAACTAATTTAAGGTATAATTTACAACCAATGCGGCAATTTCACGCCGCATCGCTTTGCATTAAAAAACATAGCAAAAAAACCGAGGAGAAACGCAATGAAACTCAGTCAATTATTCGGTATGCGCTTTAAGGAAACCCCTGCCGACTGCCAAATCCAAAGCCACATACTCATGGTTCGCGGCGGCTACATCAAAAATGTGGGTAATGGCATTTTTTCCCTGCTGCCGCCCGCAAAGCGCATTGTACAGAAAATTGAAAACATAATCCGCGAGGAAATGAACAAAATCGGCGGACAGGAGGTGCTCCTGCCCGTGACAATGCCCGCGAGTCTGTGGAAAGAATCAGGGCGCTTCGACAGCGTAAAAAGCGAGCTGATACGCTTTCAGGATCGCGGCGGAAATGATATGGTTCTTGGCATGACCCACGAAGAAGCGGTGGTTCATCTTGCACGAAACACTGCTCAATCCTACACCGACTACCCATTCATGCTTTACCAACTCCAAACGAAATTCCGCGACGAACCCCGCGCCAGAGGCGGGCTGATTCGCGTACGGGAATTCACAATGAAGGACGCCTACTCCTTCCACACCTCCCAGGGCGATTTGGAGGAATATTATCAGCGTTGCTACGAGGCGTACCAACGGATTTTTCAGCGGGTAGGACTGCCTGAGGTGATCGCCGTCAAATCAGATTCAGGGATGATGGGCGGAAAAATCGCCCACGAATTCATGCTCCTCACTGAGGTGGGCGAGGACAGTCTTGTCATATGCGATGCCTGTGACCTGCGTTCCAACATGGAGGTCGCCGAATGCATTGTGGAGAATGCCGATGCGGCGGATGCGCCTTTGGAATGTGTCAGTACTCCCGGCACCAAAACAATTGATGAGCTTTGCGGGCTGTTTTCCGTTGGCGCGGAGAAAATCTGCAAGGCGGTAATGTACCGCAAGAGCGAGAGCAATGCGTCGGTTGTGGTGTTTATTCGCGGCGATTTGGAGGTAAACGAAACCAAGCTACGCAATTTCCTGCGCGAGGAAATCCACCCCGATACGGACACGGATAGGGACGACGTTGTCTATGGTTTTACAGGACCTGTGGGCTTTTCCGCCGATGCCACGGTGCTTTTCGATCGTTCTTTGGAGAATACCCACAACTTGATTTGCGGCGCAAACAAGGCGGATTTCCACTACAAAGGCTTCACCCCAACCCGGGATTTGACTCATTCACCAGAATATTTTGACTTCGCCAAGACATACGAGGGAGCAATTTGTCCGCTGTGCGGCAAACCCGCCATAACTATACGCAAAGGTATAGAAGTTGGAAATATCTTCCAACTCGGTACAAAATACACAAGCTCAATGAATATGCAGTATTTGGACGCAAACAGCGAGCTTCAGCACCCGATTATGGGCTGTTACGGCATTGGCGTGGGGCGGCTAATGGCATCGGTGTGCGAGGTGCGGCGTGATGGCTACGGACCCATCTGGCCCATGTCCATCGCCCCGTGGCAGGTGCATATTTGTGCCATTCGCGCAGATAATCTCCAGGTGCGGGAGACGGCGAACAAGCTTTACGCCGACCTCCTAGATATGGGCGTTGAGGTACTGTTTGATGACCGCGTAGTCAGCGCAGGAGTCATGTTCTCCGACGCGGACTTGCTAGGCGTACCCGTTAGGGTGACCATCAGCCCGAAAACCTGCACACGCGCTGTGGTTGAAGTTTCCGCGCGGGATAAGTCATTCAAAGAGGATGTTGCGGTTGATGATGCTGCTGCGTTTTTGTGCAGGTTGGTGGATGAGAGGTTACAGGGCAAGTAAATTCCTTGTTTGTTGCTATTCACTCTAGAGCCTGTCGACACGAGATAAAATGCACAGCTTTTGAGCAAATTTTGTGTCAGGCAAGAAAAATTTTTGAAAGAATACTATTCGTATTGTGAGAAAATTTTACACCGCATGGCGCAAAATCAGTCAAAAGATGGGCTTTTGGGTTTCGCGTCGACAGGCTCTGGTAATACGAGGTAATCATATGGAAAAATCATGGCGTGACAAAATAAACAGCGGGGAAATCTATTACTGTTCTGAAGCAGGATTTTTCAGGGAGCAGATAAAATGCCTGATGCTCCTGGATAAATTCAACCGCACACGCCCAAATCAGCAGAGAAAGCGGACGAAGCTCGCCAAGAGATTTTTTGGCGCCGCGGGGAAAAACCTCTATATTGAGCCGCCTCTACACGCAAATTGGGGGCGAAATACCTATTGGGGGGACAATTGTTACGCTAATTTTAACCTTACCTTGGTGGATGACGGGGAGATACACATCGGTGACGGCTGTCTCCTGGCGCCCAACGTGGTTCTTGCCACGGCTGGGCACCCGCTCGAGCCTGAACTGCGCCGAAAAGCGGCACAGTTCTCCAAACCAATCCGCATCGGCAAAGACGTGTGGATTGGCGCAAACGCCGTGGTTTTGCCTGGCGTGTCTATCGGCGACGGCAGTGTTATAGGCGCGGGCAGCGTGGTCACAAAAGATATCCCTGCTAGGGTTGTGGCGGTTGGGAATCCATGCCGGATGGTCAGGAAGATTGAGGGGTGCAGTTGATGATGCTGCTGCGTTTTTGCGCAGGTTGGTGGATGATTTAGCCTCTAATTTCTAAAAGAGTTTGCACTAATTAAAGAAAGGAGATATTTATCATGATGGCGACACTAGCGATATTTGTTCTTCCGTTTATTCCGCTATTACTGGTTGCGGATTGGGTGGCAGGGCTTATTCCAGGCGTTGAAGGACTTGAAACACTCATGGATTGGGTTTCAGAAATCATTTCTTTCATGCCCGGCGCGCTGCAGAGTATGCTGAGATCATTTAATGAATCCCTTGATCTTGGTTTGGTAATACCCGAAAAAATGCCGGACGGTAGTTGGGTTGTACCTGAATAAACTGCAACAAAACACGCTCTCGCGCTTCATAAGGAGCGCGAGAGCATCATGTTAAGTTGGCAAACGTAGGCGAGAAAACCCCGCCACTGCAAGCAAACTACAAATTCTGGAAAAAGCTAAAAGCCTCCTGCATCTTCTTGCGTGACTCCTCAACCTTGCGTTGGGATTCCTCCATAATTTCCTTAGCCTTGTCTACTTTTTCCTGGGCTTGTTTTTCAAGGGCGGCTGCCTTATTCTTTGCTTCCGCTTCAATCTCAACCGCCTTGTTCTTCGCTTCGTCAAGGAATTTCTGCGCCTCGGCTTTCAGGGTCTGCGCCTCTTTCTTTAGAGTGTCCGCCTCTTCCTTGAGCTTCTGTGCCTCTTCCTTGAGCGCTTGCGCCTCTTTCTGCGCTTTCTCACCAATACCCACGGCGCTGCCCTTGATTTCCTCCGCCTGCTTTTTTGTCTGCTCAAGCAAGGTGTTGGCATCTTCGGTCGCCTTGGCGCGGATTTTCTCCCCGCCTTCTTTGGCACAAATCAAAACCTCGGCGATAATTTTCGCCGTATGCTCAACAGTGGGATTGGATTTTTCGCTAATCTCCTGTTGGTGCTTCTCCAACCGGGCATATTCCTGACGCAGACGGGCAAGTTCTCCCTTGAGTTCCTCCTCCCGCTTGGCGGCAAGTTTGTGTTGCTCCACAATCTCTTGGAAACGCTTGCGCATCTCCTGTAGTTCCTCATCGTTAGCGGTGACTTTTTCAGTATCCGCCTCCGCCGCCTTTTGCTTCTGCGCCTGTGCCTGCATCGCGCGACTCATCTCCTGCGCCTGCTCCAAAACCGCAATTCGCTCCATGGCTTTGTTGTACTCCGACAACAAAAAGGCGATATAAGCGTCCGCCTCGCTGACGCTATATCCGTTTTCCACCATCGGAAATAGTCCTTTTCCACTCATAATCAGCAACTCCTATATAAGTTTATGCCATATTCTACCACATTTTTTGACAAAAGACAATAGTTTTTTGTTAAAAAACAGGAAAATCTCTATTAAACAACACTAAACAGATAGTCGGCGAAGTAGATGGCTATGCCCCCGAAGAACAGAACAAATGAACCGCCATAGTTTTCGAAATAGCTCTCGGCGATGGTACACAAGCTCCATGGATAAAGGAAAATTAGGGCGGCGGATGATTTTCTCTCCCGCACCAAGCGCCACAGTGTCTTGGCGTCTTCCAAAGAACAGGAGACATTACAAATCATGGACATCCCTAAATAGAGCGTCATCAAGCCGAAAACAAACTGGCTGATGCCAATCCCTCCCACAGGTAGCGCTCCGAACAGTCCCAAAAAAGTGAATCCCAACAGGAACATAGGCGCACCAATGACGAAGCAGATGAAACTGGGCAACAAACAATAGAGCAGCATACGCCAAACTGACACAGGGGCGCGCGGCGCACCGAAATCCAACGCCTCTTCTTTGCTTGTATGGTCGATGTACCTCGTGACATAGCCGTTTTTGGCGAAACTTAATTTCAGCAGTTTCGCCACAGCCCTATCCCAAAACGCTTTCATGTACGCACCGGGAAAAGTCAGTAATTTTATAATTTTTTTCAGCTTTTTCATGCGATGTCCCCCCTGCCGTTCAAGAATAGTTCTTCCAGAGCCTTTTGGCGATCCTCCGCGTTGATAATCTCATAGCCCGCTTGATTCAGCGATAGCTCCTTCATCATCTGCTTATCCTCTGTTAGATGTACCACTAAAGCCAGCAGGTATATTGCCGCCTGGGTATATTCGCTCTGCCCTGAGTTGTTGACCATCGCCAGTGCCGCCTCATAGGAGGTTTCCATTGCCGATTCAAGCTCTCCAGTGAGGAGCAATACAATAGCGGCTTGGCGGGTTACTTCTGGGTTTGCATCAGAGTTCTTTGCATATTGGGCATTGGAGTAGTCGGCATAGAGCGCCAAGGCTTCGCTGTATTTCTTCTCGCGGCGCAGCTGCTCGATGCCCAGAGCCTCGTATACGCCAGAGTCGCCGCCGTCACGCTCGGCGCGGGCAAGGGTGCGCTTAAAGCCCCTCTCATCGCCAATGACCATCTGCTCACGTCCCAGACCCAAAATAGCCTCGAAATCGTTGCGGTTTATCCTTAAGCGGCGGTTGTAGATATCAATGAGGGTGTCGTGCATATTGAGCTCACGCAACAGCGGCGCAAGGTACACTGAAAACTGCTCTATGCCCTCGTTGGAATCCATTATGGGCTTGAAGTAGTTCAGGCGGATATCGGCGAGTTCTTCCGTCAACTCACCAACATAGTTCTGCAAAATCGCCAAAAACCACAAAGGTGCCTTTGGGTTTTTACTGATGTATTCGTCAAGCTTTTCAAAGACGTAATCCCTGTCAACGTCCAGGTATTCCCCTGCCCCCGTTTCGTAATAGTGATAAAACGGCTCCATAATTTGGTTGAAGGCTCCGGATAGAGAAGTGTATTCTTTGTTCATCTCCGCAAGCGCGGCGAATTTTGATTGGGGGAACTTTGCCAAATCCTCGGGGAGAAAATTTTGGTTCACGTAACTCCCAGCGCCGGAACGGGAAATTCTCGCGTATGTACGCAAAAAGTGGTAATCGACGCCCCTAAACGCGCTGAAATCAAACCACCCTGTGACCTTTTCCTGCACATCGTTCATTTCCGTGATCATCTGTTGGTAAGAATTTGCAGCTTCCGTGTATCTCCCTTGAGCGCGCAGCATAATCGCCTGTGTGTTCAAGCTTAACGTCGGCGTAAACAGCATGAGAATGATTGAACAGAGCATGGAAGTCAGGGTGATTATTGTAACGATTAGATAGGTTATGGGGCGGTTTTTTTGTTTTTTCATAAATTCACCTGTTTTCTGATAGTTGGCTTGTTAATAATTGAAAGTGGAAAGCGGATGCATCGCACAACTTTCCACTTTATTATTTATCTTTAAAATGGCGGCAAAATCTCTTTGGTCTGCGGCTCGTTCTCTGAGGGAGAACCTGCCGAATCCGGAATTAGCTTGGCGCGGACGGTGAATTCCTCCTTGGTGAAGTCCCGGTAAACACGCACCAAATCGAGCTTCAGTTCATCTCCCGGCTTACCGCTCTGGATAATCTCCAAGAGCAAATCGGGCTTGTCGAGCTTCTTGCCGTTCACCGCAACAATAAGGTCGTTCACCTGAGCCTCGGTGTTTATCAGCTCACTGGCGGGGTCGATTCCGCGAATAATCAACGAACCTGCGGGCAAGTCCATCATCTGCAGTACACGGCTGTATTCACTGCTCTGGGACGCCTCCATATATTCAATACCCAATCTAGCGCGGTCAGGAACCATGCCGTGGGCGATGATTTTGTTAATAATTTCCTTTGCAGGTGTGGAGGGTACCACAAATCCCATGCCCTCAATCTCGGAACTTACCAGTTTCAGGGAAATTATGCCAATGACCTGCCCATAGTTGTTAATCAGCGGACCGCCGCTATTCCCCGGATTCACAGCCGCATCAATCTGTATCAAGCTCATCTCGTTTTCACTGCGCATCTCACGACCCACGTTGGAAACGACTCCCGTGGTGACCGAGCCGAAAAAATCCATGCCTGCGGGATTGCCCATGACCCATATAGTTTCACCCCGGCGCACCACATCGGAATTGCCGAACTCAGCGGCGGCAAGCCCCGTTTTTTTAATACGCAAAACACCTAAATCCGTGCGCTTGTCGTAGCCAACAATCTCGGCGTCCACTTGAGTGCCGTCCTCAAACTGCACTTTGACGCTGTTGCCGGGGATGTCAATGACGTGGGCGGCGGTGATTACGTAGGTGTGCTTACCCTCTTTGTCCTCACCCATAATGATGCCCGTAGCACTGCCCACAGAATTGGAACTGCGGCTACTGAAAAGCACGATGCCAACTACCGATGGTTGGAGCTTCTCCACAATCTGTGTCCCCGTCAGTATCTGTCCCGCTTCCGCAGGGGGCACGACCTGTAAAGGGGTTTCATGGATTGTCATTTGTGTGTCGTCCCTTGTGGGGGGTGTATCTTTAGTAAGCCAGTCGATAGCCAAAAACAACCCTGTGAGTGCAATGGTTATCGCCAACAAAACCGCCAAAACTGTCAAGCCCTTGTAGCGTTTTTTGGGCCTAGGCGGGGACGGCGGCATTGTTCCGTAAGGCGGCGGGGCGTATGGCGGCACTGAACCTGCGGGGTGTTGGGGCAATGGCGCGGGGTTTAAGGTGTTGCCCGTAAACGGCGCGGCTCCCCCTGAATTGGGGTACACAGACTCTGTATTGCCCCCTTGGGACATATTACCGCTCTGTACACCTGATAAGATGTCCTCATGCTTTTGGGCAGTGACATTCTCCCCGTCTTGCTCTGGAGCAAACTCCGCCCTCATGGCGTTCTCCTGCGCCTTGTCGGAATTCACCTCGTCAGTCGCCGCCGCTAAAGGCGCGTCCATGTCGCGGTATGGAATAGGTGGCGGATTTTCCGCGCTGTTTGGTGTCTGACCGTAAATATTCTCGTCCATGATGTTCTCCTTTAACTTTATAGGATGGTAATATTATAGCAAGGTAATGTGTGAATATATTGGTATGAATATGAAAACTGAGTGAAAAAGAGTAGTTAGGGTACACAATTGAGCAGAGCAATCATCATTTTGGTATCATCAATCCTAATAACTCATTTCGGTAGCCAAAACGTGAACTCAGCGAACTGGTTTTCCGTGCTTTCGGCGTAGATTTTTCCGCCGTGGAGATCCACGATGGTCTTGACGATATACAGTCCCAACCCCGCACTTTTGGTGTCATAGCTGCGGCTTTGGTCGACTTTATAGAAGCGCTCGAAAATGTTTGAGAGATCCTTTTTCTCAATACCATCGCCGCTGTTGCGAATCGTCACGTAAACCTTGTCGTCCTCTTCCCAAGCGCGAACGCCCAAAGTGCCGCCGCCGTTAACAAACTTCACCGCGTTGTCGCATAGATTGTACACCACCTGACTTAGCATATCCCTGTCGGCGGAAACCCACACACTCTCACTGGTGAGTTGCTCGATGCCCTCAACTGTGACATCTTTTTGCTCAATGAGGCGTTCAAAGTTCAAAAGTGTCGTCAACAGCAGTTCCGATAGGTCAAAGGGCTTGGGACGCATATTCAACTCCCCTGCCTCAATACGGCTCATGTTGAGCATACCCGTCACAAGGCGGGACAGACGTTTAATTTCGCCGGACACAATGCCCAAGTAGTGGGTGTGCTTGGGCGGCGGGATAGTACCGTCCAAAATCCCCTCGATGAAGCCGCCGATAGAGGTCATGGGGGTCTTGAGTTCGTGGGAAACGTTCGCCACAAAGCTGCGCCGAGTTTGCTCCAGTACGGACAAGTCCTGCGCCATGGCGTTGAAAGACTCCACAAGGGCATAAAGCTCGTCGGGGTGACGGCGGTTTTTCCGCTTCTTCTTGGAGCTTTTACTCTCTTTTTCCTTTTCGCCGGGACGTTTTTTCTTGGGTTTCTTTTTGTTGCGGTAGTAAACGCGAATACTGAAATCTCCAACAGAATATCTGCTCGCCGCGTGCTGCATATCCAAAAGAGGTTTGGTAAGTCTATATGACAAAAAAGCAATCACTCCAACAAGGAGCAATAATGACACCAAAACCGCGCCGATAAACCGCACGGTGACGTCTTGGATATAGGAGCGCAGCCCTTGAGTTAGGGGCGCACTGGCGAACACAACGCCGTTTATCTCGCCGTTTGCGCCGGTTTCCATGGGATCGGAGGCGAAATAGCGGTTCTCGCTGAACATACCGCCAAAGTCGTTAAGTCCGCTCAACGGTCGCTGCAAAGCTCGCTCCATCAGTTCAGGAGGGATGACATGGCTCTGGTGCACTGTCCGACAGCGGTTGCTAACAAAGCTGAAACCCAACTCGTCCACGGTGAGCATATCCGAGCAGTATACAACCTCGCCCTCAAGGTTTGCGATAAAAACATCGGTGAGGACATATTGGGTGGGGAGGGTGGAAAACTCATCGATGCCTGTATTCAGGGTGTTGGCGGTTTCCGTGAGAACATAGAGGAGCAGACTTTCTTTTAATTCAAAGCTAGTTTCCGGATTGTTGCCGAAAATCTGCACCGCGCGTTCCTCAATGCGCTGAACATTTTCACTCAATTGCGAAAGTTTTTCGTCGGACCAAAACTGTGCGATTGTTACAATAAACGCCGCGCCTAAAATGAAAAAGCTCGTCAGAAGCAACGTGCTCAGGGTGATTGCGTAACGTTTGAAAAGCCCGGACTTGACAAAACTCGCCCGCCGCATCGTGTGACTGCGGGGCTTGCGCTGCATTGGTTGTTCGTTGTCCTGCTTTTTTCGTTTCATTAATTACCTTTACATACTAGAGCCTGCCGACACGAGAGTAAAAAACTATCTTTTGGCTAATTTTGCGCCATGCGGCGTAAAATTTTCTCACAATACGAAAGTATTCTTTCCAAAATTTTTCTTGCCTGACACAAAATTCGCTCAAAAGCTGTCCATTTTATCTCGTGTCTACAGGCTCTAGATTCCAGACAGTAAAAACACTAGGTTAGTTTTTCGCGAGGGACGCTGTCTGCACCGTCCCGGGTTGTGTTTCTGCGTATCACCGCACACCTAGCAGGGAACAGAAGCTTGCCGTCCCCACATTGAATCCGAAACCTAACTGCGTGTTTCAAACTTGTAGCCCACGCTCCAAACGGTTTTCAGTTCCCATTTGTCGCTGACACCCTCAAGCTTTTCACGCAGACGCTTCACGTGTACGTCAACAGTGCGGCTGTCGCCATAGTAGTCAAAGCCCCACACCTCGTCAAGGAGTTGGTCGCGGGTATAGACGCGGTTAGGATTACTTGCAAGGTGGAAAATCAGCTCCAGTTCTTTTGGCGGAGTGTCCACTCGTTTGCCGTGTACAAGCAGTTCGTAATTGGTCAGGTTCACCGAGAGGTTCTCAAAACGCACCTCTCTCACGTCGCCGGTTGTGGGAACTTTCGTCGTGCGGCGCATAACCGCTTTAATTCGCGCCAATACCTCCTTGGGTTCAAAGGGCTTGACGATGTAGTCGTCCGCACCAAGCTCAAGCCCGACGACCTTGTCGAAGACCTCGCCTTTAGCGGTAAGCATGATGATTGGCACCTCACTGAACTTGCGCACCTCGCGGCAAACGCCCCAACCGTCAAGCTTGGGGAGCATGATGTCAAGGAGCATTAGCGCGGGGTCGAACTCGCGGCAGGTGTCCACCGCCGATTCGCCGTCATTGGCAATCTCAACAGTGTAACCCTCTTTCTCTAAATAGAGCCGCAAAAGTTCACAGATATTGGTGTCGTCGTCCACAACAAGAATTTTTTCCAGTGTCATGATGTTTTCCGCCTTTCATTTTATAAAAAGTGTAAAGTATTTTACGCGCCAAATTTTTTTCTTCACTTCTCAACTGCTCAATCGGACAGTTGAACTGCGCCTTGCAGTTTTCCAGTTCCTAAAATCTATTATCTGCTTTTACTTTGGTTTTAGTCTTTTTCTTCCTGCCACCGGCACCGACTTTACTCTTGAAGCCCAGTGCCATATGCTCCGCTTCCTGCTTTTTCTGGTCGATGATGAACACAGTCACAGCGGTGGAGAGGGCGAGAAAGCCTCCGGTGAAGTATATCCAGCGGTTGTCCGCCTTGAGGTACGCCATAACGGCGGCAAAGCCCTCGGGCTTGGGCGCGGCTTTTTGTTGGAACATACCCGCAATCATGCTTGTATCTATGGGACTTGCGGTGAAAACACCCACAACAGGGGCAAACAAATCACTGCCAAAAAGCTCGGGGAGTTGTCCCTCGTCAACCACCTCCATGGGCGGGATATACGCGGCATGGGAGGGCGGTTCCGGCTCCGGGGTGCTAGGCGGCGTGTTGACGTTGGATACGGGCATATCCAACATAGATGACACCGCTTGGGCCGCCGAGTAAAGGCTCTGTACCAGTCCGACCTCGTTTTCAGGCGGGTCGTCAATACCTTGGAAAATGTTGAAGATATACACGCAGGTTTGGTTGATACCCTTGTCCTTGTCTTTGTAATTCACCCAAAATTCAACATACTGCTCCTGGAGTTCAGGCTCAAGGTCAATGCGCACAGCCCGTCCGACAGGAACCTTCTCTCCGTTTACTTTTAATGTAACATTCTTTGTGAAGCCCACGGGGTTCATCAGGGGTGCGTATGAAAAGGCGGAGATGTACATTTCACTGCGCTTGTAGTTCAGTTGCACGTCGTATTGATACACATCGGAGTAAAAATCCCGTCCGTTACTGTTATTGGATGCGTTACGCCTATTGCCGCCGCTTCCGAACATGGCACTTATGGAGTTAACAAAGTTTGATTGCCCCAGTTCGAAGTAGTTCAAAATCAGGCACTGGTCAAAAAGCTGTATATCCGTCATTTCCGGGATTTTGTCGATGATTTTCTGACTGCCCCGCTCTTTAATCATTGTTTCCAAAACTATGCGGGCAATGGCGTCGGCACGTTGGTCAAAGTCCTCAATCTGTAGGGCATCCATGATCGCCCCCGGCTCGCACATCACGCCCCAATAGAGGAATAATTCCGCGACAAGCTCATAGACCTCCAACTGCTCCTCACTCATGCCCCCCAAATCGGGGACATCTGCCGCTCCCGCGTCCTTGGCAATCGCAACAGACATAGCGGACATGATCTCTAAATCAGTGGCATCTGCGTCCATAACAATGCCCTGGGTTTCCAAATATACCCGCATGACGGCAGTGACCAACCCGTTGAGGGTGACTATGTTCATCAGGGGATCCTCGCCTAGCACTGCCATGTCAAAGCGTTCGCCCATGTAAGATTTGAGGATAGTGACTGCCGCCTCCTCGAACCACACCCCTGCGGGGATTGTAATCTCGCTTATGCCGAATACGGCATGGGCGAATTCATAACGCAGGGAGAGGTAGAGCAAGGTGGTCATTTGGCTGTCGTAGTCACCTAAGTCCGCGTTTTGGTCGGGGAACACAATGCCGTATTCGTCCTCCAACCAGACACGCTGTTCATATTCACTCGCGCCGATACCCAGAGTTTGCATACCGATTTGCACCTGTTGGAACACGTACATGAATTCGTTGAACATGGCGATTGGTTCTTTTGAGGAACCTAAAATTTCAAGGAAATATTTGACTTCTTCTTTGAAGCCTGTGTAGGTGGTGGAAAATGGGTAGTCGTCGATTGGTTCAAGGCTATTATATAGTAAGGCGTTGACGGATTCGCGTATAAAAACATCCTGCAGCCAGGCGTAGCTACCCTTGGATGGATCCCGGGCGGTGCTTTCCTCGCGATCGCCGAATTGCCCTGTCAGAATGCGGAAATTATTTGGGACATCCAGTTTTTGCTTTGCGGATGCGGAGAAAAGAGCCATGCTGAAGAGCAAGGCAACACAAGCAAAAGCGGCTATGCAGCGGGTAATTTTTTTCACTATTCGCACCGTGTACGAGAGAATGGGCACAGAAAAAGTTTGTGGAAACTTTTGTGCCTGACTCTCGTGTCCTTTCCTTATGTATATTTTAAAGCTTTCGCACCCCAACAAAGAGGGGTACACTGCCCCGATGATGCTTACTCCAAGATTGTAGCATATTTTCGCGATAATTGCAAGCCGCCGCCGTGAATAGAGAGAAAATTTACAGCTTATTCACCAATTTCAAGGAGGGAGGATACAGGCGTGAGGTCTGATATCTCATATATCCTCATTCTTCCGTCCCCTCCAAGGCACTCAAGCTCACAACTTTCCCGTCCTCGCCAAGGCGCATGACCTTGACGCCCTTACCGGGACGGCTAGCAAGGCGAATCTGTGCCGCCAAAATACGTATCAATACGCCGTTGTTGGAAACCAACAAAAGCTCATCGTCGGGGTTGATGACGGCGATTGCCGCCACGTCGCCGTATTTGTTCACGTGGTAATTTTTGAGTCCCAAGCCGCCGCGGCTCTGCAGGCGGTAATCACTGGGCAGACTGCGCCGCCCAAAGCCCGTTTCACTTACGGTTAGTATCTCTTTACCGTCGGCAATCGCGCCGAAGCCCACCACGCTGTCGCTCTCACGCAGGCGAATGGCACGAACGCCCCGCGCCGTGCGTCCCAAAAGCCGCGCGTCGCTCTCTGAAAAGCGGATAACCATACCCTTTTTCGTCGCCAAAATCAGCTCTTCGCCGCCGTTTGTAAGCTGTACCCAGGCAAGCTCATCTCCGTCATCAAGATTGATTGCGCGAAGCCCGTTCTTGCGAACATTTTTGTATTCCTCAAGGGCGGTGCGTTTGATGACACCCTGCACAGTCGCCATGGCAACATTCAGCCCCTCCTGTTCCTTGGGCAGGGGAAGCATAACCGAAAGTCTTTCATCGCTTTCAAGCATGAGCAGATTCACTGCGTTCATGCCCTTTGCGTTGCGGCTGCCTTCAGGGATTTCATAGCCCTTGAGCCTGAAAACTCTGCCCTTACTGGTGAAGAACATAACATAATCGTGTGTGGAACCTGTGAAGATGGTACGGGTGGCATCCTCCTCACGGTGAGCCATTCCCACTATGCCCCGCCCGCCCCGGTGTTGGGTCTGGTAGGTTTCCGCAGGGACGCGCTTAAGATAACCCATGTTACTGAGCGTAAACACGCAGGTTTCTTCAGGGATGAGATCCTCAATGTCCACCTCGCCGCTGACGTTTTGAATTTCCGTACGGCGTGGGTCGCGGTATTTCGCGCTGATTGCACAAAGCTCCTCTTTAACCTTGGCGAGGATGTTGGCTTCTGATGAGAGCAGCTCCAAAAACGCGGCAATCAACTCCTGAAGTTTGGCAAGCTCCTCCTCAATTTTTGCCCGCTCAAGTCCTGTCAACTGACCGAGGCGCATCTGTACTATCGCTTGTGCCTGGGCGTCGTCGAGTCCAAAACGCTCCATCAAGCCCGCCTTGCCTTCAGGGATACTCTTTGAGGCGCGTAAAAGAGCTATGACCTCGTCAATGTAATCAAGGGCGATGAGCAAGCCGTCAAGGATGTGAGCGCGCTCCTGTGCCTTGCGAAGGTCGTGGTTAGTGCGGCGGGTAATAACCTGGCACTGGAACTTGATATAGCTTTCGAGCATTTGGCGCAGGGTGAGGATTTTTGGCTCTCCATCCACAAGCGCCAACATATTCATGCCCACGGTAACCTGCATTTGTGTCAGGGAAAACAGCTGATTTATCACCACCTGCGCATTCGCGTCCCGCTTGAGGGTGACCACCATGTCCATGCCCTCGCGGTTGGAGTAGTCGTTTACGTCGGCGATACCCTCGATGCGCTTTTCCTTGACCAATTCGCCGATATATGCACAGAGTCTTGCCTTATTTACTTGGTACGGCAGTTCATTGACGACAATCTTGTAGCGTCCGTTTTTGTCCTCGGTAATCTCCGCGCGGGCGCGCAAAATCACCTTGCCTTTACCCGTGGCGTAAGCGGCGCGGATACCGCTCTTGCCCATTATGATGCCCTGGGTTGGAAAGTCGGGACCCGGCAGCACCTCCATCAGTTCCTCAAGACCCGCCTCTGGGTTGTCAATCAAGACACAACAGGCATCAATAACCTCTCCCAAATTGTGGGGCGGGATATTAGTCGCCATGCCCACGGCAATACCTGCCGAGCCGTTTACCAAAAGATTTGGGAAGCGTGAGGGCAGTACTATGGGTTCTTTCAGGCGGTCGTCATAGTTGGGGGCAAAATCCACGGTTTCTTTGTCAATATCTGTTAAAAGTTCCAGTGAGAGCTTGCTCATGCGGCTCTCTGTGTAACGATATGCCGCAGGGGAGTCGCCGTCAACGGATCCAAAGTTGCCGTGACCGTCCACGAGCATATAACGCATTGACCATTCCTGGGCAAGACGAACCATCGCGTCATAGACCGACGCGTCGCCATGGGGGTGGTAGCGACCCAAAACAGAACCGACTGTGTCGGCGCACTTGCGGTAGGGCTTGTCCGGATAGAGGGAATTCTCGTACATGGTGTAGAGAATGCGCCTGTGGACGGGCTTCAGACCGTCGCGAACGTCGGGCAAGGCGCGGGCAGTGATTACGGACATGGAGTAGTCCAGAAAGGATTTTCGCACCTCTGTACTGATGTCCACAGGAATTATTTTTTGCAAATCCAGTGTTTCTTCGGTGAATGCCATTTATTTGCTCCTAAATTATTGTAGGAATGTACGGACAAAGAAAGTCATACGCTCTCACCGTATATTATAACATTTTTTACCTTGGTACGTCAAATTTGCGCACATCCTACGGGCAGAACTTGCGTGCGTTTTTTTAATACGATTTGACAACCGTGAGCAGTTCTATCTCTCACCCGCGCAACATAATATTCCATAAACCGAATAAGGAAAGGGTCGGAAGATATGGATTTTAAGGTTGCCGAACAAACAATTGGCGTGAGTGCGCCGCTTTTTGAGGGACGGGGCGAACAGGCAGTGGATGCGGATTTGACATTGCCCGAATATTGCCCGGACGCTTTGCGCCTGCTCAAATGTCAGCTTTTGCCCGGAGTGCGCTCGGTGCAAATCAGCGGCGAGCGGGTCATTGCCGACTGTAACGCCGTCATGCGCATAATTTACTGTGGTGAGGACAAACGGGTACACTGCTACGAGCAAAACTACCCATTCACCCAAGAGGTAGTCGTCCCCGAACTAAACGCCGAGGACTGCGCCACTGTCAGCGCGGAAACAAGCTATGTCAACTGCCGCATCGTAAGCCCGCGCCGAATGGACATCCACGGCATGGTACACTGCCTTTTCCGCGTACGCCGCCGCAAAGAACAGGCGGTTATCAGCGGGGCGACAGGCTGTGGGGTACAGATTAAGACCGCCCCTTGCCGTGTTGTGTCCGCCGCAGGAGAGGCTGCAAAGAGCTTCCCCGTCACAGAGGTGGTGGAGTTGGCGCAGGACGCTCCTCCTGTACGCCAAATTTTGCACACCCACAGCACGGCTCTTGCAAGCGACATCAAAACAATCAACGGCAAGCTGCTTTTTAAGGGTGAGCTGCAGCTCAAGGTGATTTATCTCCCAGACAGCGACTCCGACGAGCCTGCCGTTTTGGATTACGCAATACCCATCAGCCAGATCGTGGAGGTGGCGGGCATTGACGAGGACTGTACACATGAAACAGTGCTGAGCGTGCCGTCTCTGGAGCTTGTGCCCCGGGCGGATACCACCGGAGAGCGGCGTTTGCTAGACGTTAACGCCTGTGTCAACGCGGACATCCGCGCCATGCGTGAGCTTGAGCTGCCAGTTACTATCGACGCCTACAGCACTCAATACGAACTAGAAATTGAACAGCGCAGCATGGAATTTTTACAGCCCATTGAGCGCATAAGTGAGAAAATCACCTTGAGCGAGAGCATTTCTGTTGCGGGTGGCGTCAGTGAAATACTGGGGATTTGGAGTGCGGAACCCACGCGTGAAGCTGCCGCCCAAGGCAATGAACTGGGGATATCGGGCTTTGTTCCCCTACAGGTGCTCTATATTGACGGGGGCGGCGAGATTGCCTTTGCTGAAAAGCAGGTGGATTATCGTTTTAGGCGCAGTTTGAACGAAGATGTACAGCGTCTGAAATCCAGTCCTCAAGCGACGCTCTTGAGCCTTGACTACAACAAAAACACAAGCGCCGACATTGACATTCGCGCCGTAATCGAGCTCAAGGTCAACGCCTATGATATGCGCGAGCGGCGGGTGATTGTGTCCCTGAATCCCGACGAAAATCAACTGAAATCCGACGACGCACCCCCACTGACCCTTTATTTTGCCGACAGCGGTGAAACAATCTGGGATATCGCGCGGTACTACAACACCACAGTGGAGGCAATAAGCCTTGAAAATGCCCTGTCGGGGGATATACTCACGGAAAATCAGATGTTGCTTATAACGCAATAGAAGTGGAGGATACACAATGGAAAACCAATTAGACGAACTCATGAACGAAACGCTTATTGAAGAAGAAGCCTACGTTTTCCCGGAACCTGACGAAATCGAGGAAATCCCAATGGCGAGCGTTTCCCCGGCGGTGGCTGACGAGGAGATAGCCGAGGCGCCTGCATTAAGCTCCCCGCCGCCCCCTGTAGCCAATTCCACCGCCCCTTACAGTATATACAAGGACATCGCCAAGCGCACCCAGGGAGATGTCTATGTGGGTGTGGTGGGTCCCGTTCGTACGGGGAAATCTACCTTTGTGCGCAGGTTTATGGACACCTTAGTCATACCCAACATGAGCGAAGAATATCGAGTACAGCGCGCAAACGACGAGATGCCGCAATCCTCAAGCGGTCGGACAATCATGACCACTGAGCCGAAGTTCGTCCCTGAAAAGGCGGTAAAGATTGACCTGCCCGAGCAGTCACAGCTCAAGGTGCGGCTCATTGACTGCGTGGGTTATATCGTCCCGTCCGCTTTGGGCTATATCGAGGGCAATCAGCCCCGGATGGTGCGTACCCCCTGGTTTGACGAGGAGATACCCTTCAACATGGCGGCGGAAATCGGCACTCAAAAGGTCATCAGTGAACACAGCACTATCGGCGTGTTGGTCACAACTGACGGTTCGATTACCAAGGGGAGTATCCCCCGCAGTGAATATGAGGAGGCGGAGGAGCGTGTCGTCGCCGAGTTGAAGGCAATCGACAAGCCATTTGTGGTATTGCTCAACTGCAAAAATCCCCATACAGACCAGGCGCGGGACTTGGCGGCGCAGTTAGAAGAAAAATACCGCGTGCCTGTTATGCCCATAAACTGCATGGATGTAACACAAGACGAGATTAGGGAAATTTTGGGGCAGGTGCTTTTTGAGTTCCCTATTAAGGAAATCGCGCTTGATTTGCCCCGCTGGGTGGCGCGGTTGGAGAGATCCCATTGGCTGAGGAGTGCGTGTTTCAAAGCCTTTGCGGACAATGCCCGCGGGATACGCCGAGTGCGTGAGGTCAAGGAGATGGCGCAGATGTCCTGCAACGGTGAGCATATCCGCTGCGCCGCTGTGGCAAGCATGGATTTGGCGCGTGGCAGCGCGCGAATTGAAGTGAAAATGGCGCAGGATCTTTTCTATCGCGTTCTTGCGGAAAGCACGGGATTGGACATCAAAAACGAGCAGGATTTGATGGACTCCATGCGATCACTGGCGCAGGTCAAGAGCAAATATGAGCGGGTCGCCAATGCTATGCACGAGGTGGAGCAGACTGGTTACGGTATTGTGCTGCCCTCTCTCGATGAGTTGAGCCTTGATGAGCCGGAGATTATGCGCCAAGGCGGGCGTTACGGCGTACGTCTGCGTGCAAGCGCGCCGTCCATCCACCTGATGCGTGCAGATATTACTACCGAGGTCGCGCCGATTGTGGGTAGCGAGAGCCAGAGCGAGGAGCTTGTTCACTATCTGCTTAAGGAGTTTGAGGAGAACCCTGCTGAGATTTGGGAGAGCAACATTTTCGGCAAGAGCCTGCACGAGCTTGTCAACGAGGGCTTGCACAACAAACTGTACCGAATGCCATCAGATGCGCGGGTGCGAATTCAGGAAACTTTGGAGAAGATTATTAATGAGGGAGCCAGTGGGTTGATTTGTATCATTTTGTAGGGTAGGCATAAAAAGCACCGCCGAAATGGTGGTGCTTTTTTAACCTAATTTGCTTTCTCATCTTGTCAAATTTTACGAGTGAGGGGAGAATTGTCTCAAGCAAAATAGAACAGAGGATTATAGTCTCCTAACTTGAAAATCAACTGGTCTTTGCGGTGTATTCTCCATCTGACTTCGTCAAAAATGCTCGTAATACAAAAGTATTACTCCGCTTTTTTACTTAACCGTAACCTTACAGGTAGCAGTTTTGCCGTTGAATGTTGTGACAGTGATATTGGTTGTACCCTTTCGCTTTGCGGTGACTCTTCCTGTGGTTTTGTCGACAGTTGCAACCTTTTTGTTAGAAGATGTCCAAGTCATTTTGTTGCTAGCGGCGTTTTTGGGCAAGATTGCTGTCAAGTCTATTTTCTTTCCTTTGTTGACTGTCGCCTTTTTCAGGGCAACGCTTTTAGGGGCTTTTTTAACAACAAGGGTGTACTTTGCGGTTTTACCGTTACTTTTTGCTTTGATTATCGTTGTCCCTGCCTTAAGGGCGATCACCTTGCCGTTTTTGTTTACTGTGGCGACGGTTTTATCTGAGCTTGTGTATTTTACTGTTTTATCCACCGTTTTGTCTGGGGTGACATATCCCTTGCGGGTATGTTCTTCACCTACTCCCAAGGTTAACTGCTTGTTGCTTTTGAAGCTGACGCTGATTCTCTTCTTTGCCTGCGTAGGGGTAAGCAGTTCAACGGTGAATGATGTTTGGATCTTGGTACCCTTTAACCTTACCTGCACTGTATTTTTGCCGAGCGTTAAAGGTAAACTTGCCCATTTTCCATCGAAATCGTTTTCGACTTTCCATTTTCCATTACCGACTCTACACTCTAGCGTATAACCTGTCGCTACGCAAAAGGCGGTACGTACTGGTACTTTTTCTTTTGTTCCGTCTTTGTAAGTAATCTCAAACTCAAGAAATCCATTATCTGGAGAAGACACAAAGTAGTTTTTCTTCTTGCTCTCCTGGATAAAATAAGGATTTTTGGGTGAAGCAACCTTAATTGACTTTACATCGACATTTTTTATAGCGTCCTTAGCCTTAAAAACTCCGTTACGGCTTTTGTCCCCAGGGAAGAGATTTGTCATATAATACTTTTTACCCGCAGTTAGCTGCACAATTGCTCCATGTGAATAGTAAAAAATGCATTTAACGTTGCCACCGGCATAGCTTTCATAATGAAAATCTTTTCTGTCGCTGATACAATATCCATAACTAATTCGATACCGCCCGGTAGTAGGCGCCGTAAATGTTAGGACATACGGCTTAGTTTCCGCCGTGGAAGTCAGCGGCAATCCCGCTAACATTCCGAATGCAAGCACCATTGCTAGCAAAACGCTTGTAAGTTTCTTCATAAAATCTGCCTCCAAAAAATTTTTAATCCTTGAGGTTAATACACCTCGATATATATTATACAACACGCTACAATAAATGTCAAGTATTTTTAAGGCGGTTGTAAGAATGGATACGATAACGGTAGGAAAGGTCATCAAACGATACAGAGAAAACAAAAAATTGTCGCAAGAGGTGTTGAGCGGTCTTGCGTGTGTGGATAGAAGCCATTTGAGTAAAATAGAGTTGGGAATAAGAAGTCCAACAATAACAGTTCTCAATAAGCTTGCTGATGCTCTGGGTGTAAATCCAAGCGATATACTGCGTGATGTTGAAGCAGAAACAAAAAGGTGCTAAAGAACTTTTAACCACACCCAAACAGGGGTGTTTTTTGCTATTTTCTGCGCTATATTATAGAAAGGATGTGTGGAAAATGAAGCTTAATACAACAGAAAAGCGTTTTTGCCAAATCTACGCCGAAACCGGCGACCACCGCGCCGCCGCCGCGAAAACCAACATCGAGGATGGGCGCAAGCTCCTGGAGCGTACGGAAATTCGTAGGGAAATTACACGTTGGGAAAAATTGAACCGCTCGCGACAAACTCAGGTGACAACGGGGATTGCGCGGCTCGCCTTTGGCTCGGTTACGGACTGCGTTCGCCTACTTTTTGCCGAAATGCCCCCCGCCGCCGAAGAGTTGGAGCGCATGGATCTGTTCAACATCAGCGAAATCAAGCGACCCAAGGCGGGAGGCTTGGAAATTAAGTTTTTCGACCGCCTGAAAGCCTTGGAACTGCTTGCAGCACAGTCTGGTGAAGAGCAGGACGCGCTTGGCGGATTTTTAAAGGCGTTGAAAGATTAGGGAGCAAGAGGTTGTATACCGGGATATAATTTTTGTGTGCTGTTTTATTGCTTTTTCTGTTTAAGTGGTGTATAATAAAGGCGGTTCACATCTTAATATACAACGAGGCAAAGATGAATTTTCAAGGAATTACCTGCGACGCACTGCTCCTCTTGAGCGAAAATCGTCTGCAAAACAGCCGCGAATTCTATGAGGAAAACAAAGCGGTAATCCAACTTCAGGCGATTGAGCCAATGCGCCAACTCGCCGCCATTGCGGGGGCTTTTCTCCAGGAACACGACGAGAAAATCTCCGTCCTGCCAACGCGAATGGTGTCCCGCTTGCGGCGCGATACCCGCTTTAGCAAGGATAAAACCCTCTACCGCGACAACCTCTGGCTCTTCGTTAGGCGCGACAAAAACGCCTACCCCCTTCACCCGGGTTTTTGGTTCGAGATGTTCCCCAACCGCTCTTGGCAGGGAGTGGGTTACTGGCACCAACCGCCTGCCTTTTTGGCGTTTTTCCGCCAGTGGATTTACGACAATATGGATCCGTTTTTGGCGGCACTGCATAGCGCCAACAAGGCGGGCTACAGCCTGTACGGCGATGACTACAAACGCCCAAAGCCTGCTCCTGCACCCGATTATCCCGATGCTTTGACCCCTTTTCTGATGAAAAAAGCGGTGTATTTCGCAAAGTGGAATGACGATGTGAGCCAACTCACCCAACCTGATTTTGGACGGAAACTATGTAAGTCTTACTCTCAACTTTTGCCGTTATACGACTGCCTTAAAAACGCAGCAGAAGCGTATTTGCGGGAATTTCCCGACGGTGCGGACAAGCTAATTAGGGAGAGGTAATTATGGCATTCACAATCGGCGACAGGATAAAATTGACAATTTTCGGGCAGAGTCACGCCCCCTCAATCGGCGGGGTTATCGACGGTCTGCCTGCGGGTGAAACAATAGACTTGGACGCGGCGACAGCGTTTCTTGCGCGGCGCAGTCCGGGGAAATCCCCCCTTGCAACAGCACGAAAAGAAACGGATGTGCCGAGGGTTATCGCGGGTTTAGCCGACGGCAAAACCTGCGGCGCCCCCTTAGCGTTCTTCATTGAAAACCACGATACTCGCTCTAAAGACTATGATCTTTTTCGCGCTCAACCCCGCCCATCTCACGCGGATTTTCCCGCAATACTCAAGTACGGCGACGCCCACGACATACGCGGCGGCGGTTTTTTCTCCGCGCGGCTCACTGCGGCACTGTGCTTCGCGGGAGCAATTGCGCTGCAAATTTTGGCACGTCGGGGTATCGTCATCGGCGCACATATCGCCCGTGCGGCGGGCATTGCCGACACGCCATTTGATCCAGTCAACCTAACAAAAGAGGATTTTTCGTCACTCAATGATTTCCCTGTTATTGACAAAATCCAGGGAGAAAAAATGCAGAAAGCGATAATCAGCGCAAAGAAGGACGGCGACAGTGTGGGCGGCGTTGTGGAGTGCGGCATCATTGGTTTGCCAGCGGGACTTGGAGAGCCGATTTTTGACTCAATGGAGAGCCAACTCGCCCGTATGCTTTTCGCTATCCCCGCCGTGAAAGGCGTTGAATTCGGCACAGGATTTGCCATCGCCGATATGATGGGCAGCGCGGCAAACGACGTGTACACAGAGCCTCAGGGCGATAGCTTGCGGACACTCACCAACAATAACGGCGGCATTTTGGGTGGTTTGAGTACGGGAATGCCATTGATTTTCCGCGCGGCGTTCAAGCCCACACCCTCAATTGCCCGCAAGCAAAATACCTGGAACACCCACAGCGGGAAACAGGAAACTTTGGTGATTCCCGGTCGCCACGACCCCTGTGTTGTGCTTCGCGCTGTGCCTTGCGTTAAGGCGGCGGCAGGGATTGTTGTTTTGTCCTGTTCTACAGTCTAGCAACTTCCCTCATAATCTCCACTCCCCGCAAAATCTGCTCATCAGAGGGTGTGGAGAAATTCAGGCGGATACAGTTTGTCGTGTCTGCGGTGTCGGTCAAAAAGGCGATGCCGGGGACGACCGCCAGCTTTTTCTCGGTACAGGCTTTCACATACTCAAGCATATCCACCTCTTTGGGCAGACTGCCCCAGACAAACAGTCCCCCCTCAGGTCGGACATAGTCAAAAAAGCCCGCGAGCTTTTCGTCCAACTGGTCGCACATCAAATTCAGCTTGCGGCGATAAACCGCCTGAACCTTGGCGATGTGGGCGGCAGGGTCGTACTTCATCAGCCAATTGTGGACGAGCATCTGCAGGAGCATGGGGGTGTGGACATCGCTGGTCTGTTTGCCAACAACCATTTTGGCGGCAATCTCACCGGGGGCGCAGAAGAACCCAAGGCGCAGTCCCGGCGCGAGAATCTTGGAAAATGACCCCGCGTAAATCACTCGCCCGTCCGTATCCATGGTCTTGATTGCGGGGATATCCGCACCCGCAACCCGCAGATCGCCGTAAGGGTTGTCCTCAAGGATGAGGATGTCGTGTTTCTGCGCCAGAGCATAGACGCGGCGGCGTTTTTCAAGGGACATAGTCGCCCCTGTGGGATTCTGAAAATTGGGTATTATGTACAAAAATCGTATATTCGTATGCGTTTTCAGCGCATTTTCAAGGGCTTCAATGTTGATGCCGTCCGCCTCGATTGGAATACCTATAAGTTTCGCGTTGTAGGAGCGGAAGCAGTTCAGGGAGCCGATAAATGAGGGGTTTTCGCACAAAATCAGGTCACCTTCGTCGCAAAGCACCTTGGTGGCGAGATCCATGACTTGCTGCGCTCCACTTGTAATTACCACCGCGTCACTGTCCGTGCCCACGTTGTAGCGGGTCTTTATCCACTCTTTCACGGTGTCGATTAGGGGCTGATAGCCCTCGGTCACGCCGTATTGCAGGGAGGCGACGGGGTTTTCGGCAAGGATTTGCGCGGTGATTTCCTTGATTTCCTCCACGGGAAAAGTCTCGGGAGCGGGGTTGCCCGCTGCAAAAGCGATCATGCCGGGAATGCTCGCCGCCTTGAGAATCTCTCGAATCGCCGACGGTTTAAGGGCGGATATTTTTTTTGAAAAGCTGTATGTCATTTTTTTGCTCCTGTTTTGTTGTTGCGTATTATTATACAATAATTAGGGTGGAGTTTGCAAGATGTGGGGGGATAGAGCCTGCCAAACACACAAAGCTTGCAAAAACCGCGAAAACGTGGTAAAATGTAAGCATAGTCGCAAACAACTTGCGGAGGAAAAATCTTGACGCAACCATTCTCAAACTCAGTTTTGGCATTCACCGGGGATGCGGTCTATAGTCTGCTTGTTCGGGAAAATTTGGCAAATTCAGGCAACCGTCCATCGAAAAAACTCCACACCCTTGCGAGCAAAAAAGTTTGCGCCGCTGCTCAATCAAAGGCGTATAGACATATTTGGGAATATCTGACAGAAGATGAAGCCGCCGTCATGCGCCGCGGGAGGAATTCCCATTGTGGTCTGCCCCCGAAAAACACAGGACGTACGGAATATCAGGAAGCCACGGGGCTTGAGTGCCTTTTCGGTTGGCTTTGGCTCACGCGGCAGGCTGAACGGGCACGGGAGATCTTCCAAATTATCGATGAGAATGTGCAAATTCAGTGAGTGAATAGGCGCCAGGTCGCAAGCCAAAAACCTCAAAACCCAAAAGGCACCCCCGAGTTGGAAGTGCCTTTCCTTACTTCTCCCCTACTTCGTCGTAACAGCTTTCGCTTTACTCCACGCCGAGTAAAGCTTCACATTCTCCCCATTTACTTTAACCGTCTTGTAGGTCCGCACCCGCACAAAATACTTCTTCTTCGCGCTGAGCTTGGTAACGTTTTTGGAAGTGGTAGAGTTCTTTTTGATAGTGGTGATTTTGCTAGTCTTCTTGGTGAAATTCTGGTTG
>WRKY01000015.1 GCA_009777895.1 Oscillospiraceae bacterium
GTGGGCGAAAAACCTGGAGGGCTATGTTGGGGACTATTTGGACTATGAAACCCAATTTATGGTAAGAGCGGCTAGCGACGATCCTCAAAAAACTTTGGAGGATGCGCGGCAGATTTTCGGCGAAATCCAGTCCCTGAAGCGCCAAAACGCCCCCGAGGGCGAGTTTGCCTTTGTCACAGGCGTTGAAACAGAACGCGCCTTGCAGGCAAAGCTGCGTTCACTTTTGGCGTGTGAGGTGTTGGGGACTGTGCGGGTTGTGGGGTATTAGGGGCAGTTTGCGCATAATATAAGGGAGGGATTATGCCAGTAGAGACTATGCCGGTTTGGTTGGACAATACACTGAAAATAATCGCGGCGTTCTCTGGTCTGGGTGGTGTAGCGGCGGCTTTCGCGCTGCTTTACAACATGATAAGGGGCAAACTGGACAGAAAGGAACGGCAGGAAAAGGACAAACGGGACAGAGTACTACAGCAGAAAAAAGAAGAACATGACAGGGCATTAAAGCAGGACGCAATTTTCGCCGACAGACTGCGCCAGGCGATTGAGCATCTTGGCAGTAATAGTGTTGTTATCCAAAAAGCGTCTATATACGAATTCGAGCGTTTGGCAGTGGATTCGAAAAAAGACAGGGAAAGTATCAAGCAAATCTTGTTTAAGTACTTTGATATGGCTACCGCAAATAGCCAAAAGGATGAAGTCGTGAACCCGCCGCTCTTTCGCAGTGTTGCCTTGGAAGCGGCGGCGGCTTTGTCGCGCCTTTACGACAAACTCGGCGACAGGATTGATCTGGAGGGATACACAAACAATGGCGACTTTAGGGGATTGCAATTGCGCGGCGCGTTTCTGATTGACGCAAATTTTTCTGGTGCAAACCTTGAGGGAGCTGATTTTCGTAAAGCGATTTTGTTTGGTGCGAATTTTTCTGGCGCAAACCTTCAGGGAGCTGATTTTTGCGGCGCGCTTCCGATTGGCGCAAATTTTTCTGTTGCAAACCTTCAGGGAGCTGATTTTCGTAAAGCGGAGTTGTTTGGAGCAAATTTGTCTTTCGCGAATTTTTCTGTGGCAAGCCTTATTGGCGGTACGAAATTGCCTTACGCGGATTTTTTTATGAGAAACCTGCAAGGGGCAGACCTACGAGAAGCAGGCCTGAAAGGTGCAAACCTACAAGAGGCAAACCTAGAAGAAGCAATGATCGATGAGACCACTATAATCGACGAAAGCACAAAGTTCTCCCCTGGGGTTAGGGAAAAGTATTTTCCGTGGTATGAGGAGAAATAGGTGTCCCCTTACCCCAAAGCCTCAAACCCGCCCTGTCGCAATGCCTCATAGAGGGTGAGAGCAACGGCGTTGGAGAGGTTCAGGCTACGGTTGTCCTTGACCATGGGGATGCGCAAAGTCTGGGCGGGATATTCCTCCCGCAAACTGGAGGGCAGACCCGCCGTCTCTTTGCCGAAAACAAGGTAATCCCCGCCGCGGAAATCCGCTTCATGGTAAAGCCGCTTGCCGTGGGTAGTCATCAGCCAAAGGCGGGCGCCGGGGTTCGCGGCGCGAAAGGCTTCCCAATTTTCATGTAGGCGAATGTCCATGTCGTGCCAGTAATCAAGCCCCGCCCGCTTGAGTTTTTTGTCGTCAAGAGTAAAGCCCATCGGCTCGATGAGATGCAAAACCGAAGCTGTAGATTTACAGGTTCTAACAATGTTCCCCACATTTTGGGGAATTTGCGGCTCGTGCAGTACAATATTTATCACAAACGGACACCTCAAATGATAGGGGAATGTCAATACGGCAAGCGATTTTTATCTTTTTAGCAGCTTATACAGCCGGACTTTTAGCGTTTTCGCCCGGGGCATGAGGGCGGCATATGCCCAGTAGCGCAGGGGTTTTCCGCGCAGGACGTACTCGCCGATGAATTGGTGGTAGTCGCTGGCGAAGCTCTTTTTGAAATCATAGATGCCCTTGAAGTTCTCAGCAGGGCACAGTTCGCCAAGGATGCCGTCAACACCTGGAGGGGCGGCGTCCACGAGGACGTAACCCAAATCGTGCAGTGCCATGCCGCGTTTTTGGCTCTCTTGGATGCGCAGAAAATTCAGGTAGTGACTGGACCGCGTGGCGGTGCGCAGGACATTTTTTGTTCCGCCGAAAAGGCAGCTGCCCATAGAGGAATAGTAAATCGACAGCCCCCCCGCAACGCAAATCGCGTTCTCGTCGGTGCAGGCATTGGCTTCTATCTGACGTTTGCGGAACTGCTCGCTCTGTCTGTCCAATGCGCAAATTTGCTCGTTTATTGCGCGAGTGCGTTTTTCGTTGGCGTTTTCTAGGGATTTTTCTAACTTGTCTCGCTCTTTTTGTCGTGTATCTTGTATTTTTTGGTCGAGCTTTTTATCGTAATACACAAGCTTCAGATCAGAATATCCCTCAAATTCCCGCAAAAGTGTAAGGCAATAGCTTTCATTTCTCTCCACAAAATTATCTCGCTCCGCAGTGTCAGCCATGACCTCCATGAAATCCCTCAAGGGTTTTGGGTCGTCTTTCAGTTCCTGGTAGGCGAAAGATGCTACACGAAGTCCCCGGCTATCCCCAAGGCGAATGCTGTAGCGCACGCCCTTATCAAACTTTTTGACAAGACTGTCGATGTTTTCACCAAGAGCGATAAATAATTGAACGGGATGCTTGTAGGTGTAATTCTCAATGTTGTGGTTGAGAGAAAAGCCAGTATCCACTAGCTTTTTGTGTATTTCCTTGCCCCGCTCCTGAAGCGCGCCGTTGACCCGCAGAGAAATGGGCGGATCCATGATAAACGCCGTGACGCCGTACTTTTTCATGCGTTTTCTGATGAAGCGGGTGAACTCCTCCAAAAGCGGCGTGTTTTCGTAATCACCAACAAAGCCCGAGGGCGCGTACCAGATTTTGGCGGCAAGCGGCATTTTCCGCTCCATAACAAGTACCGCTAGTACACGCTCTCCCTCCAAAAATCCCGCATACACCGTGGATTTCCAACTGTCTTTAACCTTAGCCCAACGGGAGGATTGGATATACTGTCCGCCGTTTTGACAGATGAACTGGTCGTGTAACGCAAAGTTTTCCTCTTTTTTGAAGCTGTACATTGATGTTTCCTTTTGCGGTTGTTTTTACTGCTGATTTCTCCAGGCTGTTGCGCGATAATTATACAACCATGGTATGGAAATGTCAAGGCGAGCTGCATTGAATTTAGTCTATTTTTTCCGCGCACTCCCACTCCCGCAAAGGATGACTCTTAAAGTTATGGGTTTTAATGCTTGCCAAAATTTTCAGCCGTGCTATTTTGTCTTGGTGAGGGGTGCTTTTCCACTCCATGTCGGCGATAGAACGGATTTTCAGGCGCTTTACAAGATTTTCGGCGCTCTCGCCTTGAGGTATGGCGACGCTTATTGTAACGCTTTTGCCCGATGGTATATCAAAGAAATTGTCGCTGAAAGGTGTTTTTATGCCGTCAATTTCAAGATGGACAAAACGTGCCCAGTACTGCGTTTGCAATGTGAAAAATGCCTGTGCGTTCCGCTCACTTACTTGCGTTACAGTGATTTCCGGCGGTAGTAAATGAGCCTCTTTGTCCTTGACTTGCAAGTAAGTTTGAGTGTGTATCAGCACATCGTTTTCGTCAAAAAGCTCCAAGACTAACCCAACTTTTTCATAGGGACCCACAGAGGCTTTACAGTGAAGCAAAAATGCGGCTTGAGTGGGCTTCGCTTCTATAGGAATATCAATATGCTCCAATCCTTTCCCGTTCAACGCAACATAAGTGCAGCGCAAACGCCCCCGGAACTCATTGCGTGTTTCGTTGATTACGTAAAGGGGAAAGCCCTTTCGGGGATTCTCGTCAATCAACGCCACGGCGGAAATCGGCGCGTTGAAACGCCGTGCCATGTACTGCAACGCCTTGTACTCCCCGTAATAGTCAATCCCCGACCAAGATGCCGTGGGCCAACAGTCGTTGTACTGCCAATAGAGGGAGCCGTTACACCGCCCCATATTGCACCGCCAAAAGTCCGCCGCGTGGCGCATCGCTTCCCCCTGCATGATTTGGCTCAGGGTACAAAAATCGTCAAAATGCATTGGCTCAAGGAATTTTGAGAGGATATAGTAGCGCATTTTTGTGTTGCCGCTGCGGCATTTTTGGTGAGAGAGCATAACGGCGCTCAGTAGTCGTCTACTCTCTGGTTTCGGCGCGAATTTCTCAATTGTGGCGCGGCAGGGAAAGGACTCCATACCGTACTCGCTGCAAAAACGGGTGGGCATTTTTCGGTATGCCTCCACAGGACTGCAACGATGCCACACGTGCCACAGATGGGTGTCGCCGCGGTTCAAGTCCCCTGTGTTTTTGGGGCTTTTGACGCTGCTGCAAGGGGATGATGGCCAGTAGGGACGGCTACCGTCATGAGTATTTATCCACTCCGGCAGGGTTTTGAAGAAAAAGTCGTTGTGGGCTTTTAGCAATTTTCTGTGCCGCCAATAGCCCCACGCCGCCCGCTGAATCTCGTTGTTACCGCACCACAGGGCAAGGCTTGCGTGGTGGCGCAGACGCTTTACATTGTCCTCTATCTCCTCCTTGACGTTGGCAAGATAATCTGCATCGTCCAGGGGATACATGGCGCAGGCAAAGGCGCAGTCCTGCCACACAAGCAGTCCTAACCTATCGCACAGGTCGTAAAACTCGTCGCTTTCGTAGTACCCGCCGCCCCACACTCTAATCATGTTCATGTTGGCGTGTTTAGCGTCCTCAAGGAGCTTGATCAATAGGTTTTTGTCCGCACGTCCGGGTGAGATATCGTAAGGAATCCAGTTTGCGCCTTTGGCAAAAATCGGAACGCCGTTGACGATAAACCTGAACTGCTCCCCCCATTTGTCAGGGGCGGTATCCAACTGAATGGTGCGCAAGCCGATTTTCCGCTCCCAAGTGTCCAATATAGTTTCGCCGTCGCAAAGCTCAAGTTTTACGCTGTACAGCGGCTGTTCCCCCAAGCCGTTGCACCACCAAAGCTGCGGGTCGTCAATTACCACATCCGTGTGAAGCGCGCCGTCCTCAAACTTGATTGTTTGGCTGATTGGCGAACTGTCGGGCGCGGTTACATCGATGCGCAAGTTGCCGTTTTGACAGCTTGCCCGCGCATTTACGCACAGCACAGCCGAACCGAAAACGTGAGTTTGTTCCACCCGAACGTCCTCAAGGCGGTGTTTATAGCCCTCCAATTCAAGGCGTCCTGTTACGCCGCTGAAAGCAATGACAGGTCCCCAGTCCCAACCAAAGTGGCAGATCGGCTTGCGCAGCTGAGCCGCACCAGGTTCGGACATGGCAAACTGAGGTACGCGGCGTTTTTCGTCCAAGCGTTCAACCGCCGTCAGAGGGGCGGCAAAGTCGATTTCAAGGATGTTTCGGCGGCGCAAAAAATCTTTACAGGGCAGACGAAAATCCCGGTGGGCGTTGTTCGTTTCGGCGAGCTTTTCCCCGTTTAAGGTGATTGCAGCAAGGCAATCCACTCCCGAGAGGCACAGGTCAATGCGATCTGACTCAAGAAAATCATCGTCGAGATCGAACTCCAACAGGTATTTCCAGTCCTGCCGCGCAATCTCCTGTACAGCGTACTCGTTGAGTTCAACAAATGGGTCAGGAATATGACCCCCGCGGTAGAGGTCGGTGTAGTTACAGCCGGGCAGATGCCCCTGCACAACTTGTTTTCCGGCACATAAACGCCACTGACCCCTTAGGTCGATTTTTTTCATGGTGTTTCTCCTATCTCTAAGAACCTGTATTCATAGACAGCCACTAGCGTGTGGCATCAACTTTCCCCTGAACAATCACCTTATCATACCGCTGAACATGGGCGGGGCGTTTTTTATTCATCGCTTTTGCTTCATCGTCCAGTAGTTTTTCCTTGAGAGCGATGGCGGAGCTAGGCTTGTTCTTGTCCCCAAGGCTCTCGCGCTCCTCTTGGCTAAGTTCGCGGACGATGACATAGTTTTCAGCGTTGGCGCGGATAATCATGCGGCGGAACTGGATTTTCCCCGCGATGCTTACATAAACCCCCGTTTCCCCGTCCACAACACGCACCGCCTCTCGCGGAATACTCAAGCCCGTTTCCTCCTTGAGCAGGAGGTTCAGCCCTGTGACACGCAAACGCAACAGCTCGCTGTCCTGTGCGGCGCAGGAAAAAATCATGGGGAAGCGGTCATTTGCCCGTTCGCCGATGCTCTCCAAAATCAGCCGTACCCGCCGTCCGCCGAGGGCGGCAATCTCGCCGTTTATCTCGTCGCCCACTTTGAAGAGCTGTGCATCCAACGCATCTACATTGGCGGCAAAATACCACCGTACACTGGTCACGAGCCGACCGCCGTCGGCGGGAGCGGGTTGCCGCATCAGTAATTTATCAATGGTCTTAACGCTCATGGGAACTTGCTTTTTCGCGTGGGCGAGGGCGATCTCTTTCCCCTGGAGATCCTCGAAACCATCACTGTATCCGATGTAAATCCCCGCCGCAGGAGTGAGCTGACGCCTCTCCGATTGTAGTCCTCCGCGCAGGGCGGAAATTTCTTTGTCCAATGCGGCAATTTTGTCTCTTGTGTAGTCCGCGTCGCCGCCGCTCAAGGCGGAAAGCACTCCCCATTTTTCACTCACTGCCGCCAGTGTTTCGGGGACGTCCGCAAAAATACCGTCGGCACAGCTATCCAGAAAGTCCAGGAAAAGCTCAGAAACCTGCGCCTCCAATTTGTGTGTACTCAAGCCCGTGAGTGTGCTGTTTTGCAGCTTCAATAGCCGCTCTCGCAGCTGTTCCTTTTCCTGTAGATTGCGGTAATCCGCCGCCTGTTTTTTAGAGGAGAACGCCGCTGCCCAACTCGCCCCCTTGTCCAACCGAGCGCCATCCCGGGCAAGGAGAGTGTAGCCGCTGTCGGGAAGAGTGAGAGGGGTTTCGTCGCGGATTGCAATGGCGTGCACACTTATGACCTCGCTGCCTGCGGCGGGGATTGCAGAGACGGTTTTGATAGGCTGATACAGCGCGGCGGCGAGTTGGTAAATCATACCCGCCGTCACTATCACAAGGATGACGCCGAAGATTATTTTCATTGTGGGTGCCGGTTTTTTTTCACGCATGGCGCGCTCCTTTTGTATAGTCGATTAACTTGAAAATCGGCTCATGATTTGCGAGAATATTTTTCGTCTTGCAAGGAAAAAAGCACAGGAATACTTTCGTATTGCGAGCATTTTTGACGAAGTCAGATGGAAAATAGACCGCAAAGACAAGTTGATTTTCATGTTAGGAGACTATAAGTATTCAGAACCTGTTCTCAGTAATCCGGGTTGGAATTTTAGACCTCAATCCTGTATCCTCACATCTCGCTACTCTATTGCCGTCCCGCCAAAAAAGCCCCCGCCGCCATGGCTTTTTTTCCCGGAGGTTGGAGGGTGATTATCTCCAGGGCGCTATCGCCGCCGCAACCAACAATCAGGCGTTTTCTGGAGGGGAACACCTCCCCTTGAGAACACAAAAAGTCGGTTACAACACGGCTTTCCAGTACCTTCACCATTGCCCCGAGGAGTTGAGCGGACGCGCAGGGCCAGGGGTTCAGTCCCCGCACCTGATTGTGTATCTCCCGGGCGGGCTTTGCCCAATTTATGGGCGAGTGAGAACGTCTCAACATGGGGGCGCTGGAAGCCTGGGTGTGGGGTTGGGGGATAGGGGTGAGTGTGCCGCTTTCAAGGGAACGCAAGGTTTCGTCCAATACCACTGCGCCAAGCTCGCTCAACCGCAGAAAAAGTTCTCCCGCCGTTTCATTCTCGCCGATGTCAAGGGCGCGGGAGATAAGCATATCCCCCGTGTCAAGCCCCTCGTCCATCATCATGGAGGTGACGCCTGTTTGGCTATCGCCGTTTAAAATCGCCCACTGAATTGGCGCGGCGCCGCGCAATTTGGGCAGCAGTGATCCGTGAATGTTGATACAGCCGTGCTTTGGCAGCTCCAAAATTTCCCGTGGTAAGATTTTGCCGTATGCCACCACGATAATCAGGTCGGGTTTCAGTTTTTTCAGCAGATCCAACGCTGTGCCGTCCCGCAGTGTAGCGGGTTGATAGACAGGCAAGCCCTTTGATAGGGCGAACTCTTTGATAGGAGGCGGCGTCAGGAGCATTTTGCGTCCCTTAGGCTTGTCTGGCTGACAAAAAACGCCGCTGACGTTGTATTTGCGCGTCAAAAGCTCAAGGCAAGGCAGTGCAAAATCGGGGGTTCCCATAAAGATTGTGTTCATATGCATATTATAACACATTTTCTTGGGGTGACGCAAGACCTGTCAAAAAAAACTTGACAACTCAACAAAAACCTGCTATAATATTACTCACCTCGCGCAGGTTTATTTTTTTGTAGAAATTAAAATCAGGCGCAGAGGGAGGTGGGGGCAGTATGCCGACGCGGGAGATATCAAATTATGACACAAATCAACGTGACGTCATGAAAATTTCAACCGCTTTGTGTAACACTATTAGCATCCCACGCCGAAAAATTTGGAGGTGCAGAAAATGCGCATCAAAATCACACTGGCTTGTCAGGATTGCAAGCAACGCAACTACAACACCATGAAAAACAAAAAGAACACACCAGACAGGCTAGAGTTGAGCAAGTATTGCCGCTTTTGCCGCAAGCACACCGCTCACAGAGAAACAAAATAAGGGAGGCTACCGTTGTGGCAAAGAAAGATAAAGTCCCCTCCGAGGCCTCTCAAAAGCTGAAGGAAGCGGAGAAATTAGTTCAACAGCGTCAGGCGCAAAGAGCCGCGGGAAAAACCCAAGTGGCTCTTGGTAAGTTCTTCAAGGATTTCCGCGCCGAATCGAAAAAAATCATTTGGCCCGACAGAAAAACTGTCATTAAAAACACCGGCATCGTCCTGCTCATGGTCGCTGTGGTGGGCGTCGTTGTCTTTGGTATTGACCGGGGGCTTCTTGCCGTTCTTCAAATGCTCTATAGCTTTGCCCAAGGCTCTGGCGTCGAGGACGCGGAAAACATCGGGGATTTGCTGCTAGGCGAATAGCTTGTATACTGAAATCAGCGAGCCGTATGCAGTATTCAGTAGGCGCTCTAGCGGTGGGCGAGCTTGAAAGGCTTTGCTTTTTATTGCCAACTACTGGGAAAGGTACGTTATGCAAGAAACAAGATGGTATGTTGTCCATACCTATTCGGGATACGAAAATAAGGTTGCTCTGAATATTGAAAAGATGGTTGAAAACCGCGGTATGCAGGATCAGATTCTGGAGGTTCGTGTTCCGACTGAGTGGATTACCGAAATCAAGGACGGCAAGGAGCGTCAGGTTGAACGCAAGATTTATCCTAGCTATGTCCTTGTGAAATGCGCAATCTACTTTGACGAAGGCGGACGAATCAAAATGGGCGACGCGGCGTGGTATGTCATCCGCAACACCCGCGGCGTGACCGGTTTTGTGGGACCTGACAGCAAGGCGACTCCCCTCACCGAGGAGGATGTCTCGGCAATGGGCATCGAACGCAAGACTGTGGAGCTCACCTATGCTGTCGGCGACGTTGTGACCATCAGTGACCCCGCATTCGAGGGCTTCATCGGTACTGTGGAGAGCATAGATCTAGAGGGACGGACGGTAAAGGTTTCCGTCACCGGCGCCTTTGGCAAGGCAAGCACATTCCTGTTGGACTTGAGTCAAGTAGAACCCATTCAGTAATCAGGAGTTCAGGATTCAGGTGTGAGGTTTCACTCACAGGTATTCAACAAAGTTATATCCGGTACAGTAGAATAGGATAACAAGGCGGAGGGTTACCCCCTCGACCCTGAATCCTCACTCCTGTATACTGATATAGTGGGAGGTATAGCTTGACTATGCCGCCATAAACCACATTATTTACGGAGGGAATCCAATCATGGCACAAAAAGTTACAGGCTACATCAAACTGCAGATTCCTGCAGGCAAGGCGACACCCGCCCCGCCTGTAGGTCCCGCACTCGGTCAGCACGGCGTGAACATCATGGCGTTCACGAAGGACTTCAACGAGCGCACCAAGAACGACGTGGGATTAATCATCCCAGTGGTCATCACCGTTTATGCCGACCGCTCGTTCACATTCATCACCAAAACTCCTCCCGCACCGGTGCTTATCAAAAAAGCAATCGGTTTGGAAAAGGGTTCAGGCGTTCCTAACACGGAAAAGGTGGGCACAATCACCAAGGCGCAGATTAAGCAAATCGCCGAGCAGAAAATGCCCGACCTGAACGCGGCTTCACTGGAATCCGCAATGAGCATGATTGCCGGAACAGCGCGCAGTATGGGCGTTGTTGTGGCTGAAGATTGAGGGGGGAATAGCAATGAAATACGGAAAAAAATATGTAGATGCGGCGAAATTAGTGGACCGCGCAACACTTTATGACCCAACAGATGCTTTGGAGTTGGTGATTAAGACAAAGACAGCGAAGTTTGACGAGAGCGTGGAGTGTCACGTACGTTTGGGCGTTGACAGCCGCCATGCCGACCAACAGGTTCGCGGCGCGGTGGTGCTGCCCAACGGCACAGGTCGCAGTGTTCGCGTGTGTGTTTTTGCCAAAGGAGACGAAGAAAAAGCCGCCAAAGAGGCAGGCGCGGAAATCGTTGGCGCGGAGGATTTGGTAGCCCAAATTCAAGGCGGATTCATGGATTTCGACGTGTGTATCGCTGCTCCCAACATGATGGGCTTGGTCGGTCGTCTGGGTAAGGTACTGGGTCCCCGCGGCTTGATGCCATCCCCAAAAGCGGGTACAGTCACACCTGACGTCGCCCGCGCCGTCACCGAGGCAAAGGCGGGTAAGATTGAATACCGTCTTGACAAGACAAACATCATCCACTGTCCCATCGGCAAGGTCAGCTTCGGCGCGGAAAAGCTAAAGGAGAACTTCAATACCCTCCTTGACGCAATCGTAAAGGCAAAGCCCGCCGCCGCAAAGGGACAATATCTGCGTTCCTGCGTCCTCGCCTGCACAATGGGTCCCGGGGTTAAGGTTAATACGGCGAAGCTGATATAGTTGGCTACACAAAAAAACATTAAACAAAAGGCAAGAGCGCGCAGTTCTTGCCTTTTTGACGCAGTCAGATGGAAAATATTCTCCCAAATCCTGAGCCGATTTTCAAGTTAATCGACTATAATTTTCATGTTAGGCGAATATAAAGCTAAACCTCAAACAGCTCCCGGGCATTCGCCGCCGTTTTTGCAAGCAGTGCGGCAGGGTCAATGTTTTTCATGTCTCCAATCATCTGCGCCGTATACTTGATGTGCCTGCTGTCACAGCGCTTTCCGCGAAAAGGTACAGGAGTCATGTATGGCGCATCGGTTTCCAAAAGCATACTCTCTAGCGGACAGTACGCCGCCGCCTCGCGGGGCTTGCGGGCGTTTTTGAATGTAACCGCGCCGCCGAATCCCAAATACAGTCCCATATTCAGCAGGATTTTTGCCGTTTCAACACTGCCCGTAAAGCAGTGAACGACACCTCGAGGGCGGTATTTGCCCAGTATCTCTGTCACCTCTCCAGTGGCTTCACGGATGTGTACGCATACGGGCTTGTCAAGTTCCAACGCCAATGCCAACTGCTGTTCAAACAGCTCACGTTGCTTTTCGCGAGGGGAGAAGTCGTAGTGATAGTCAAGCCCGATTTCACCAAGGCACACGCACTTTGGGTGGGCTAAATATTGCCGCAGCGCGGATTCGAACTCAGTCCAGTCGATGTCTTTAGCGTTGTGGGGGTGAACGCCGCAAGCAGCGTAAATGTAGTCGTATTTTTCCGCAAGAGAAAGAGCTTCA
The DNA here is from genome assembly GCA_009777895.1 of Oscillospiraceae bacterium. Taxonomy (GTDB): domain Bacteria; phylum Bacillota; class Clostridia; order Oscillospirales; family Acutalibacteraceae; genus WRKY01. The sequence goes on from WRKY01000015.1 coordinate 11,814, forward strand.
CGGCAGCTTTTTTCGCTGTCAGCACAGGACAAAACCCCGCAAACTCCTTGCGAGGGCAAAGCGGTCAGCAGCTCCTCACGGTCGGCGTCAAAGTGCGGGGAGTCATAGTGGGCGTGGGTGTCGAAAATCATGCACTCACCACTCAATCCGCGCGGTCCAATCGTCCGTCCCATCGTCAAAAAGTATGCTCTCAAAGAGTGCGGGGATGTCCGCCACAAAGGTTCCCGCAAGCTTTTTGCCCAACAGTCCCTGGAGTTTTTCCGCCAGTATGAATATCCCCTTTACCACATCGTCGTCGCGGGAATAGTTGCCGGTACCCAAGAACACGTTGCGCACTAACGCCGTCGCTAAGTCAACTATTCGCACATTGCGGGCGCTTTTGGATAGTTTGTGACGGCAGAGAAACAGCGTTCCCAAGGTGCCCAATGTTGCTTTTTCTAAAAAGCGGCCTGCGCGGGTGATGAGCCACTTGTGGGGTTCGATTTGGTGACGGCGAACACTGAAACCGTTGGCTTCCTGTACAAACTGCTCAAAGTCGTGTGCCGCGCTATAGACAATTTTGTTGATGGTGCGGTCGTAAAGCTCAATCATAGCGCCGTCGGAAAAGCCGCAATCCGCGTCTGTCAGACATTCGGTGCGGATGTCCATTACGCCGTCCTTGAAGCTGCAGATACGCAGCGGCGCGGGGTAGCCCACAAGGCAGGCGGTGTTCACGTCGGTGAGCTTATTCCCCGATGGGGAGGTATAGTGGCATATGTTGTGCATATGGGTGTGTCCCGTGAACACAAGGCGAATGCCGCTGTCGGCGAGAAAATCCCGGTTGCGGGCGTTGTTTTTGCCCCCGTGCATATCGTTCAGACTGAAGTGGTGATAGAAAGAAAAGGGCGGCATTACGGGGTGATGCAGTACGGCGAAAATGGTGTCACCTGCAGCATGGGCGGCGGCGATTTGCTCCTCAATCCATTTGAACTGCCCCTGGGTGAAGCCGTTGGAGCTGTCGTCGTCGCCGACATAGCCGTCGCCGTCGTCGTTGAGCATGAGAACCCGCAATCCAGGGGCAATTTGGGCAACATAGGAAAACTCTTCAAATTCGCTTATGGCGTCGCTAAAACCGAATTCGTTGTACAGCCCGCGCAGCTCCTCGCGGGTAGTGATAGTGGGCTTAAATTCCGCCCCGCCCTCGAGTTTATATTGGGCGATCTGCTTGCCCTTAGCGGCACTTTCGATGTTGGAATGCTGTTCGTAGTCGTGGGTGGAGGTGATTAATACCAGTCGCTTACCCGCCTCATTAATGCGGCGGAATTTCTTGACAAGCTCGTCATGGCTCTCGCGGTCACCATTGCTAGTCAGGTCGCCGCCGACGAGCATCACATCGCAGTCGGGCATGGCGATGAATTTGTCGATAGCCGCGTCAATAATTGCCCCGCTGTCGTTGAGGGTCTTTTGCTGTCCATCAAGGCGGCGCCCCAGGGCGTCGGGGTTGTAGTAGTGGGTGTCGGTGATCAAGCAGAAATTTATGGGTTGCATTTTTGGCTCCTTTGGGGGATGGATATTTTATGTCACAGGGGAAAAAGATTGCCCGCCGCATTGATTATCACGTTCAATCATGTACAAAAAACATCACTTTACACAATGATTATAGCACTAATATTGACAAGTGTCAAGTTTTTTCGCCCCTATTTGACCCCCTCGGAAGCTTCGCTCACAACGTCTTTTTGGTCTTTTTTCGCCCCGTCTGTATCAAAAATGCTCGCAATACGAAAGTATTACTGCGCTTTTTTCCTTGCCAGACGAAAAATATTATCGCAAATCCTGAGTCGATTTTCAAGTTAAGCGACTATAGCTTCCGAGAAGTCTATTGCAATCCCCCAAAAAATGTGCTATAATAATTCCACTGAATGTGGAGGACACAACAATGGCAAAAAACTGGATGGTCTCCGAGGATGGTAGCAAAGAACGGCTGAACATCAAAGAAAATCTGCGCTTTATGTTGAAGAATTGGTTCGAGTGGGACAAAAAAAGCCTCTGGCTTCTCGCCTACTCCACACCGTCCAAAATCGCGTTGCCGGCTCTCACCGCACTGATACCCAAACTCATGCTCGACGCCATTGCCCAAGATTGGTTGCCCGCGAAACTCATTGTGCTGATTGCCGCAATGAGTGTTTTGTTGGCACTTTTGAGTTGGATTGAACCAAATCTGAACGAAAAACTGCGGGTTTCCGGGCAGCTTGCCCGTATGAAATACCGCATCATGTCCCTGCGCAAGATCATGCGCATTGATTACGAAACCCTTGAAAGCCCCGAGGGCAGTCAAAAACTCGCCAAGGCAAAGGATTTTTCATTCGGCGGGCGTTGGAGTCCCGGGGAGGACTTTTTCGCCGCGGTGAAGGACTTTATCTCCTCCGCTTTTGGATTGATCACATTCGCCGCCCTGCTAACTCGGCTTTCCCCGATATTATTGGCAATTATTGCCGTGGGCTGTGGTCTTGAGATTTGGGGATTTCATCTTGGCAACCAAAATATGTTCAAATATCACCGCAATGCAAGACCAAATTACGCGCGAATCGAGTACATAAACCGTGTTTGCACCGACGCGGAAACGGGCAAAGATGTGCGGCTTTATAATCTACAGCCCTGGTTCATGGACTTCATGCACAGTGTCGTCATGTCACACCGCAAGTTGGTGGGCAAGCTGATACGGCAGGATTTGGGAACGAAAGTGACTCTTGGGGCTTTTGCCGGTATGCTCCGTGAGGGTGCGGCGTATTTTTTCCTCGTTCAGGCAGTATTAAGCGAGAGCATCACAGTCCCTGACTTCCTGTTTTATTTCGGCATCGTTACGGGATTTTCCGCCTGGCTCATCTCCCTCACGTGGCAATGGAGCAATATCCAACGTTGCTGTAAGGCGTGTCAGCACTTCCGCGACTACATGGATCTGCCCGACAACGCCCAGGCAGGGAATCTCTCTGTTGGAGACAGCATTGACGAGATTGAATTCAGAGATGTGAGTTTCACATACAAAGGCAGTATTGACCCTGTTCTCAAGGACGTGTCATTCACTATCCGTAAGGGTGAAAAACTGGCAATTGTCGGCGAAAACGGTGCGGGAAAGACCACTCTCATCAAGCTGTTGTGCGGTTTTTATCCGCCGACAAAGGGGCAAATCCTCCTCAACGGCATCGACATCCGCGAGTATGACCGTGAGAATTACTACAAAATTTTCGGTGCGGTTTTCCAAGATTTCACATTCTTGCCTGTATCCGTCTCACGTAACGTGACTATCGCCCCACAGGAGGATGAGGATGCACAGCGCTTGGAAGCGGCACTGCGAAACGCGGGACTTTGGGACAAGCTAAACGCCCTGCCTGACGGACTTGAAAGTCCTATGGTCAAAGACGTTTGGGAGGGTGCGGTGAACTTTTCAGGGGGTGAGCGGCAACGCCTGCTTCTTGCCCGCGCGCTGTATAAAAACGCTCCAGTGCTGATTTTGGACGAGCCTACTGCTGCCCTTGACCCCATCGCCGAGAACAGGCTGTACGAGAAATATTCCCGCTTCACACAGGGAAAAACCTCATTTTTCATCAGCCACAGAATCGCCAGTACCCGTTTTTGCGAGAGGATATTCTACATGGCGGACGGCAAAATCGCCGAAGAGGGCAACCATGAGCAACTTCTCGCCAATCAAGGCGCCTACTATAAAATGTTCGAAACCCAGAGCTACTACTACCGCAAGGAGCTTGGCACTGAGGACATCGGGGAGGAAGAACTTGCAGTCTAGAGCTTGTAGGGGCTTGCTGAAAAACTATCTTTCATTTTTCTTGTCGGATATTTTTCCGTCATATGTTACAAAAAACTCATTAATACACAAAGTATTTCTTGCGTTTTTTGTTTAATCTGACGAAAAAATTTCTCGATAATAAAAACAAAATCTACTTTTTCAACATCGCCTATAGAATTCAATTGCTATCGTAATAATCCCAGTCCAATAAATCCAAAATACTCTATCAAGAGGTATGAGATGAAAAAAATAATCGCCAACATTCGTCTTTTCGCCCGCGGTCTGCGCATGGCGTTTTCCTCGTCGCCCCTGGCGCTGACCCTTGTCCTGCGCCAGCCGATACAGGCACTCGCCCCCTTTGTCAATATCTACTTCTCCGCAATGATTATCGAGCAGCTCACATTGAAAGATAGCTTTGAGGAGATTTTACCCAACGTCCTGTGGGCGGTGGGGCTGAACGCCGTTTTCTACTTCCTCAACTGGACATTTGACCGCTGTTCATGGCCCGGTATGCAGGCGCTGTATATCCAAGAGCAAAAACTCTCCTCCCAGGCAATGCTCGCTTTGGACTATGAAACCCTTGAGGACACGGACACTCAACACAAATTCACAGAGCTTTCTGAACACTGGCACCACAAAGGCTCGCCCTTGCAATCGCCCATATGGGATTTGAGCGGACTTATGGGCGGAATCATCTCAATCGGCGCATCAATTTATTTCCTAATCCCACTGTTCAAGATCATTTTCGTACGCTCCGGCGAGGGCTTTCTCAACTCACCCTGGCTCGCAATTTCTGTGTTTATCTTCATCGCTCTTGGCGTTGGCGCCGTGCTTTATTTGAGCAATAAAATGAGCAGGGCGTGGTTCACAATGCACAGTGAATACTTGAAATTAGAGGGGATTTTTCATTATTATTCCCGTATGTTGGAAAAAAGCAACACGGGCAAAGAGGTGAGAATATACGCTCAACAGGAGCTAATCGAACGCCACGCCTCCGACCGCCTCATGGACGAGGGTGTGACTCTGCAGCGCAAACTGGGGAATTCTCAAGCGCTGCAGTCGGGGCTTTTGGCAATCATCGGCGCGATTTTGGGCTTTGGCGTATACCTACTCATCGGCGTTAAAGGGCTGTTCGGCTTCATCGGCGTGGGAGCGATTGTTCGCTACATGGGCAGCTTCCTCCAGGTTGTCAACGGACTGATGCAAATCGGCGGAAATGTGGGACGCCTTGACGCTTTCATACCGGGTATGCGCTACTTTTTCGACATTGTTGACCTGATACCCAAACACAAAAGCGGCAAACTCAAAACGAACGCCCAAGCTGAGTTGGAGATTGAATTCCGCGACGTGTCTTTCAAGTACCCAAAACAAGAGCTATATGCCCTGCGCAATGTGAATTTCACACTGCGCGGCGGTGAACATTTGGCGATTGTCGGCGAAAACGGTTCAGGAAAAACTACGTTCATCAAGCTGATGTGCCGTCTTTATGACCCCACTGAGGGGGAGATTTTGCTTAACGGTAAAAATATAAAGGACTACAACGAGGAGGAGTACCGCAAACTTTTCGGTGTGGTGTTCCAGGACTATCAGCTATTTGCAATGCCCTTGGGTGAGAATGTGGCGGCAGGTACGGAAATTGACGAGGACAAGCTTGCGCTGTGTCTTGATGAGAGCGATTTTACCCCGCGCCTTGAGCACTTGGAGCAGGGTACACAGACGTGGCTTTATAAGGATTGCAGCGATGACGGTGCGGAGCTTTCCGGCGGTGAGGCGCAGAAGCTTGCCCTTGCCCGCGCCCTCTATAAGGACAGCCCAGTCATCGTTTTGGACGAGCCGACCGCCGCCCTTGACCCACTCGCCGAGGCGGCTGTTTACGCGAACTTCAATCGTTTTGCCCAAGGCAAGGCGGCGATATACATCTCCCACCGCCTGTCCTCCTGCCGTTTTTGCGAAAAAGTCGCCGTCTTTGAGGAGGGCGAGCTTGTCCAATACGGCGGTCACGAGCAGCTGATTTTGAACGAGGACGGGAAGTATTTTGAGCTGTGGAATGCTCAGGCTAAGTATTATGTTTAGGGGAACTATCCCTCGAAAACCAACGACGCAACCGCCCCAAGACTCTCCAACTTCGCAAAAAGCTTGCCCTCGAGTTCGAGGTCAGGCTGTGCGAGGTCAGGAACCATAATCACCCGCATCCCCGCAGAAAGCGCCGCCATAGCGCCGATGGCGGCGTCCTCCAGTGCAAGACAATTAGCGGGGTCAACGCCCAACTTCTTTGCCGCCGTAAGGTAAATATCAGGGTCGGGCTTGCCGTTTTCAATTTCGTCGCCGCAGACAAAGGTGTGGAAGTACTCAAGCACACCCGCCTTTTCAAGTTTCCACATCGCCATGTCTTTTTCCGTGGATGTGGCAATGGCAACGGGGATTTTCTCCTTGCGCAGAAACTCTAAAAGTTCGTCCAAGCCCGCTTTTTTCGGCACACCATGAGTGCCTAGGATTTGGTATTTGATCTCTCGGCTGCGGTCGTCCATAGCCAAAATGTCAGCATCTTTTGGTAGCTTTTTAGTCATCCATTCCAGGAATTTTGGTGTTGGAAGTCCGCAACAGGAGACAATCATCTCTTCTGTGACTTCCACGCCATACTCCCGCCCCGTCTGTAACCAAGCGTCGACACAGACCCGCTCTGTATCAAACATGAGTCCGTCCATATCAAAAATTACCGCTTTGATGTCATAGCAATTTGGCATTTTTTCTCCAGTTTTTTCCGTATACTATATTATCCCAATACTTCGCACACGTATTCCCCAAACTCACGGCAGGTACAACCCGTGTCACGACCTGTGATTACAAGCCTTTTCTCCTCATTCATGCAGACGTCTAAGGCGCGGTTCAGGCGGTCACCCTGGCAGGTTTTGCCGATATGCGACAGCAGCATCGCCGTAGCCCGGAGCATGGAACAGGGATCGGCGTACTTTGCCCGTCCCTCGGCGACCATGCGGGGCGCGGAACCGTGAATCGCCTCGAACATGGCGTACTGTTTGCCGATATTCGCACTGCCCGCCGTGCCGACACCGCCTTGGAACTCCGCCGCCTCGTCGGTGATGATGTCGCCGTAAAGGTTTGGTAGGACAAACACGCGGAAATCCCGACGGCGTTTTTCGTCGATAAGTTTTGCCGTCAAAATGTCAATATACCACTCGTCCGTGACGATTTCCTTGTACTCTTCGGCGATTTCTTTGGCAAGACTGAGAAATTTCCCGTCGGTGGTCTTGATAACGTTTGCCTTGGTGACAATGGACACACGCTCTTTGCCGTTGGCGCGGGCAAATTCATACGCCAGTTTGGCAATGCGCCGGGTTCCCTCGGTGGTTGTGACGGTGAAATCCATCGCCAATTCATCGGTGACGTTCAGCCCGCGGGAACCAACAGCGTAAGCACCCTCGGTATTCTCGCGGAAAAAGGTCCAGTCGATGCCCTGTTCAGGCACCCGGACGGGGCGCATATTGGCAAAGAGGTCAAGCTCTTTGCGCATTGCCACGTTCGCGGACTCAATATTGGGCCAACCGTCCCCCGCTTGGGGTGTTGTGGTTGGACCTTTAAGTATTACGTGGCACTTTTTAAGCTCCGCCAACACCTCATCGGGGATGGCTTTGCCGCAGGCAGCGCGGTTTTCGATTGTCAGACCGCCGATGTCCCGCAACTCAATTTTCTCCGCCTTGATCTCGTTGGCAAGGAGGTATTTCAGCACATTTGCTGCCTCTTGAGTAATCGTCGGACCAATGCCGTCTCCGCCGCAAACGCCGATAACCAATTTCTCGAGTTTGCTATAATCAATAAATTCGCTCTTTTGGGCAATTCTCGTCGCCCGCGCGGATTGTTCATCCAACAGCGCGGCGATATGCGCAAGCGCGGCTTGCTTTTGTGTTTCAGTCATGTAAATTTTCTCCTCATTGTAGTTTTATAGGCGACATTGAAAAACTAGATTTTGTTTTTATAGTCGATTAACTTGAAAATCGGCTCAGGATTTGCGAGAATATTTTTCGTCAGATTAAACAAAAAATGTAAGAAATACTTTGTGTATTAATGAGTTTTTTGTAAAATATGACGGAAAAATATCTGATAAGAAAAATGAAAAATAGTTCTTCAACAAGCCCGTATATTATACCACAAATTAGGATGGTTGTCACCTGCTAGAGGCAAGAACAAGAAATCAGGGAATCCACCTATCAACCTTGAATCTTGTTTTCTCTACGTCCGATAATCCCCATTAATTCTCACATATTCATAACTCAAATCACAGCCCCAAGCGGTGGCGCAGTGAGTGCCGCCGCCGATTTTAGCGTTTATCGTCACCTCATCCTGGGTGAGGATTTCCTTGGCGCGTTCCTCAGAAAACGCCAAGCCCTGTCCGTTTTTACACACGGCAATTTCTCCCGCAGCGGAACTGAAAGACACGTCTACTCGGTCAGGGTCAAGCTCGGCAAGACCATAGCCCAAGGCGCAAAGCACTCGCCCCCAGTTGGCGTCTGCACCGAAAATTGCCGTTTTGATCAGGGAGGAGCAAATCACCGCTTTTGCCGCCTGACGCGCCGCCGAAAGGCTTGCCGCACCAGTGACGTTGCAGGTCAGCAGGCGGCTAGCACCCTCGCCGTCCCGGGCAATTTCGCGGCAGAGATTCACCGTCAATTTCCGCAAGGCGGCGCAAAATGTGCGATAATCCTCGCTGTCCGCCGCAATCGGTGCGTTCCCCGCCATAGCGTTCGCCATAATCAGAACCATGTCGTTGGTGGATGTGTCGCCGTCCACACTCACCATATGGAAGCTCTCCTCGCAGTCCTCACGCAAGGCTTTTTGCAGGAGGGGCGAGGGGATGTTTGCATCGGTGGTGATGAAAATCAGCATGGTCGCCATGTTGGGATGAACCATACCCGAACCCTTGGCAATAGCCCCCATGCGGCAGATTTTGCCATCAAGTTTGAACTCTAGGGCGTATTCCTTACGTGTGGTGTCCGTGGTCATTATTGCCTCGGCAGCATCCTCTCCTCCCTGTTGGCTCAAGGTTTTCACGAGGTCTGGCAGGGCATTGGCGATGGGGGTGACGTCTAGCGGCTGTCCTATTACACCTGTGGAAGCGACGGCGATGTCGCCGCTTTTCAGCCCCAGAGCATTCCCCGTGAGCTGACACATTTGTGCCGCGACGTGTTCCCCGTCAGCGTTGCAGGTGTTGGCGTTGCCGCTGTTGCAGATTACGGCGCGAGCCGTGCCGTCCGCCAAATGCCGCCGCGTGACGGCGATGGGTGCGCCCTGCACCTTGTTTGTCGTGTAGACTGCCGCTGTCTGTGCCGGCACGTCGCTGACAATCAGCGCCAAATCCTTTTTACTTTTATTCCTGCGAATCCCGCAGTGCAAGCCTGCCGCTCTAAAACCTTTCGCGGCACAAACGCCGCCTGAAATTATCTTCATTTTTACAGCTCCCTTTCTGAAGTGTGCATAATTATACACTATTTTTGAATAATTTTCAAGTTTTGCAATGACCTTTCCTCCCTCATCCAAATTTTTTTCACATTTTCCTCAAAAACTATTGCAAAATTCGCAAAAATAATGTATAGTTATCATAGTCCTAATTAAAAAGTTTTGAAAGGGAAAAAATTATGCAAACATCCATTCAAAAAAAGCTCACCGAGCCGCTGTCCTTAAAAGCCGCCGTCTACCGCGCAACCGCTATCATGTTCATCATTCAGCTTTTCGGGGCGTTGGGAGCGGGGTTAATCTTCGTCGTCAGCTCTGTATTGGGCATCACTGTCCCTGTGGGCAACGAATTTTGGCAAATCTTCCTCCACATCGCTTTTTGGGCGACGGATTTCGCTTTTGTGGGCTTTACGATGATTTTGGCGTACCTAATCGCGGGTCTGCCCGCAATCGCGCCATCGCTGACACTAGCGGTTTTTTACTCACATTTCGCGGGACTTTACGGCGGCGGCATCATGCGCATCCCCCTCTATACAGACTTTTTCGTTCCGCCTGCAAGCGGTGCGGGGGGATGGAACATCGGCTACATGGGCTTTTTGCTCATCGCCTTGGGAGTGGGATACGGCACTCGTTGGCTCTTTTTGGCGTGGAACAGCATAAAAAACGCTCTCGCCCCAAAACTGGACAAAGTCTTTGGCAAAATCGACAAGCTCAAGGAGCTCAAGGGTATCACCATCCTCGAGGGTACTGATTTGGTGGTTCTCATCCTCATCCTCCCTTTCTCGGCGACGCTGATTACATATTTCGCCGTCCAATACGGCATCGCCATACCATTCAAAGAGCTAGGGGTAATCCTACAACCCGTTGTCACAGACTTGTTCCGTCAGGGCAACAACCTTTTAGTGGGACTGCTTATGGGGGCGATGGTAGGCGCGGACACAATCGGTCCTTTGTCCATGTCCGCTTTCAGAGCCGCCACAAGCGCGGCAATCAACGGCAATGCCCTGCCCATGACCGCGTACGCTCTGGCGTTCGCCTCCACCGGTTGGGTGAGTTTTGTGGCATTTCTCATCAACAAGGTGTTTAAACGCGGCGGCAAGATGGATACCGACGACATGAATATTGCCATGTCCGGTCCTATCAACGTGATTTTTGACAACATGAAGCTCACTGTAGCGTTCGGTATGCCCTTTGCGTATCGCTCCCCCGCCTCTGTCATTCCCGCCACTGTCGTGACCACCGTCGTCACCGCCTTGCTCGCCTGCGCTTTCGGTGTGAAAAATGCTCTGTATACCTCTCAAGAGATGCTGAACAAATTCATCGCGGGGGATTTTTACACCTCCTTTGCCCAACCTCACCTCAAACTGGGGGAAAACAGTAACTGGTTTTTGACTCTTCTCGCCATATCAGTGGGTGTTATTGCGGGTGCGGTAGTGCTGATTGCCCTGCGCGAACTCCTAGAGAAGCTGCGCAAAAACAAAGCTGAAAGTTACGAACCAAACGGCGACATCATTATTGAACTGCGGCAAATGAGCCAGGCGAGTGCTGAGAATTATAGTTGATTTTGCAAGTTAGGCGACTATAACGATAGCTGAAAGTGAAAGGGAGAAAAAATGACTGTTACCGAAGCAATTAACCACAGAATTTCACGGCGGAAATATTTGGCAACGCCTATGAGCGCTGAACAGCTTGCCAAATTAAGCGGGCTGATTGAGCAGTACAGCGAAGAGGAGAATATCCGCTTTGAGCTTGTGTCGGAGTGTGAAAGTGCCTTTGACGGGCTGAGTAAAAGCTACGGAATGTTCAATGGAGTAAATAGTTGCATCGCCCTGATTAAGACAGGGGACGATCCTACAGCAGTTGAACGTTTGGGGTATTACGGCGAGCTGTTGGTACTTCACGCCACAGCGATGAACCTTGGCACCTGTTGGGTGGCGGGAACCTTCAGTAAAAAGGATCTCCCACTGGAAATCACGGAGAATGAGGAGCTTATGTGCCTGATTACCATCGGTAATGTGCCTGAGAAAAACAGCCTGAAAGAGAAGTTTTTCCGCGGGGTGACCCACCGCAAATCAAAGACTGCCCAGGAGATGTATACCGCCGACAAAACACCGCCGGCGTGGTTCTTGGCGGGTATGGAGGCGGTTGTGAAAGCCCCGTCGGCTGTGAACAAACAGCCCGTTATGTTCAGCTTCAAAGACGGTGAAGTCGCTGCCAAAGTAGGCGACCTTAGCAAAACCTACTCCGCCCTGGATTTCGGCATTGCCAAGCTCCACTTCCAATTTGGTGCGGGGGGCGGTTCATGGGCATGGGGCATTGGCGGAACGTATACTAAATGAGAGTGCAGAACTTTGCAAATAAATACTTCCTCGTTTTGCACATTTCAGTAGTGCTGACACAATCTAAAATTAGGAGATGAATCATGAGTTTTACACAAATCAAAACCGAAGATTTCCTCGTGAATCCAATCACACTCTTCAGGGACAACTGGGGGCTTTTGACCGCGGGCACACCTGAGAAATGCAACACCATGACAGTCAGTTGGGGGATGCTCGGTGAGCTTTGGGGCGTGGATGCCGCTATGGCGTTTGTTCGTCCCCAACGCTACACCAAGGAGTTCATGGACGCAAACGAGAGTTTCACAATCAGCTTTTTGCCTAAAGATGCCGCGAGTAAAAAAATTCATGGGATTTGCGGCACAAAATCCGGACGTGACATGGACAAAATCGCCGCCGCAGAACTCACCGCCGTATCCCTGGAGGACAGCGTTTATTTTGCCCAAGCAAAGAGCGTAGTTCTCTGCCGCAAACTGGCGGCGCAAGAATTCGACCCTCAATGTTTTCTAAGCGATATCCCTCACGGCGTTTACCCAGACAAGGATTATCACACCTTTTATGTGGGGCGCATTGAGCAGATTTTAGTGCGTGTGTGATGACGGAGGAGTTGATTTTCAAGTTAGGAGACTATAAAGGCAACGTCCCTAACCTCTTATCCTTGAGTATGGCATCTTCATTATTCAATGCTCAATTGACCTCTCACCTCGCCGCACAAAGCTGCAGCAGCCTCCATGCTTGCAGCCTCCGCAAGCAGACGCATTTTGCGGCCATTTTTGCCGGGTATAATTAGGAGCTTTGCAAGTCCCTTGCGGAGCATAAAGCCCTCCTGTGCGGGGGCTTTTTCAAATCCGCCGCTGCCGCAAAGGCGTGTCAGGCAGTCGTTGTCAAGCCCGTTTTCTGTCGACGCAAAATCCTGCATAATATGCACCGCAGGCAGCTGCGCCAGAAGTTCCCCAAGGCTCGCGCCCCGCCGCGCCATAATTCCCAACAACCGCGCCGAAAGGAGCAGAGCATCCCGCGTCCAAGGGGTGGTCATCGCCGCACGGCGGGGAGCAGCGTCGCAGGTGTCGCTAGGGCAACTCATATAGCGCATGAGCTTGCCCCCGTTTTCTCGGGCAAGATTTTCCAGAAAAAACGGCGCATCAGAACATAAGGAAATGATTCGTCCCTCCCGGAATTCCTCCAGACAGCATATCGCCAACAGTTTCTCAAAGGGTATCTGCCCTGTGACCTCTGTAAAGGCGCTCATACGCGTGCCGTCAGCGTTCAGGCGCAGGGTTATTTTGCCGCCGGCGACACTGGCACCAACGGAACACAGGGCGGCTTTGAGTACCTCCCGGGGCAGGGGATCCGTCCCCAAAACGTTAACGGTTATCCCCGCTAGCGGCCGCTC
>WRKY01000016.1 GCA_009777895.1 Oscillospiraceae bacterium
AACACGCGTACCCGTTGGGGACGCCGCCGTCCTTGGCTAATCCTCGGCACTCCCGCCCTAATCCTCACTTTCGTCCTGTTTTTCATGTCCCCTGATTGGCTCGGCGAAAACAGCGGTTTCGTCTACGTCCTGCTCATGTACTGCCTTGTGGGCAGCCTGGATTCCCTGCTGAACGCGAGCTATGGCGCCCTTTTCCCCGAACTTTTCCGCGAGGATAGCCTGCGGGCAAAGGTCAACGCCATGCGCCAGATGTTCAACCTCCTAGCAATGGCAATCGGCATCGCCGTAACCCCCATGGTGGTGGAGAAAATCGGCTACAGCACAACCGCGCTGATTTACGGCGGGGTAGCGTGGGCGGTGATTTGGTACTGCGCTGCCGGCTGTCACGAGTGCGGGGACTGGGCGGACTCGCCAAAACCGCCGTTTTTCAGGAGCATTCTGGATCTTTTGCGCCTGAAGCAATTCTGGATTTTCGGTGCGGCAGGGGCGTTTTATTCCGCCGCCTTCAGCTTAATCATGCAGGCAGTACCCTTTTTCGCCCAGTATGCACTGAAGGTGGGCGGCACAGAACAGACCATGCTCATCGGCGTGGTTTTCGGCGTGGCGTTACTGGGCGTGCTGTTCTGGTCAACAGTGATTTCCCGCAAAAAAATGGCGGCGCTCACCGCCTGGCGCAGCTCGTTTATATTGATGAGCGCCGGATTCGTGGTTATGTATTTCTTCGGCAACGACCTGATGTCGGTGATGGCGATTGCGCCGCTCATCGCCCTTGGCGCAGGGGGATCAATGACCACAATGGACGTTATAGGCGCAAAAATCATTGATGAAGACTACCGCCGCCACGGCATCCGCCGTGAGGGTCTTATCTCTAGCATCGGCGGGATTCTCAACCGCTTGAACAGCCTTTACAGCGGTTTTGCGTTCATAATGCTCGAAAAGATTTTCGGCTTTGTGGACGGCAACAAGGTGGGTGATAACCCCGCCCTTGCTTCCCGTTGGCTCTTTATCGGTTTTCCGTTGATAGCGATGCTTTTATGCGTTGTTTTTGCGCTGATTCTGCGGTTTAATGAAGAGGAGGGGGATGTCAGGGAGAATTCCAACGCAAATACTCCCGAATAAATCGGCGCATAGTTGATTTTTTCTAGCCTCTTTATAATCGATTAACTTGAAAATCGGCTCAGGATTTGTGAGAATATTTTTCGTCTGGCAAGGAAAAAAGCGCAGTAATACTTTCGTATTGCGAGCATTTTTGACGACGTCAGATGGAAAATAGACCGCAAAGACCAGTTGATTTTCACGTTAGGAGACTATAACTATACGACATCCTCTATTGATTCGACAACCTCCAACAAAGCCTCCAACGCCTCCTCTTGGGAAACCTTGCGCAAAATTTCGCCCTTAGCGAAAAGCAGATACTCCCCGTCGCCGCCCGCCAGACCAACATCCGCGTTGCGTGCTTCTCCAGGACCGTTCACAGCACAGCCCATCACCGCCACGGTTATGGGCTTTTTGCAGTGAGTAAGTGCGGTTTCAACGCGCTTTGTAAGACCTATGAGGTCGATTTGGCTGCGTCCGCAACTGGGACAGGAGATGATTTGCGGCTTGTCCCTGCGCAAACCCAAAGCGCGCAAAATATCCTTTGCCGCGCGGATTTCCTCTTCTGGCTCTGCAGTTAAGGAGACCCGAATCGTATCGCCGATGCCCTCTAACAATAACGCGCCGATTCCCGCTGCGGATTTAATCAAGCCTTGCCGCTGTGTCCCTGCCTCGGTTATGCCCAAGTGGAGCGGATAGTCACAAAGGCTTGCGGCGATTTTGTACGCCTGCACCGTGGCATGGACGTCCGACGCTTTCAGTGAAAGGATGATATTGCTGAAACCGCAATCCTCCAACAGGCGGGCGTGAGACAAGGCACTGTCCGCCATCGCCTGAGGGGCGGGACCGCCATATTTTGTCAGCAAGTCTTTTTCCAGTGAACCTGCATTCACGCCGATGCGAATGGGAACATTTTTCTCGCGGCAGGCGTTAGCCACCGCCCGCACTTTCTCCTGTCCGCCGATATTGCCAGGATTCAGGCGGATTTTGTCTGCCCCTGCCGCCACGCATTCAAGGGCGATGCGCCAGTCAAAGTGGATATCCGCCACTATGGGGATTTTTACCGCTTCCTTGAGAGCGGCGACAAGCTTGACGTTTTCCAGTCGCGGCACTGCTGTTCGCAGAATCTCACAGCCCGCCGCCTCAAGGCGTTGCGCCTGTGCAATATTCCCGGCGACGTCATTCGCGGAAACATTCAGCATGGACTGAATGCTAATTTCCGCGCCACCTCCGACCCAGATATTTCCAACTTTCACCTTGCGGCTGTGCCGCCGTTGCAAATGGTGCGTATCGTCCATATTGTGTTCGCTCCTTGTTTTTATCCTAAATGTCGTGTTTTTCAGTCAAGCTATCCACATTATCAACATACTAATCCACAAAGTGTAAAGGAAAAAACTTAACAGAAAATTGTCGAAACATAGATTATAGATACTAAAGCTTTGAATCCAGAATAATCTCCACAATTTGAGAAATGCTGCCAAGTTCCTTTTGACCGCGCATTTTTTCGGACATCCTCTCACCGTTCATGTAGACCTCAAGGAGCTTGTCAAAAAGATTTTCGCTGTTGATTTTTTCGTCCTCTAACATGATGGCGTAACCCTTGCGCTGAAAATACTGAGCGTTGAAAATTTGATCGCCGCGGCTGCTGGATTTTGGCAGCGGCACTAGCAACATGGGCTTGTTCAGCGCCAAAAACTCAAAAATCGCATTCGCACCTGCCCGTGAAAGAACCATGTCGCAAGCCGCCAAAACGTCGGGCAACTCCTCGTTAAGGTAATCAAACTGGCGGTATTTTTCGCTCTCAATACTTTCGTCTGTGTTGCCGCCGCCGCAGATATGCGCCACATTAAAAAGCTCGGTAATTTTCACTAAATTATCCCGTAACGCC
Source organism: Oscillospiraceae bacterium (assembly GCA_009777895.1). Taxonomy (GTDB): domain Bacteria; phylum Bacillota; class Clostridia; order Oscillospirales; family Acutalibacteraceae; genus WRKY01. The sequence continues at coordinate 2,984 of WRKY01000016.1, forward strand.
TGATTGACACTCCTTGCGCCAAGGCTGCCGCCCATAACCAAAAGTATTGGTTTATCCCGCTCGAAACGCAAAAAATTCCGCCCTCGCTCCTTATTGCCGCCCAAAACCTCCTCGCGGACAATCCCACCCACAAACTGGGTTTTTATTGATTGTATGTGCTTTTGGGTATCCTCAAATGTGGTGAGCAGGAGGGAGCAAAAGGGCAGACTGAGCTTGTTTGCCAAGCCTATTGTGAGGTCGGATTCGTGTAAAATACTGGGGATTTTCAGTCCTTTGGAGGCGAAAACCACAGGAAAAGACACAAAACCGCCCTTTGAAAAAACCACATCAGGGCGGATTTTCTTCAGCAGTGTCCGAGCCTGTGCCATGCCTTTTACCACGCGAAAAACATCGGTGACGTTCTTTACGTCAAAGTAGCGGCGCAGCTTGCCTGTTTCGATTTCGTGGTAGCTCACGCCGGGAATTTTCGTCACCACGTCTTTTTCGATACCGCTTTTCGAGCCGATGTAGTGTATCTCCCAATCCATGGCGCAAAAGCGGGGAATCAGCGCCAAATTGACAGAAACGTGACCCATGGAGCCGCCGCCGGTAAATACAATTTTCATTTCGCACAATGTGTGAGAGAGTTCGCGTACAAAATGTTTTTAAAAACTTTTGTGACGAGCTCTCACGTCCTTTCTTTTAACGTCGGGATTAATGTCAATAGGTCTTCCTCTTTTGGGAAAATCCTAAGGTTTTGGACGGCAAAAGTTATGCCGAAATCGTCAATAATTTGAGAGTAAAAGTAAAAATCTTTCTCATGAAATGCGGCGTTTTTTCCCTCGTAAAAGATTTCCATATCCTCAAATTCCTTGTCTGTATACGCCCTAATCATTGCGTCAGTAAGCTGATAAAACCTTTCCCCGCCTGTCTTTGCGGTGAGGGAGCAAGTGAGGACGTTGTCTGTTGCTTTTTCGCAGGTGAGGACCAGTAGATATACATCCTCCTCCAACCAAATGGCATAGCGAAAAGTGTCTCCTAATTCCTCGAACCAAAGGCTGTGGCGGTCAATTTTTAGCCATTCGCTGTCCTTTACCAAAGCGCAACTGTTCCAACGGCGCAAAAACGTCAGAGAATTAGCGTAATAGTCCCCACTGGCGCAGCTTGCCAACAGACACAACACCAACAGTACCCCGCACAAGCGCTTCATTGCTCCCTCCCCACGCCGGAATAATCAATGATATGCGGCGTGGGAGACGAAAATTCCCAAAGACAACACACAGCAGACAACATACTCACATTCTGTCCGCTATCTGTTGCCTAGATTCTAGTATCTAGAGTTTATCCCAAAGCCCGTTCCACCAAGCGTTGTCAATCCACTCGTACATCTCGGCGAAATAGCCGTTCCAAGTGTCACTCCAACCGCCGGTAAAGCCAAGGTTGTTAAAGAATGTCTGTAACGCCTCAACGATACTTGTAAAAAATGCCGCCATGCTGTTCACTCCTTTTTGCAAGCTTACGCTGTAATTTTACCACAAAAACACTCATTTTTATTTCCGTATTAGAAATTCTCGCTAGAACTCAAGTTTTTGCGCGATATATTCTCCAAGGGAGCCTATGGGAATTCGCTCCTGTGCCATGGTATCCCGGTCGCGGACGGTGACACAGCCGTCCTCCTGTGAGTCGAAGTCGTAGGTGAGGCAAAACGGCGTGCCGATTTCATCCTGACGGCGGTAGCGTTTGCCTATGCTCCCCGCATCGTCGTATTCCACGGCAAAGTTTTTTGCCAACTGGCTGTAGACGGCTCTCGCGCCCTCCTCAAGTTTTTTGGAGAGGGGCAGGATTGCCGCTTTGACAGGAGCGAGGGCGGGATGCAGACGCAATACCACGCGAACGTCGTTTTTCGCCGCGTCCACCACTTCCTCGTCGTAGGCATCCACCAAAAACGCCAACGCCACACGATCCGCGCCGAGGGACGGCTCGATGACGTAGGGCAGGTATTTTTCGTTGGCGGCAGGGTCGAAATATTCAAGGCTCTTGCCAGAGGTGTTCTGGTGTTGGGTGAGGTCAAAATCCGTGCGGGAGGCGAGTCCCCAAAGCTCTCCCCAACCGAATGGAAAGAGGAACTCAAAGTCCGTTGTGGCATTGGAGTAGTGGGAGAGTTCTTGTGCGTCGTGGTCGCGCAGGCGCAGATTTTCGGCATTCATGCCCAGTGTCAACAGCCAATTTTTACAGTAATCTTTCCAATAGGCGAACCACTCAAGCTCTGTGCCGGGCTTACAGAAAAACTCCAGTTCCATCTGCTCGAACTCACGGGTGCGGAAGATGAAATTGCCCGGAGTTATCTCGTTTCGGAAGCTTTTTCCAATTTGGCACACGCCAAAAGGCACCTTTTTGCGGGTGGTGCGTTGAATATTGGAGAAGTTAACAAAAATCCCCTGAGCTGTTTCGGGGCGCAGATAAAGCTGAGATTGACTGTCATCGGTGACCCCTTGATATGTCTTGAACATCAGGTTAAAGGAGCGGATATCGGTGAAGTCCTGCTTTTGGCATCCGGGGCAGACGATAGCGTTCTCCTTGATGTACGCCTCCATCTCGTCGAAGCTCCACCCTGCGGGATTTCCACCCGCCGCCTCAATTAACTGATCCGCGCGATGACGGGTTTTGCACGCTTTGCAGTCCATGAGGGGATCGGAAAAGCCGCCAACGTGACCGGACGCGACCCAGACCTGGGGATTCATGAGCAACGCGCTGTCAAGTCCCACGTTGTATGGATTTTCCCGCACAAACTTCTTCCACCATGCCGTCTTGACGTTGTTTTTGAACTCAACGCCAAGAGGACCATAATCCCAAGAATTGGCAAGCCCGCCATAAATCTCGCTCCCGGCGTAAACAAAGCCCCGCCCCTTACACAGGGCAACAATTTTCTCCATGGTTTTTTCAGTGTTCTGCATATGTTTTTTTCCTTTCTTTTGTCCGTAGATGGGATGTTATAGTCGATTTTCATGCTAGGAGACTATAGTGTTATAGCGATGTTGAAAAATGAAAGATAGTTCTTCAACAAGCCTATTATAAAGGATATGGGCGAAAATGTCAATTGACTTCACAACTCATTATAGTCTCATACTCATGATAAATGACCATGCCCGGTCGGGAATTGGCGGGCTTTTTCAGCTTTTTAGCCTGGACAATGTCCACCGCCGCTTTGCCGCTAGCGCGGGCGGCGCTGTTTTTCACAGCCAACGCAGCGGCGTACTCAATCACTTCGGGCGGAACGCTGCGCCCCTCGGCGCGAATGAGCACATGGGCGCCCGCCACTTTTTGAGCGTGTAGCCACAGGTCGCCCTTGCGCGACTCCTTAAAGGCAATGCGCTCATTTTGCGCCGCCGTCTTACCCACTAATATCGTGAAGCCCTCGTACTCCACGCTATGCAAGGGGGGATTTTTCGGAGCGTTTTTGCCCTTAGGCTGCCTGCCTTTTTCCTTGCGGCGGAGCAAAAAGCCCTCGGCGATAAGCTCCTGGCGCAGGGCGTCAATCTCCCCCGCCGTCACCGCACGCGCCAACGCATCCCGGGTATTTTCAAGGTACTCTAAATCCGCGCCGCCCTTGGCAATTTGCTGCGCTAAAATTTCTTGCGCATTACGCAATTTCTGGTATTTTTTATAGTATTTCTGTGCATTTACGGACGGAGAAAGGCGCGGGTCGGCGGGAACGCGAACGCTCTCCCCTGTGAGATAATCCTCCAGTTCATAAAAAGCGCAGCGCGCACTTAGCTTGTATTGCTGCGCCATAATCAGGTCGCCCCAGTGGCGGAATTTCTCGCGCTCTTGGGATTTCTCCATGTCCATGCGTTGGCTCTCAAGGCGGCGGCGAGTGCGGGCGATGAGCCGCTCCAACGACTGACGCAGTCCCGCGTCAATCTGCCGCGTATTGTCCTCTCGTTGGGCGAAAAAATCTCTCAACAGGGAGCTTATATCGCCGTAAGCTTCAAGGGTATACAACTGCCCATATTGCCCGATAGGCAGGGCGTGAAAGTCGCGCACAGTGCCGTCCTTATTGCGCAATAGGGTGGGTTGCGCACTGTTTTCCATCGCCTTTTGGAGGGCTGAAACCGATATGTTTTCCCGGGCAAGCAGCGGTGAAACTCCCTCAAAATCCGTGGATACCGTACCCTCTGTTACATCAAAAATCCGCAACTTTTTTGGGCTTTCCGGGAGAATATAAGGGGAGTTAGGCAATACATCCCGCGCCGTCTTGCCCCTCTCGTCCATCTCGGGATATACCCGCCGAATTGCGTCCAAAACAGTGTTGTTGTGCACCAAAACAATGTTGGTGCGACCGGGGATAAGCTCCACGCTGAGGGTCAAATTCATAGGATCCCCTAATTCGTTTGTTGCGGCAAAGTCAAAAAGCAGCACTCTGTCAAGCCCTATTTGGCTAATATCAACAAGCCGCGCCCCCGTCAAATGCTTGCGCAGGAGCATACAAAACATGGGCGGCGAGGGGGGATTTTGGGGCGGTGCGTCGGTGAAATGCACCCGGGGCGCATCGGACCTTGCACAGATAAACAGGCGCTTTGAAAAGCCTCGCCCTCCCAGAGTCAGCACCAGTGAATGCCGCTCGGGTTGGTGGATTTTCTCAATGCGCGAGCCTATGGCACAGGCTAATTCCCCGCGCAAAAAATGAATTGTCACGCCGTCAAGAGGCATTGTTCACACCTCTCACTTCAAGGTCTGTCACCCTACTGCCGTCCTTGTCAAAAATTTCATATTCCCTCACCTGACGGTCAACCCAGGTCATGTTCACCGCGTATCCCCCCCGAGCGCAAAGCCCGTTGACACTGCCGTTTTTCCATGAAGGCGGCAGGGCGGGCAGAAGGTGAATTTTTTCGCCGTGGCTCTGGACAAGCATCTCCGCAATACCCGCCGCCGCGCCGAAATTGCCGTCAATCTGAAATGGGGGATGGGTGTCCCAGAGATTGGCCAGGGTAGATTTTTTCAGCAACTGCTTGAGCATCAAATAACTGCGCTTGCCCTCGCCAAGCCTTGCCCAAGCGCAAATTTTCTGTGCCTTCGACCAACCTGTACCGCCGTTGCCCCGCAGATTCAAGGATTTTCGTGCCGCCTTTTGATAATCCGGCGTGTTTTCGGTGATGTGGTTGCCGGGAAATAAGCCCAACAGGTGGGACATATGGCGATGCCGCTTTTGCACTCGCTTATTATTCCAACCGTATCCGCGCCGCCGCCACTGGTCTTCCTCATGCCACTCCTTGATTTGACCGTATTTCCCCACCTGGAGCGGCTCCAGTAGTAAAATCTGTTCTCTTATTTTGTCGATAAGCTCACCGTTTACCAGTTCACTGTAACCATTTTTTATAAGTGTCTGGGCGCCGTCAAGGACATTCACATAAAGCTGCCAAATTAGCTCCTGTTCATAAGTATTTCCCGCCGTAACAGGTCCATGCTCAGGGGAGTATGTGGGAGAAGACACCAAACGTTGGGATTTTTCGTCCCAAATCAGTAGCTGTGACCACATCAATGCGCATTCCTCCATGGCGGGATAAATTTTCTCCGCCAAGAGCTTATAGTCCCCTGAAAAGGCAAAGGCGTCATAGGTATTTTGGGTCAGCCACGCCCCCGCCGAGGGACACCAACCCCACCACCATTGCCGCCCCGGTCCCGTATGTCCGAAAATATTCACCTTGTTGTGTATCATCCATCCCGTGGGCTTGTTCGTATCCACCGTACCGTCCGGTTTTAGTTCCCCCACATTGCCGTAATATTTCGCTGTAATCCGCCCAGGTTGGCGCAGGGAATTGACATAATCCAGTAGCGGCAAAGCGCACTGGGCGAGGTTGCAGCTGTAGGCGTGCCAGTAGTTCATCTGCAGGTTCACATTGGTGTGGTAGTCCGCGCTCCAAGGCGGATTGTTCAGGTCGTTCCACACTCCCTGCAAATTGGCGGGCAGTCCCCCCTCGCGGGAGGAGGCGATGAGCAAATACCTCCCGTATTGGAAATAAAGTGCCTCCAACTCAGCACGATATTTCTTGGATTTCCTATACTTTTTCAGCAGTACATCTGTGGGCAGCTGAATATTTCGTTGCCCAATATCCAACTTTACACGGCTGAAAATGGAGCTGTAGTCCTCAATGTGTGCCCTTAGGAGGGCGTCATAGCCCATAGTTATTGCCCTGTCAACCGCCGTTTTCACATTGTCTAGGGGATCTTTTCCGTTGCGGTAAACGGGAAAAATCGGCGCGTAATCCGTCCCCGCCGAAAGGTAGAGATATACAGTCTTTGCGTCCCTGACCGTCAACTTACCCTCATGGGCACTAACGGTGCCGCCATCGGCTGCAACACCCAACACGGCGGCATAGCGCAGAGCGTTCGCCTCATTCTCCTGTCCCGCCTTGTAGCCCACAGCGTGAGGGCGATCAGCATTTTCCGGGAGCTTACCCGTGACAGTCCCTGTCATGACAATGGCATTTTTCTCCGCGGCTATATCTCCGCCTTGTGCTGAAATCATGGAGATTGTGAGGGTTTGGCGACTTTTGCAGGCGAGCTTGCCAACTATCACCTTGTGGGGATAGCTCGCAAAAAACTTGCGCTCGTATTGCGCGCCATTCGCCGCAAAAACCACGCTGTGGATTGCGTTTTCCAACTCCAAGCTGCGCAGGTAGTCTGTGGCATTTGCCGCGCTTTCGTAATCTATATATATGTCGCCGAAGTTTTGGTAGTTGCCGAATCCCGTTTCCGCGCTTTCGAGAGCGGACATCAGGGCGGTAGCTTCTTTGTGCTGTCCTGCCGCCAAAAGCCGTTGAATTTCCTCGCGTTTTTGCCAGCATTGCGGGTCGTCGTTGCCGCCCGCACTGCCGTCAATATTCAGTCCCCCCGTCCATAAGGACTTCTCGTTGAACTGGATATGTTCCCGCGCCGAACCGCCGAAAATCACCGCTCCCATGTCCCCGTTGCCGATGGGCAATGCCTGTGATTCCCAACCCTTGTGACTCTCTTGGGCGGGGGATTTGTAAAAAAGGTAATTGTCCATTTTTTTCTCACTTTCGCTGTGATGATGTACATTATAAACGTTTTCGGCGGATTTTTCAAGGAGCGGTTGAGTTTTGAGGGGTGAAGATATGGAATATACTGACGCCTGCGCAAGCGGGTGACAAGCGTACGCATTTATGGTATAATATTACGGTTGCGGAGGTAATAAATGAGCAATACAACAAAACCATACGTCCAGATTTGGACAGACGGTGCCTGTACCGGCAACCCGGGACCGGGCGGTTGGGGGGCGGTTTTGCGCTTTGGCAAACACGAAAAAGAACTTAGCGGCGGCGAGGAACACACCACCAATAACCGCATGGAGCTTTGCGCCTGTATTGCCGCGCTAGAGAAACTCAATCAGCCCTGTAAGGTGACACTCACAACGGATTCCCAGTACGTGGCAAATGGCATCACAAAGGGATGGGCGAAATCTTGGCGTTCTCGCGGTTGGGTCAAGGCGGACAAAACTCCCGCCCTCAACCCAGATTTGTGGGAGCGGCTGTTGGAGCTTTGCGAAAAGCACGAGGTGGAAATCGTGTGGGTGCGCGGTCACTCGGGACATCCCGAAAATGAGCGCTGCGACACCTTGGCGGTGATTGAGGCCAGGAAATTTGCTCGATGAACAATGAAAGCTTATTAAATATTCTGCGCAAACGCCTGAGCGCCGCCCGCCTTGGACACTCCCTTTGCGTCGCTAACAGCGCCGTGCTTTTAGCGCGTCATTACGGCGCGGACGAGAAAAAAGCCCGTTTTGCGGGCTTGGCGCACGATATCTGCAAGTGCGGCGGCGTTGAGGAAATGAGCGCTCTTTATTCTCCCCGCCTTGATTGTGAGCTTGGCAACAAAAAGCTCCTCCATGCCCCCGCAGGAGCGGTGCTACTCCAAAATTTGGGCGTATCCGACGAGGAGATACTCAACGCGGTTCGCTACCATACGACGGGGCGGGCGAATATGTCCCTGCTAGAAAAAATCGTCTTTACCGCCGACCTAATCAGCACGGACAGGGACTACCGCGACCTGAACGCTGTGCGCGAGCTTGCCTTTTGCGGCATCGACGCCGCCATGGTCTATATTCTGAACTACGTTATTGCCAAACTGCGCAGTGAAAACCTTGCGGTGCATCCCAACAGTCTTGAATGTCGACAGGCTCTGGAGAATTTGGGGTATAATGTCTAAAATCCCCAATATCGCTCCTTAATTTACGGCATCTGCAAAAAAATTAAAAAAAAGTTTATCAAATTTCTAATTTGGAAACAATTTTGCAAAGAGCTGTGCTATAATAGTAAGCGTCAAGAAGCTGTTTCACCTTTTAAAGAAAGGAGGATACTAATATGTCATGGGATAAAATCACAGAAATCATTGCAGCTGTTAAAGATTGGTTCTTAGCAGGTAGTGGTGCTGGTATCGAAGGCGAAGATTTGACATTTTTCGAAGCGGTCGTTGCGTTCATCACGGACATCGTAAAGGGCATCCTTGGCAGTGACAAAACTGTTAGCGATGCACTTGGTCTTGGTGAGTAAAAGCTCATTCACTAGCAAGACCCCGCAAGCCCTGACGGGCGGGTGGGGTTTTGTTTTGCGCTTATGAGACAGGATGACAATTTTTTCAGTTTATGGTATAATATTGCACACAACACAAGGATTGGAGAACACGATGAATTTTGTGCAAATTGGCACCGGCGCCTACGAGGGTTTTGCGATTTTGAAACGCGTCGCTGTGAAAACCGGTAAAAACGGCATGGACTACTTGGATATGCTCTTTGCGGATATGGACGGCGAGCTGCCCGCCAAATTGTGGTCATATAACCCGCAGGTTCACGGTACATACAACCAAAATCAGATTGTCAAGGTGCGGGGAACTCACGAAACCTTTCGAGATATGCCCCAGTTTCGCGTGGAACGCATTCGCCCTATCACAGACGAGGACAACGTGGATATGTCCGCTTTCGTCCCTGAAGCGCCACACCAACCGCAGGAGATGTACGACGCGCTGATTGCCGTAGCCGCGGGCTTTGAGGACGAGACGCTCAAGGCGTTGGTGACGACCCTTTACGAGGAACGCAAGTCATTGCTGATGAGCTACCCCGCCGCATTTCGCCTGCACCACGCAGTGCGCAGCGGTCTGCTGTGGCACACTTTGAGTGTGGTGCGGCTCTGCGAAAGTGTGGCGGCAATTTACCCGTTTTTGCGCCGCGATTTGCTCCTTGCGGGGGCGATGCTCCATGATATTTGCAAGCTTGATGAGTACACTATTGAGGAGACGGGGCTTTCCTCAGGCTACACCGCATACGGTACCTTGGTGGGACATTTGGTTCAGGGGGCGATGTTAGTTGAGCGGGAGGGCAAGCGTTTGGGCGTGCCTGAGGACACGCGAATGCTGTTGGCACATATGCTCATCTCCCACCACGGCGAGCCTGAATACGGCGCGGCGAGCCGTCCGCTGTTCCTCGAGGCGGAAGTATTGTCCCAATGCGATCTGTTGGACGCCACGATTTACGAGTTCCATGAGGCTCAGCGCAACGTGGCGGTTGGGGATTTCAGCCCCCGCCAATGGGCGTTGAAAGACCGCAAAATCTATAACCACGGCGCAAGCGGAAATTTGATCACTAACATTTTGTGAACACTATAGATGCCAAATATCCAGGGAGGAATTATGGAATACAACGTAAACGAGGGGAAAAGCTTTCTGCGGGAGGTAGACGGGGTTAGCTATGGGCGAATTGCCGTAAAAACTCACGTGATTACGAATGCGGACAAGCTCGAGGAGGTATTGGCGCAGTACCTCAAGCCCGTTTTGCACGCCGGCGACACAGTGTTCATCAGCGAAAAAGTCGTCGCCTGTACCCAAAACCGCGCCATCCCCATGGAGGACATCCGCCCTACATTTTTGGCGCGCCTGCTGTGCAAGTTCGTCTACAAAAACCCATACGGCATCGGGCTTAGTATACCCGAAACCATGCAATGCGCCCTAGACGAGTGCGGGATAATGCGGATTTTATTTGCGGCGTTTGTCAGCGTAATCGGCAAGATTTTGGGCAAGCGCGGTTGGTTTTATAAGGTAGCGGGGGACAAGGCGCGGGGTATTGACGGTCCGTGCGACTGCACATTGCCGCCCTACAACAACTATGTGGTGCTGACCCCTGAAGCTCCGGAAACCGTCGCTAAAAAATGCGCGGATTTTCTGGGTGTACCCACGGCGATTGTTGACGCTAATGACTTGGGCGTTGACATTTTGGGCTATTCTACGACAGCGTTGGATGCGCAGGGTACAAGTACGAAACTGCTTGCTCCCTGCCTTTCACGGGAGCTCATCGCCGAAATCATCCGCGACAACCCCCTTGGGCAGAGCAAACAGCAGACACCTTTTGGTATTATTCGGGTGGGAGAGTTGAGTAGTGAGGATTGAGGTTGGTGCTATAAGATGCCTCGCGTGGGAGTAGCCATTGGGTATTGGTAATGGCGAACGCCTGCCTACCCCCGCCGATAAGACTGGGATGGATTCAATGTAAAGTCGCTCATGTACATAACCCGCCCCCACAGTATATCGCAACTATAATAGTAATTGCACTCAACGACGACCATATAGTCATCCGGCGCGGTGTAGGAGCCCCACCATTCCGACGAGATTTTTGAGCCTTTTTTGCCCACTTCGATGACGAACACAGAATGGCGCGAGTTGTATCGGATAACGTCCCCAACACGGATGTCGCTTTTCTTGCTGATTTGGGTCTTTTTCGCGCTTTTTCCGTATATTGTGTCGCTAATCATGCTTGCAAAACCCGCGCATTGCCCTTGGCAAGTCGCCGTAGATTTTCCATGATTGACACAGCCTTTATCACTAACTTTTGGGTATTTCTTGGTCTTTTTGTTTTTGTTCCAGTAATAACCGTTAGGGTAGACACTGCCTAGCTTATAGATTTTGTCTTGGGTCTTATTGATCACTTGAAGGTTGACAGAAAACTCTAACGTGCTAGTTTTAGCACCGCCAACGCTTACGCTAATTTGTGAAGAACCTAGGCTTTTACCCGTGACATTGCCGTTTTTGTCAACGGCAACTTTTTTGTTGCTCACCTTAAATTTTACCGGGGCTTTCGTCCCCTTGACGCTTACAGACATTTTTTGCCCTGGGGTAAGTGTCCGCAAATTACTGGGATATGCCGTTCCGCCGCCCTTAAGTTGGAGTGAAACCTCTTCAACCTTGATTTTCTTGCTCGCCTTTTTGCCACCAACTGTGGCGGTTATGGTGAACTCGCCTTTGCGCCTGAGATAAATAGAGTCCTGATTGTAACCACCCAAACTAGCGGTTTTGTTCTTTTTCATACTCCACTTAACACTGCCCCCAGTATGGTCTTTGGGTTCAACCGTTACATCGGCATCGCTTAAATCAACCCCCGTGGCGCTCTTATACTTCAACATGGTATTGGGCAATTTAACCGTCACCTTTGTTACAGGCACGCACACGTCCACACGGCAGAGGGCAACCTGTCCCGTGCTTGCTTTTACAAGGATCTGCGCCACGCCCCCTGCCTTTCCTGTGACGGTGCCGTCCGCGGAAACAGTGGCGATGTCTGGGTTCAGGCTCTCATATGTAAACGCCGCCTTGTCTAGCTTGGGTTTGAGTTTTTTGTTCTTTCCCTTGTTGATAGAAATTTGGCTTTCCTCAAGGCTGATACCCAATTGGGCATCGGAGTAAACACACCAAACATCGACAGTGTAATACTCTGTTTCGTACCACGTGTCGGTTACTTCCTCGTAACCAACTATCTGCCAATCATAATCCCAGTCGTCAATCCATACCCAATCCCATATTTCCTCAAGGTATGTATCGGTATATTCAACCTGCTTTTCACGCCACTGTGTATCCCAATCCGCCTCGTAGTTGGGGGATTTTTCGTGGGTATAGAGTTTCACATCAGAACTCAGACCTAAATATGAACGGGAATTGCTAGAAAGTGAGCGGGGCAGGGTGAGGGACTTGATCCCAGTGTCTTTGAAGGCGTTACGCCAAATGTCAAAGGTTCCCTCGGGGATGTAAAGTGTGCTTAATTTTTGACACCCCTCAAACATCGAACTGCCAATCAGTGTAGTCCCAGGAGGCAACCATGCGGTTTTCAGCGCCTTACAACCATTAAAAATCTCATCGTTGTCCAAGCTTATTAATTTCTGTGCGGGACGCATATCTACACTGGTGATCTTCTCGCAGTTCATAAACGCGCCGGTGCCAAGGAATTGCAGAGTTTTTGGAAATTTGATTTTGCCCGAAAGACTATTACAGTTCCTAAAGGCAGAATCGCCAATTCGCTCAAGTTTACTAGGCAGGTTGATTTTTTTCAAATCCGTACAACCCTCAAATGCCATGTTCATAATGCTCTTGAGATTTTTGGGCAATACCACTTCGGTGATTTTCGTACAACCTCTAAATACCGCCACTCCAATTTCTTTTATACCACTGGGTATGATGACTTTTCCTGTAAGTTTTGTCTTTTCAAAGGCACGTTGCCCGATTGTTTTCAGTTTTTGGGGCAGGTTCACACTGGTGAGAGCCTTACAGCCCTGAAAGGCGTTTCCGCCAATTGCGGTGACACTGTCTGGGAGTTTCACCGTCTTAAGTTTGGCAAAGTCCCTAAATGAACTGGCGGCAATAGTCTTTACCCCTGCCTTGACCTCAAGGGATTTTGCGTTTTTCTGATAGTTTTTCCATTCTTTTGAACTCGCCGAGATGGTCTTGCCTTTTTTCGGGGCGGTGATTGTGAGTTTGCCGGTTTTTTTGTCAAAATTCGCCGAGTAGGCAAAACCGCTCGCGGCAAGAGCAGGCACTTCTAGCGTTCCCACAAGGAATATAGCGACAAACATCAAGGCTAACAAGGCGACACTGCGTTTGGTGAAATCCGCTAGTTTTCGCGGCGGGGGAGAATTTCTGTTCATTCTGTACATGACGCACTCTTTTTAAGTTTATTTTTGGTTGCAAGAACTTTCTGCCTTATTCAATTTTCTCGGTAGCCTGTTCTGCCTTCCGGTTACAGTATAGCAGACAGGAAATATTTTGTCAATACTTTTGGAAATTAACGGTCATGCACTTTTTTGAAAACTCAAAAATGGCAGTCAAAAAAGCGCAGTAATACTTTCGTATTGCGAGCATTTTTGACGAAGTCAGATGGAAAATGCACCGCAAAGACGAGTTGATTTTCAAGTTAGGCGACTATAGCTTCCGTAAATTTATTGATTAAAATACCCGCCGACCATTTTGAAACAATGATCGGCGGGCTTTTGTGCCTGTGCGCAAAATGTATATAATGAGCACGGTTTAGATTTTCTTAATGAAGCTGTAGCGTTTTCTGCGTCGTTCAATCTCAATTAGCACGACTAGCATCAGTGCAGATACACTAGCGAGCCAGAGCCATAGGATAAGATTCATATCGTCGCCGGTTTTTGGGGTATTACTGATGGGAAGGTTGGGATTATTCGCCATGTTGATGGTGAGGGGAATATCAACAGTTCTGCCCTCTGAAAATTCCACGGTAAAGTGATGTATACCGTTGCCCAACGTTTTCAGATATTCCTCATTGAAAGTAATAATCGTGCTTCCCGTGCTATCCACCGTGACGGTGTAATTTAACGGACTGATTACATCACCATCCAAAATCAGCCGTATAAAATCACCCGAGTCGGAATCAATACGAGCGCTTGCCTCACCGCTTCCCGTCCACTCGTCAAAGTGTTCGAGGACACTTAAAGTTTCGCCGTTCGGCGCATTTGTCGGGTCGTTGCTCGGCGGGTTCGAGGGCGTTGGGTAGGGTTGTGGGTCTGGCGTGGGAGGAGTTGACGGGTCTGGCGTTGGGTCAGGCTGTGAACCGCCGCTGTTAATTGTTATGGATAGCGCTTTTGTGTCGCTTCCCGCGCTGTTCTCCGCTTTGACGGTAAAGTTGAACGTACCGCTTGCGTTGGGCGTTCCTGAAATCGTGCCGTTCGCCGAGAGGGTCAGACCGCCCGGAAGATTGCCGCTGTCAACGCCCCACGTTACCGGCGTATCACCCGTCGCCGCAAGGGTTTGGCTGTAAGCCGTGCCTACTGTGCCGCTCGAAAGAGAAGCTGTTTTAATCGACGGTGCTACAGGAGTCGGCGGTATTGCCTCGAAGTTTGCCGTCACAGTTACCGCGTTTGCGGGCATGGTGAATGTGGTATTCGCAGTGTTGGCGTTTGCGAACGATACGGCGGGGCTTGCCGTCCAGTTTTTGAACTGCATACCCGCAGGCGGTGTTCCCGCATTGATTGTTATCGTCGTATCGGCTGTATAGCTTCCACCGCCCGTTGCGCCTGTTCCTGCGCTTGATACCGTGACCGTATAGGTTGTCGGCTGTGAATCGCCGCTGTTAATTGTTATGGATAACGCTTTTGTGTCGCTTCCCGCGCTGTTTTCCGCTTTGACGGTAAAGTTGAACGTACCGCTTGCATTGGGCGTTCCCGAAATTGTGCCGTTGGTCGAGAGTGTCAGACCGCCCGGAAGATTGCCGCTGTCAATGCTCCACGTTATCGGCGTATCACCCGTCGCCGCAAGGGTTCGGCTGTATGCCGTACCTACTGTGCCGCTCGAAAGAGAAGCTGTTGTAATCGACGGTGCTACAGGAGTCGGCGGCGGATCAGTCACCGTCACCGTTGCCGTGCCGGATTTTGTGGTGTTAAAGGTCGATGTAGCGGTAACTGTGAGCGTTGCCAATGTTTCACTAGCCGCTACCGTCAGCAAGCCGGATGTGCTTATGGTTGAATTTCCGTTTACGCTCCATGTGACCGTGTTTGCCGCGCCGCCCTGTGTTGCAACAGCGGCGTTAAACTGCCATGTTTCGCCCTTTTGAACGCTCGCCGTGCTTGGGTTGATGGTAACGCTGATAACTTCCGGCGTTATGGGCGTATCCGTCATCGTTACCGTAGCTGTGCCGGAAATTCCTGTGTTTGCCGTGGAAGTCGCCCGGACAGTCAATGTTGTAGCCGTTTCACCAACCGCCACGGTGAGTATGCCGGACGCGCTTATGCTTGTTCCCGCTATGCCGCCCTCAACCGTCCATGTCACAGTCTGCGCAGGGCTGTTTGTTCCTTTAACGATGGCGGTAAACGCCTGTGTATTGCCCTTTTGTACGCTCACCGTCTGCGGTGCAACCGTCACGCCTGTAACAGTCGGCGGTGCGGCTGTTATTGTAATTGTGATTTCAGTCGTGCCGACAGTATCGCCGCCTGTTTGCGTTTGGGTTTCTCCCATTGGATAGTAGCTGACGCTGAAAATCCGCTGACCGCCTGCGAGTGTATCAAGATAATCGGCTTTGAAGGTAATCTCGTCCGTGTCTGCTGTGTAGTGCATTCCCTCCGTCAGCGGACTGCCGCCAAACGTGATTTGGTTCACCGTGTTGCCGTTCATGGCAACAGGGATTGTTACGTCAATTCCGGAATCCTTTGTATAGTTTCCGCTTGCCGTACTCACGCTGTTGCTAAATATCACCATGCCCTCGTGGAAGATTGCGGTGTTGCCTGCAACGTCTGTCATGCGGACATACAGGATAAATTTCTCGTTCGCCGTTGCATTGAACGAATTGCCAAGTTCCCATGTAATGCCCGAAAAATCTGTGATTTCATCTGCCGCCTTATAATACTCGACTTTCGCAATGCCCGAGCCACTGTCTGATCCTTGAATGTTTACATCTACCGTATCTTTGAAGAACAGACCGAACGTGACGATATTAAGGAACTCTCTAAAGCCGTTATTGCGGTACTCTATCTGTGCTGTCGGGGGAGTGATGTCCTCGGTTTTTACTTCTAACGAAATCGCCGTACCAACGCTGTAATTGCCGTTCTGCGCCGCTCTTGCGAACACATAATACTGCACATATTCATCCAAGCCGCCGAACGCCAGAGCCGTATCCCAACCGTCTGTCGGAGCGGTGTTCGTGGTGCTGATGGCATATTCGACCGTTTGCCCGTTGGTCGGAGCGGTGACGGCGTTGATGGTGATGTTGTTGTGCGTTTTGGTGTTTAGTGTTGGGGCGGTTACTGTCGCGCCGGTTGCCCTGTTTACGATCAGCGGAGTTGTATCGTCCGTGAAGCTGCCGACAGATACCTCAATCGCTGTTGCGTTATGAACTGTGCGTGACAGGGTTGTGCCGTTTGCAATGCTCACCGATATATTGTTCGCCGCAAAATCGGCAAATGCTACATCGTTGGAAGAACCGTCGTCGAAACTGAGCGTAACTTCAAGCCCTGATAGATTCAACGTATCGCCGTGGGTGTAGGTCAAATTCGTCGGCTGTGTTTTGATTATTATTCCCGTTACAGTTCGTGCATCGGTTGCCGCAAACTCGTAGGACAGCGTGACCGCTGTGCCGGTGTTGTCTGTGATTGTAGCAACTTGCCCGTTGATTTGAGCCGCTGTTAGTCCGGCAAAAGTGTAATTATCGTGCGCCGTCAGTGTAACCGTGGCGGTGTATTGCGTGTTACCGAGGAAGGTTGCCGGGTTGCCGTTCCAGGTTACCGTGCTGAGGTCGAAGCTGCCCGTGCCGCTTGCGGTGGTGTTGGGTGCTTGCCCTGTCGCCGGGGCTGTTACGGTGATGTTTGCGTTTGTGATGGGTGCGGGGTTGACGGTAAAACTCACGTCAAACTCGTCGCTGATACCGTTGCCGCCGCTCACCGTAATCGTGGCGGTGTATGTTTTCGCAGCAAGGCTTTGATTCGGTACAACGGTGAAGCTGTCGCTTTCACCGGCTGTAATACTGCCGAGAGGTGGAACAGAAAGAGTGAAGCTGTCCGCGTCGTCGCCGAACAATCCTACAGTCAACGCACCCGTGGCTTGATTGCCCGTGTTGTAAACAGTGACTTCAAGCGGCGTTTGCTCACTATAACCGTAAGTCGCGGCAGGTAGATTCACCGTGCCGTTTTGGTCGAGGGAAATGCTGTAAATGGGCGTGTCAGTCACGGTCAAAGTAAAGATGTATATTCCGTCCGTTGGCGCGCCATTCGATGCCGTTAGTTCTACTTCATAGGTGTCGGCAGCAAGCCCCTCGGCTATGTCAAAGCGTTTCTCTGTATCGTTCCATGTGATTTTGCCGCCGCTTTGGTCAGAGGTAACGCTCACGCTGATCGTATCCGTACCTGTGACGGTGAATATTCCGCTTTGGGTGGCGGTATAATTTTCCGCAAGGGTCATACCCGCAGGACCGGTAATGGCGGCGGGAGTTTTGACGGTAATTGTAATCGCCGTTGTGCCGATTTCGTCGCTGTCGGCATGAGCCGTGGCGGTTTCACCGAATGGATGATAACTGACGATGAAGGTGTGCGCCCCATCTGAAAGTGTGTCGAGATAGTCCGCCGAGAAGATTATTTCGTCCTCGTCGGCAGAGTAATCATCGCCCTCTACCAGTATTCTGCTGTTTAATCTGATTTCTTTGACCGTGTTATCGTTCATGGCGAAGTCAACGGTTATATCCGTGCCGCCAATCCAATAATCACCGCCGTTCACGGTGTCCGCGCTGTCGGTGAACACGATAACGCTGTCAAACTCTATCTCCGACACGTTTCCGGCGTTATCCGTGACACGGACATACAGGATAAATTTCTCTCTTGACGTTACGCTGAGTTTGCTGCCAACTTCCCATATAATATCGGTAAAATCGGAAATTTCAGCTTCGGATTTGTAGTATTCGATTTTCGCAACGCCCGAACCGCTGTGCGCACCTTGAATGGTTACATCCACCGTGTTCTTGAAGAACAGACCGAATGTGACGGTGTTAATGAACGCCTTGAAGCCGTTGTTTCTGTACTGCACCGTTGCGGTCGGGGCAGTTTTGTCGATTTTGTAGTCTACGCTCGCCTGTGTCGATACATCGCCTGTGGAAGTCTGTTTTACATAAAACTCCGCACTGCCGTTATCGGTTTCGTCTGAAAAGGTAATGTTTGCACTCCAATTTATGCCGTCTTCGCTGACTTCATAGCCACTCATTGCAGTTACAACAAAGTTGCTGTTCGTCCAACCCGCAGCGTTCAACTCTGTAGTCGTGTAGTGTGTGCCTTTGACGGGGGTGAAGTTGCTCGCCGTAATCTCGCCGTCAGCGAAGGTCGGCTGATCGCTTATTGTGTACTTCCAAGCGTCCGCACCCTCAATGCCGTAGCCAGTCGCTGTGACTGCCCACGTTCCCACATTCGCGCTTGAGAAAGTCACCGTGCCGTCCTTGACAGTTACGGTATCGTCGTCTATTACACCGCTCAAAGTCGGAGCGGTTGCGACTGTTGCGGCGGTACTGCCGCTGACAAATCCTCTGTCGCTCACCATGCCGTCTGCGTTCCATGTGAGTTCTTTTGGCGAGATTGCGAAATCTTCGCTGCCGCTGCCCATGTGAGTATCGCTCACAAGCGTTGCCGTCACGGTGTACTGTCCCGGAAGTGTCGGCTTGTCGGCTGAATCGTAGGGCGTTGCGTTCTTCACTGTTCCCGTGTAGCGGAATGTGAACGTATTACCACCCTCGTCTGCTGTTGCAATCGGGTCATTGAGCGTTTTGCCGTAGGTGATGTCGGCGAATGGCTTTACGGTTACGGTGGTGAGAGTTTTATCTGCTATCCGATAAGTGAAAGTAACAATCTCACTGTCCAACATAGACCCATCTGCCATTATAGCTTTGGCATTGACTATGAATTGTCCTCCCGGAGTTCCTGTTACCGTAATACCGTCTGTAGGATAGGGTAAATCAGGCAAGCCTGTTGTGCTATACAAAATGTCAGCGTTAGGAGTTGAGCTTAATAGCGTAATTTTATCGCTAAGCTGTACCGTGGCAATATTTTCGGGCGAAGTCGCGGGAAGCGCGTTAGGCGCCGATACTTTGTCAAGCTCTGCTATCCGATAAGTGAAAGTAACAATCTCGCTATCATTCATTGAACCGTCTGTCATTAAAGCTTTGGCTTTGATTGTAAATGTTCCACCCGGAGTTCCTGTTACCGTAATACCGTCTGTAGTATAGGATAAATCAGGCAAGCCTGTTGTGCTATACAAAATGTCAGCGTTAGGAGTTGAGCTTAATAGCGTAATTTTATCGCTAAGCCGTACTGTAGTAATATTTTCGGGCGAAGTCGCGGGAAGCGCGTTAGGTGCGGCGACAGTGGTTTTGTCAATGGTTTGGTTTGTCAGCGTCAAATTGCCGTTTGGAAGTGTGTAATTTTTAGCTATGTCACTTGCAGTCAACGCAACTGTCGCAGTCACGGTTTTGTTATCACCTGCATCGGCGTTGTCAAACACCGCGCCAGACACGGTGTAGTCCGCGCCAAAGGTCAGCGTTTCGCCGTTTTGCAACCCAGTGAAGCCGACTTGCGTGACTTCTGCCGTGTTTGTGCCGTCATACGTTTTCGGCGCAACTGTACCGCCGCCAATGCTCAACGGGGCTTGTTTGATTGTGTAAGTGCCAAGAATCAGTGTTGTGTCGTTATAGTCCGAATTTCCGTATAAGTCAATCGTGACGGTATATGTTCCGGCATTGACGGGAAGGGTAGTTGAGCCGTTATACTTGACCGGAACCAACAAAGTCGTTGGCGTCGCTGGTTCGTTAACAGCGGGTGGCGCACTGGGAGCGGATGGCGCAGTGGATGTGCCGCCGCCGGAGCGTGCTCTTGCCAACGGACCGTTGCTGATGACAATATCCCCACCGACTTCCGTATTGAAATGGAGATAACCATCGCTGTCGATTGTGTAATCTGGCGTTGAAAGTTGCCTGAAAGTGTTAGTAATTTGGTTATATGAATAAAACACAAGATTTGATGTGTTGAAAGAAGGGGTTAATTTCATCGCTATAGTTGCAGGCTGTCCGAAAGAACCTTGCTGTCCCAAACTGACAACAGTAACTTCGTTGACGAAAAACCTGTTAAACATTTGCGTTGTTCTAACGACGTTGGCGTTTGTTGTAGAAGCGGACAGGTTCAAGTCATGCGTTGCAAGCGCGGGATTAATACTCACACGAACGGCAACAGTACTACCGTCCGGAGCCATACTGTCAACTCTCAAATCCAACTGCTGCCCAACAGCTTCTGCCTGTTCGGCTACTGCATTCAAACTCTCCAATCTTATCAGACTGGCATTGCTCAAAGTCACCGTGCGGACGTTGCCTGATACAGTTGCGTTGGCATACGCCTCTTGAAGCGCCGTCGCCGGAACTGCACTACTGGGATTGCCGGATTTCACATTGGAGCTTAACTTGACAATGCCAATCCCCTGCTCTAAACCGTTATAGGTATGGTCAAAACTTTCCGGCGCGGTAAACTCAATGTCGTCGAGTGTGTATTCCGATTCGTTGATAGTGAGGGCAATTTCTGTAGTCGCCGGAGTGTCGTTATCAGCATTGTCAACAAACGCCTCGTCCATTGGATTATATGATACCGTGAGCGTGTGATTTCCGGCCGCTAGACTGTCCAGATATTCGGCGACGAAGGTAATTGTTTCGCCGTTTATAATGTAATGCTCGCCAAGCTCTAATACTCTCGCGTCGTCGCTTATTTGTGCAACAGTGTTGCCGTTGAGCGTGACCGAGGCGGTTCTGTTGTCGGTGCTGAACTTGGTGTAGCTCATGCTTAACGTCGATGCAGTGCTGTCGCTGAACACAACCACGCCCTCGAAAAACAGAATTGCTGAATTGCTAGCGTTATCGGTGACACGGACATACAGGATAAACTTTTCGTTTGCCGTGACTGTGAATTTTCCTGTGTATTCCTGCCACTCATCGTCTGAAATAGTGGAAGTGTCGGCGATTTCGTCTGCCGCCAAATAATACTCCACCGTGTCAACGCCCGAGTGCTCGTCAATACCTTCAATCGTCACGTCCACCGTGTTTTTAAAGAACAAGCCGAATGTGATGGTGTTCACGAACTGACGGAACGCATTATCTCTGTATTTCACTTGCGCTGTGGGCGGGGTGTTGTCAATCCAATTCGCCCAAAACGT
>WRKY01000017.1 GCA_009777895.1 Oscillospiraceae bacterium
AAAATATTACTCGCACCATCGCTTTTGCCGCCGCTTTCAGCTTGCTTTTGGCGGCGGGCTTGGTGGCGGTTTTTCGGCGTCGGGAAGTGGATAGTTGAAAATCCTGGTTCACATATTATAGTCGCTTAACTTGAAAACCAACTTGTCTTTGCGGTCTATTTTCCATCTGACTTCGTCAAAAATGCTCGCAATACGAAAGTATTCCTGCGCTTTTTTCCTTGCCAGACGAAAAATATTCTCGCAAATTCTGAGCCCATTTTCAAGTTAATCAACTATACAAACGCCGCACAGAAAACCCTCCATCGGCGTGAATCGTCGTCCCTGTACAAAAATCCAATTTACCGCTAGCCAAGGCGAGGACGCAGCCGGCGATATCCTGCGGCTGTCCTAAACGCGGCACAGGGGTCAGTCCCCCGACGATTTTCGCCGCGTATTGCTCCTTTACCGAGGCGATCATGTCCGTTTCGATTATTCCAGGCGAAACCTCAAAAACGGCGACGCCATCCCCCGCCAACCGCGCCGCGAAAAGCCGCGTCATCATGGACAAGCCCGCTTTTGAAATGCAGTATTCCGCCCTGTTCACTGAGACGGTGTAGCTTGAAATTGACGTGATGTTCACAATCCGCCCCGCCCCTTGCGCCGCCATAGTTTTCCCCAGGCGTTGTGTGAGAAAAAACGTCCCCTCAAGGTTGATGTCCATGCAGTAGCGGTAATCCTCAGGCGTGATTTCCAACATATCCTTACGTATGCGCGGGGCGACACCCGCGTTGTTCACAAGCAAATCAATGCTCCCGAAACGCTCAAGAGCGGTGTTTACCAAATTTTCCCGCTGTTCTGGGACGGCGTTATCACAACTGACGAACAAAACTTTTTCGCCGTATTTTTCAGCTAGTTTTGTCATTTCATCACTGGATTTGCGCGCGGTGACAATCACGCTCCACCCATCCTCCAACAATGCTGACGCAATGCCCAAACCGATGCCTCGGGTGCCTCCTGTTACGATAGCTTGCATATTATTTCCTCTGTGCATTTTTCTAAATCGGAATTCATTGCGGTAACATCCGCAAGTGCCCCGTATATAGGTTGGCGGATTTTCCAGAGTTTTTCGATTGCTTCAGCACTGGCGGAGAGTGGGCGCCCCGTGGTGGTCAGCTCTGCTATGTCCCGTTGCAGCCATACAAGCCACCCGTTCAGGTGCATTGCCCGGCGGTTTTCCTCCGCCAAAACCGCACCGCCCCCCGTGGAGATGACCTGCCCGCCGGTTTTGCAGATATCTAGCAAAACCGCGCTTTCCAACGCTCGGAAAGCTTCTTCGCCGCTTTGCTCAAAAATTTGGGGAATGGTTCTGCCCTCACGCCGTACAATTTCTTCATCACCGTCCATGAACTGCAAGCCCAAGCGCCTGGCAAGGCGCTTGCCCACAGTACTTTTTCCGCAGGCGGGCATACCGATTAGCACAATGTTTTGCCGCGTTTTCACAAGCTGCCCCATTGCCTTTTCGATGACCTCATCGGGCATGGTTTTCCCCGTAAACGAGTCGGCGGCGTATTTTGCCTGTGCCGCCAACATTGCCAATCCGTTGGTGTGGGTGATGCCCCTCGCCGCCGCGTCCTGTAACAGCAATGTGTTCAGCGGGTTGTATATCAAGTCCGCAACGCCGATGCAGTCGGGAAAATCCGCTAAACTCACCAAAGGGCGGTCAAATACATTGGGATACATCCCCACGGGAGTGCAGTTGACGAGGACGGTGTGGCGGGCGTATGGAGTTATGTTGGCATAATCGTCACGCTTGAGTACAGTGATTTGCGCCGCACCTTGATCCTTAGCCACCGCCTGTACGGTGAGAGACGCCCCTCCGCTTCCCAGTATTAAGACTTTTTCGCCTTTCAGCTCAATGCCCGCCCGCCTGCAGGAATACAAAAAACCGCTGTAGTCTGTATTGTCGCCGAAAAGTTTGCCGTCATCTGTTTTGAGGACCGTGTTCACCGCGCCGATTTTCTCTGCGCGGTCGCTCAAGCTGTCGCAAAACGCCAGTACATCCCGCTTGTATGGTATCGTCACGTTTACGCCCTTAAAATCACGGCGCAGAAAAAAAGGCTCCAACTCCTGGGGCTCAAGTTCGATGTGGGAATAATTGTAATCGCCCAACACCCCGTGCAGCTCACGAGAACAGGAGTGGGACAATGATTTGCCGATTAGGGCGAATTCCATGGGGTCTCCTTGTTTATTCACTTGTTTGAGTTGTTTGTTGTCGCTTCATCAACAACTGCTGCCGCACAACAATTTCTCGCACAGTTCTCCTGCCCACTCCTCGCGGTTATGTTGACATTGTTCATCCAACGCCAACAGAGCAAGCTGACTTTTTTTCTGTAGCTCACAAATTAAGCTTTGCGTTTGGGCATCAATAAGGCTTTCGTTTTCGGCAATTTTATCCTGAGCTTTTTCTAAAGCTTTTTGCAGAAGCTTGTCCTTTTCAAGGCGAATTTCCTCAAAAATCATCTCTCTGTCTTTTTCAAGCTGAGCCGTTTTTTCGCTCTCAATATGATCTGTTTTCAGCACCGCACGCAGCATGGTATCCATTTTTTTACCTCCTTAACTTGCTTTTCCATAGTATACATCAAAATCTCCCAAAATACAAGAGTCAGGCGGCTATAATCTTTCTGTGTATTTCCTTTCTCTCACCCTCCCATAACCGTGGGAAAAACCCTTACCGCGTCACCATCAGATAGAGCCGCACTGCGCAAAACCGCCCTGCCATTAATGGCTACAAGCCCCATTTCATCTGCGGGAATGGGCAACAATTCCAACAAATCCGCAACGCTTGACCCCTCGGAAAGCTCTAATGCGAAAGTCTCGCTTGCGCTTTGTTCCCTTGTGAGATAGGCTCTTGCCCATGAGCCCGTTTGTACTGTGATTTGCATTGTATCCTCCTATTTTTTTGTCACGACGTTCAATTGCATTCACCCAAAAATCCACTGTACAATGGCGAAAATCACCATAAGTACGGGTTGGTGTATTATATATATCCACAGGGCGTGGCGGCCGCAAAAGGCAAAGGCGCGAACCCGCACGGGTTTTGCCCACTGGGGGGTTGGCAATCTGCCCAAGAATGTGCCCGCCAAAAACAGGAAAGTATAGGGAATTATCGGGAAATAGTCTGCGGACTCAAAGTCTTTTGGGGGACGAAAACCCAGTGAGAACAGATAATCCGTGGTGAAAAGCTCGGCAGGGAGTTTTAGCTCCAACAGCCCCGGCAAACCGATTTTTCCCGCGGTAATGTTGTATGTCAGCACGAAAAGGGCGGCGAAAATCGCAAATCCTAACTGCGGCGAGAGCTTTGACAGCCCAGGGCGCACAAGGGCGTAAAGCAGCATAGAACACGCCATCATGTGCAGTATGCCAAAGCGGATACCAAGTCCTTTTATGCCCATGAGGGGCAGCAGATATATAGTAACTATTGACAGCACCAGGGCGATGAGCAGAAGCTTCAGCCCGCGTTTTGCGTTACTGCGGCTGAAGTTACTGGAAACTCCCGAGATGATGATGAAGATGCTAGCAAAAATTGGTTGCAGAGGCATGAAAATCTTGAACAAACTCTCGCCAATGAGGTAACCAAAGACGGTGAAAAGCAAAAAAAAGCCGTGGTAAAAAATCATGCACAGCACGGAAAGACCGCGCAGGTCGTCCATAATGCCGATACGGTCTTTACGTTGGATTTTTTTTGGCGGTTTGTTCAAAATCATACCTCTTTGTGAGAAGTTCTTGGGTAGTTTGTCCAAGGGGTTTTAATTCCAAATTAGAAATATAACGGCGTTAAATAGGGTAAAATCAAGTTAAACACTAGCTTTTTTAACATTATCCACAAAGTTATCCACAACTTTTAACATTATCCGCAACGGGCATTTTGTGATAAAAATACTAGCAAAATATGCAACCAAATACCGCAATATTTTGAATAAATTCCCTAGGAATGCGTAAGCTATGAACAGTAATTTTTAGGGGGTTTTTGGAGATGGTAAAGGGTGTAAACAAACAGGTTTTGGAGTTGAGCACTCCCCTTGGCACATATTTTGAGCGGGTGTTGTTTTTCGTAAAGCCTGAGTTTTCGGCTACTAGCGAGGACGAGGTGCAGGAGAGGGCGAGGTTTATTGCCGATTCAGCCGGCTTGCCCCCCGCCATGAAGCTGCGCAAAAACAAGCGCAGAGCAGTATTGGCGATTGTCGGTGCGGCGTTGGGCGGCTTGGTCGTCGGTGCGGGTGGGATGTTGATGATGATTACCTGAAAGGAAGTGAGGATAACAGGAGTGAGGCGGGAAAATCTACAACTCACTCCTGTATCCTGAATGTCCCAGGGACGCCGAAGCCCGCTTCTACCTAAGCTCCAACATCAGCCCGCTCAACAGTTACTAGCTTTTCGCCGCGCCGCCGAGCCAATTCATCTTGAATCTCATCCAACTTGTCGCCCTCAAGCTTATAGAAGAAATAGGGGATGGCAAAAAGAAGGTGACCGATACCTTGCATCACGGACCAGAACATAAACAGCGCATCCTTGGTGTTTTGGGCAAGCTCAATTCCCTCTCCGGAAACAAATCCTGCACGCCCCAACAAGTAACCCGCAAGGGCGATGCCGATTGCCGCTACGCCCTTGTTGAGAATGCCCGTAACCGCATAGGTGGTCGCTTCGGCGCGCTCCCCTGTCTTCAGTTCTGTATAGTCGAATGTGTTCACAAAACAAATCTGTTCTGCGATGCCTGAAACGCCTGTGGGAATCGAGGAGATGACGTTAAAAGCGATAATCAGTCCATAGCCCAAAGCGGTTGAATAGCCGGCGCGGCTGACGGCAAAATACATACCGAACATACACGCGGCGCACAGTAGCTTGTTGAACACAACCACCTTGCGCGGGGTAAAACGCTTGAGAAACCACGGCGAAAGTAATGA
The DNA here is from genome assembly GCA_009777895.1 of Oscillospiraceae bacterium. Classification (GTDB taxonomy): domain Bacteria; phylum Bacillota; class Clostridia; order Oscillospirales; family Acutalibacteraceae; genus WRKY01. Next base: position 4,941 of record WRKY01000017.1, read on the forward strand.
AACCGCAAAGGAGGGAATGCCTGTCGCTGACCACAATATTGACTGGAGCGTGTAGTTCTTAATACCCCTTGTGAAAAACAGCGGTCCTGCCTCCCAACCGATTGTAGCGATTATATTGGCGAGGTTTGAGCTCCAAAGGAGGAGCATTGTTTTGTTTTTAAAGAAAGTGATGAAGTTTTGCAGGGGCTTGTTATCGTTTGCCGCTGCAAAGACCCTTTCCTTGAGGTTTTTTGAAAAAAGTACAGCCAATAAGCCGATGGCACAAAAAACCACGGCGCAATAGGTAAAAAAGCTAGCTTCAGAAAGAATGGCGCTTCGTGTGATCTCGCCTGTTACCTCATTTGTTTTGCTCTTGGTGAGTATGTCATATGCCACGGGAATCAGTCCCGGTATTGCACCCGAGAGCGTGTTACCTAGGTTCCCCACTGTCAGATAGGTACTTCGCTCGTCCAATAGTGGACTCATAACCGCCTGCATGGAGTTTATTGAGATGTCGCTGAAAGCTCGGAACATATACCATAAGGCATAGGCGACAGCGCTTGCAATGATGACGTTGTTTATGTTGTCGAAAGGCAGACGAATGAACATAAGCACGGCGGATATTGCCAAAAAAGGGGCTAGGGGCGCTAAGAATCGGGTGAATTTGCCCTCTCTTCCGGTTTTTACTATGGACGTGCCACTTTCCTGAGCTTTACCCGGGCGGTCGATGACGGTTGCGCTGAAGGTGTCGTTGACCATTTCCCAGATACGCAGGAGGGACCGCATTTGGGATGCGGTTTTAATCTCTATCCCAATAGCTATGTAAAACTGTTGGAGGTAATCCGCCATTTTGTTTATCATGCCATAGCCGAAACGGGTCAGCCCGAAAGAGTAGTGCTCCTTGAAACTGAGCCGCCCCTCCTCGTGTTCACGGGACTTGATACCGTCAATCGCGATTTTCAGTTTCTCGACGGGAGATTGTTTTTCACTTGACATATTTTGGCTCCTATGTTGTTATTATCAAACGCTTGGGAAGTTTTGCGTTTATTACAAGGATAGTGTACACTTTATGTGTGGTTTTGTCAAGAGGTGGGCGATTTTATTCAGGCTCCTTTCCTAATACGGTGAAAAGTCAAGTGAAGAGCTGTACAGTTGCGAAGTTGAGCTTGGAGCATTGGAGATAAATCATAGTGGAGTATCCTCTAAAAGTACGAAAACCACGGGCTTTGCGCTTTCCGGCTTGGATTAAAGAGTTGATTTCCTCGGCGATAGCATTAGTCAGTCGGCGAGAATAGTACAAGGATTTGCCCTGCTCCATTTTTGATTTCCTATAAACTCCATCGCTTGTCCACACCAGTGACCCAAAAATTTGACATTCATCCCCCATATATGCTATAATATTCTATCACCTAGCTTTTGTATAGGTGATGACAACCTAGCTAAAATTGGGGGGTGACTGATGTGCGAAACCTTGTAATTACAGGGCATTACGGCAGCGGAAAAACTACATATTCCCTCAACCTTGCGTTGGAAGAAGCTAGCGCGGGCAAGAGTGTTGCTTTGGTGGATATGGACATCGTCAACCCGTATTTTCGCTCGGGAGATCACGCTAAAGCTCTTGAAAACGCCGGCATTCGGGTCATCGTACCCCTGACGCTCGGCACTACCTCTGATGCGCCGCAAATCAGCGCGGAGATTATGGGGGTATTCGATAGTCCTCCTGATGTGACGATTTTCGACGCCGGAGGCGACGACGTTGGGGCGACAGCACTGGGGCGCTACAGCGGGATTCTTGGAGAAAACGGTTACGAAATGCGCTATGTAATAAACGCCTTTCGTCCCATGACGGACACAGCGCAAAAATGCGCGGAGATACTCGCCGAGATTGAGCAGGCGAGCCGCCTGAAAGCGGCAAGCGTAGTGAACAACTCCAACTTGGGCAGGGAAACCACGGCAACGCATATCCTCTCGTCCATGGCGTTTGCCCGCGAGGTCTGCCGACTTACGGGGCTTCCTCTGCTAGAGGTAGTCGCCGCAGCGGAGGAGGCACACGACTTGCGCGAAAAAATAGAGAGTTTGCGAGTTATAAACTATTCAGTTTTCAGTGGACAATATTCAGTGTTTGCAAAACAGGTCTGATTATGTTTACTCATTACTGCTTCCCTATATCCACAAAACCAAAAGGAGAAATACAATGCAAAAAGTAACAATTGACGAAAATTTGTGCAAGGGCTGTAGCCTTTGCATCACCGCTTGCCCGAAAAAAATCGTTGCCCTGTCCAAAGACAAGCTCAACGCCAAGGGCTATCATCCCGCAGAAGTGGTCGACCAGGACGCGTGTATCAGCTGCGTTATGTGTGCGCTCATGTGTCCGGACTGCGCTATCACTGTGCAAAAATAGGAGGAAAATATGTCACAAAGAGTATTGATGAAGGGCAACGAAGCCCTTGCAGAAGCCGCTATCCGCGCGGGCTGTCACCACTTTTTCGGCTATCCCATAACGCCGCAAAACGAAATCGTCGCCTATATGTCCAAACGCCTGCCTAAAATTGAGGGAGCTTGCTTCCTGCAGGCGGAAAGCGAAATCGCCGCGATCAATATGCTCCTGGGCGCGTCCGCGGCGGGGGCAAGGGTTATGACTAGCTCCAGTTCCCCTGGAATCAGTCTGAAAACCGAGGGAATTTCCTACATCGCGGGATCAGATTTGCCCGTGGTAGTGGTCAATACCCAGCGGGCGGGACCCGGCCTGGGGGGCATCCAACCCAGTCAAGCGGACTACTGGCAAGCCACAAAAGCCCCGGGGCATGGAGATTTGCGCGTATTGGTTTTCGCGCCCTGCTCTGTGCAGGAGATGGTGGACATGGTCACCACAGCCTTTGATATGGCGGACAAGTACCGTATGCCCGCAATTATTCTCGCCGACGGTATGCTCGGTCAGATGATGGAAGCGGTCACTCTCCCTGAGGATAGGGGCAGACAAGCGAATAATAAAGAGTGGGCGACAAACGGACACGCCGGGGAAAACCGCAATATTATCAACTCACTCTATATCAACCCCGATGAGTTGGAGAAGATTATCCGCGACCGCTTTGCCCGTTATGCGGAGATTGAGGCAAAGCACACCCAACATGAAGAATACGCCCTTGAAGACGCGGATATTGTCGTGACCGCTTACGGCGCGTCGGCGAGAGTCGCAAAGGCGGCGGTGAGGGATGCCCGCGCAAAAGGCATCAAGGCGGGCTTCATCCGTCCGATCACCCTGTGGCCTTTCCCGAAAGAGGCTTACGCAAAGGCAGCAAACACCGCCAGATCTTTCCTCTGCGTTGAGATGAGCATGGGACAGATGGTGGACGATGTACGACTTGCAATCAGCAGCAAGGTACCCGTACACTTCTATGGCCGCCCGGGCGGTATTGTCCCCGCGCCTGAGGAGGTATTGGCGGAAATCGAGAAAATCGCGGGAGGTATGAACTAATGACGACTGTATTTGAAAGACCTAAATCCTTGACAGCTACACCCAATACATATTGCCCCGGCTGTACACACGGGATTATACACCGTTTGGTCGCCCAGGCGATTGACGGCTTGGATATGCAGGCTAAGACCGTGGGTGTCGCACCTGTGGGCTGTGCGGTGTTTGCCTATAACTTCTTTAACTGTGATATGGTGCAGGCTCCTCACGGACGCGCTCCCGCCGTTGCGACGGGTATCAAGCGCGTTACTCCTGATAACTTAGTGTTCACCTATCAGGGAGACGGAGATTTGGCGGCAATCGGCACGGCGGAAACAATTCACGCCGCGGCGCGGGGAGAGAACATCACCGTAATTTTCGTAAACAACGCAATCTACGGCATGACAGGCGGTCAGATGGCTCCCACCACCCTTGCAAACCAAGTCACCCAGACCTCACCTTTCGGGCGGGATATCAAAAGCGCTGGCAGTCCCATTCGCATATGCGAAATGCTCTCCACACTGGACGGCGTCGCCTATGCAGAGCGTGTGTCCGTGGACAGCGTACCCAATATACGCAAAGCGGCAAAGGCAATCTGCAAGGCGTTTGAGATTCAAAAAGCGGGAAAAGGTTTTACAATTATCGAACTGCTCTCCACCTGTCCCACTAACTGGGGTCTTAGCCCTGTTGAGTCCCTTGACTGGCTCAGGGAGAATATGATGCCCTATTACCCATTGGGGGTTTTCAAGGATATCGACGGAGGTAAGGATAATGGCTAAGGATTTAAACGCAATTTTGGCGGGCTTTGGCGGACAGGGCGTGCTGTTCATGGGCAAAGCGATTGCCACTGCGGGTCTATTGGAGGGGCGGGAGGTCTCCTGGCTGCCTTCTTATGGTCCTGAAATGCGCGGCGGCACGGCGAACTGCGCTGTGTGTGTCAGCGATGAGACTATCGGCTGTCCGGTAGTCACTGTCCCAAATGCGGCGGTTGTCATGAACGGTCCAAGCTTTGACAAGTTTGTGCCAAAGGTTGAGCCTGCCGGCGTTATCATCGTGGAAAGCTCCATTGTTTCCGCGAAAGTCTGCCGCGATGACGTGGAGGTTTATTACGTCCCCGCCATGGAACTTGCGGAGAAGCACTCCCTCCAGGGTTTAGCGAACTTGATACTGGTGGGCAAGCTCCTTGCAGCCACGGGCTTTTGCAAGATGGAAACCATGCCTGATGTCATGAAACATATTGTCCCCCCCCGCAAGGCGCATTTGATTGAGAAGAACTTTGAGGCTGTTCAATTGGGGTTTGGGCTTTAGAGTCTCCTAACTTGAAAATCAACTTGTCTTTGCGCCCTATTTTCCATCTGACTTCGTCAAAAATGCTCGCAATACGAAAGTATTCCTGCGCTTTTTTCCTTGCCAGACGAAAAACATTCTCCCAAATCCTGAGCCGATTTTCAAGTTAATCGACTATAGTATAAATATTTCCTAGACAGAGGACAGACGCATAATCTGTCCTCTGTTTTGTTTTGCTCTCGTGCCGACAGGCTCTAGCTTTTTTCCCGCCAATATAGTATAATGTAGGCACAACTGTGGGAAAATCACCAGGAGGGACAGCCAATGGAAACAAAAACGCCGCCGCGCCGCCGACGCCGACAGACAATCGCCTATCAGTGGGCGAAAAACACACTGGGCGCAATCGTTTTGGTGCTGTTGCTCTTTATTTTTACAGTGCTGTTAATCGTGCAGCAAAACTACTACGGCTCGGTGCGCAACGCCCTTGAACGGGCGGCATCCGCACCGTCCGCGCCAGTGCTGATACTCCAAAACGACGTGGGGCTAAACCAAAATTCCGTGGCGATACTGAGCAGTCACTCCCAACAAAACCGCATGGCGGTCTGGCTTTACGACGCGGGAGGCAACCTGGTTCTCAGCTCCGACGGTTTCATGAGCGAGATCCCGCCCAACCTCGACGCCCTTGCACACCTGAACAAAGCGGGTCTGTCGGTACTCCCTAGCGGCGAGATGGTCATGACGATCGCCGCAAGTCTTTCAGACGACAGCGGCAAGTTCATCGGCACAGTGCGCTACATCGTGTCCATGAGCCTCATAAACCGCCAACTTTTATTGATTACAGGGCTGTTGAGCCTTTTTTTCCTCGTGTCAATCGCCTGTATCCTCCTTACAGGAAGGCATTTTGTCCGCACGATATTACTACCGGTTGAAAAAATTGCCGACACCGCCGAACAAATCTCTATGGGCAAACTGGAGGCACGTGTGCCGTCAATCAACCGCAATGACGAGCTTGCGCTGCTAGGCATAACAATCAACGCTATGGCGGAAAATTTTGAGGACATGGTGCGCATCAAAAACGACTTTATTTCAACAATTTCCCACGAACTGCGCACCCCAATAACCGCAATTCACGGTTGGAGCGAAACCCTGTTAGGGGCAAACACGGAGCGGGACGCGCAATTGACAGCTCGGGGCTTGCGGATTATTACGCGGGAGTCCGCGCGGCTTGGGAAGATGGTGGACGAGCTTTTGGATTTTTCGCGGTTACATTCGGGGCGTATGCTCCTGAACAGTATTCCTATGGACGTTTTAGCGGAATTGGACGACGTTATTTTCACCGTACGCGAAACGGCAATCGGTGCGGGAATCACCCTGCGCCAAAAGATGCCCGACCATCCCGTGCGTATGTTCGGCGACCCCGCACGGCTCAAGCAAGTATTTATGAATATCCTTGATAACGCCATAAAATACGGCGGAACGGAGATAAAAATCGACTGCAGCGTCGACGAGAACAGCCGACTGCTCATCGCTATAACCGACAACGGCTGCGGGATTCCAGAGGAGCATTTGCTGCATATCAAGGAGAAATTTTACAAGGCAGACAACACCGTAGGCGGTTCGGGCATTGGACTTGCCGTCGCTGACGAGATTGTGAAAATGCACGGCGGCACGTTGGAGATCGCTAGCAGTGAGGGGGAAGGCACACGTGCCGAGATTTGGTTGGATGTTGAGAAGTGAGATTTGAACAGGGGGGCAACTCCCTTCACCCTTGGGAATACCCTTCCAAAAAGCTCCCAAGCTTTTCGCCCAAGGTGGCAAGCTCCTGTACAGGGGGCAGGTAGACAATGCGGAAATGATCCGGCTCAGACCAGTTGAAGCCGCGCCCGTTCACCAAAAGGACGTGCTTTGCCTTAAGGAAATCCATCACAAATTGGCGGTCGTCGCTGATGTTAAAACGCTTGATATCAATTTTGGGGAAAATATAAAACGCGCCGTCAGGCATGGTGGTACTCAAACCTGGGATGGCGTTGATTGTCTCCACAATGGTTTTGCGCTGTTCGTAAACACGTCCGCCAGGCTGAAGCATGGCGTTGGTTTCGCTGAAATTTTGCAAGGCGGCGGCGACAATTTTTTGCGCGGGAACATTGGCGCAAAGACGCATGGAGGTCAGCACGTTCACCCCTGCGATGAAATCCTCGGCACCTGTTTTGTCCCCTGCAAACGCCATCCAACCCACACGATAGCCGCAAATCACATGGCTCTTACTTAAGCCGTTGAAGGTGACGGTGAAAATATCCGTGGCGAGGGCGGCGATACTCACGTGTTCCTTGCCGTCCATGACGAGGTGGTCGTAAATCTCATCGGCAAACAGAGCAAGCCCGTTTTCCCGGGCAATTTGGGCAAGCTCCAACAGCATATCCTTACTATACAATGCGCCAGTGGGGTTGTTGGGGTTAATTACTAGTATTCCCTTGGTGCGAGGGGTAATTTTTGAGCGTAAATCAGCTAAATCCGGCGCCCAATTCGCTTGCTCGTCGCAGAGATAGTGCACTGCCTTGCCCCCCGCAAGGTTAGCCGCCGCGGTCCACAGGGGGTAATCGGGGGCGGGAATGAGCATCTCGTCCCCCGGGTTGAGCAGCGCCTGCATACAGATTGTAATCATCTCCGAGGCGCCGTTACCCACATAAACATCCTCCTGTGTGACGCCCTGAATACCTTTTTTTATCATCTGCGCGGCTATGGCGCGGCGAGCCTCGGGTACGCCCTTGGAGGGGCAATAAGCCTGAGCCTTGGCGCTTTCGGCGGCGAAAAGGTCAAGAATTTCCTGTGGGGCGGAAAATCCAAAAGCGGCGGGGTTTCCCGTGTTCAGTTGGAGGATTTTGTGTCCCGCAGCGGCGATTTTGTCCGCCTCGTCCAAAACAGGACCGCGTACCTCGTAACGCACATTGGCAAGTTTTTCGGCAGGGGCGAGCTTTTTCATGTCTATCTCCTTTAGTCTTTTTTTATTATTTCGCGGGGACAATTATACCATATTCTGCACGTTTTTGCAATTTTATAAAGGGCTTTTTAAAAAACTATCCCGATAAGAAAAACAAAATCTATGGCTTGTCTGAAAATTAAAAAACGCAAGAAATACTTTGTGCATTAATGAGTTTTTTGTGACATATGACGGAAAAATATCCGATAAGAAAAATGAAATATAGTTTTTCAACAAGCCCTCAATTTGTTGCGCGAATCGTACACTTGACAATACCCCAAGATAGGTATATAATATTCCCAACATAGTTTTGATAGAGAAAAAAGATGCAAATCCCCGAAAACATCACCCCCATGATGCGCCAATACCTTGAGGCGAAAAACCAAAACCCGGACGCCGTTTTATTATGGCGTTTGGGAGATTTTTATGAGATGTTCTTTGAGGACGCACTCACCGTTTCCAAAGCGTTGGGCATTACCCTCACCGCCCGGGATTGCGGCTTGGATGAACGCGCCCCCATGTGCGGCGTTCCCCACCACGCGATTGAAAACTACTTGGCGCGGCTGATAAAACAGGGCTTCAAGGTGGCAATCTGTGAGCAGATGGAGGATGCTGCTGCGGCAAAAGGGCTTGTTCGCCGGGAAGTTACGCGGATTTTAACTCCGGGTACCGTCACCGACGGCAGTATGCTTGACGACAGCAAAAATAATTTTTTAGCGGTATTGGCTCTTTTCGGCACAAAAGCAGGGCTGTGCTTTGCGGACGCGTCAACAGGGGCTTTCAGCTGCACGCTTTTGCAGGGCAAGGGACTTGTTATGCAGATTCAGACCGAGCTTGCCCGAATCGCACCCTCGGAGCTGCTACTGAACAGCGAGGCGGCGGGGGACAACTCCATCCGCGCTTTTGCAACGAATAACCTGAACTCCATGTTACAGGAGCTTCCGGAGGTTTATTTCGACCATATAATCGGCGAGAGCGCCTTGCAGGGGCATTTTGAGGAGGAAATGTGCGAAAAACTCCTGCGCCTGCCCGAGGCGGTGCGGGCGGCGGGAGCGTGCCTGCGCTATCTGAACGAAACTCAACGAAACGATCTGGGAAACTTTAGTAAATTAGAGCTTTACGGCGAGGACTCTTTCATGCGCCTTGACGCTTCCACGCTGCGCAATTTGGAACTGACGGAAACCATTCGCACACGGGAAAAGCGCGGCTCACTCCTTTGGGTAATGGACAACTGCTCCACGGCTATGGGCAAGCGGACACTGCGCTCATGGTTGGAAAAACCACTGCTGAACCTGGCGGCAATCACCCGCCGTCACGGCGCCGTCGCCGAGCTTGCCGCCGCTACCGCACTCTGCGAGGATTTGCGCCTCCTGTTGGGGTCGATGCAGGATATGGAGCGGCTCATCACCCGGGTTGTGTATAATTCCGCAAACTCTCAAATCCTGCGTGCTCTTTCAGCAACCGCCATGCAGGTGCCAAAGATTTTAGACACCCTTATCGGCTGTAAAAGCACCTTGCTGTCGGAAATTTTCGAGTCCCTGGATACCCTTGAGGATATGTCATCGCTCATCGAGCGGGCAATTTGCGACGAGCCGCCTTTTTCTATCCGGGAGGGGGGCATGATTCGCGACGGCTATCACAGGGAACTGGACGAGCTGCGCCGGATGGTCACGGATAACAAGGGGTTTTTGGCGCAGATTGCCGCCAGTGAGCAGGAGAAAACCGGTATTTCTAAGCTGAAAATCGGCTACAATAGAGTCTATGGCTATTATCTGGAGGTACCTAATTCACAGCGGGAAAAGATCCCATCTCACTACATACGAAAGCAAACCCTGACCAACTGTGAGCGGTATATCACACAAGAGCTCAAGGAGCTTGAGGCGCGGGTTTTGGGGGCACAGGAGCGAATTACCCGCCTAGAACTGGAGATTTACGAGCATATCCGAAAAAAAACCGCGGCTCAGGTGGTCCGTGTCCAGAAAACCGCCCGCGCCTTGGCGGATTTGGACGCCCTGTGTTCCTTTGCCACTACCGCTGCCCAGTGTAATTACTGTCAGCCCGAGATGTCCGCAGGGGGAGAAATTGAGATTTTCGAGGGACGGCACCCTGTTGTGGAGCGGATGAAAGGGGCAACGCCCTTTGTTCCCAACGACACAAAATTGGACAAAAATGACAATCGCTGTGTGATTTTGACAGGACCCAACATGGCGGGCAAGTCCACATTTATGCGCCAGACCGCCCTGATTTGCCTACTGGCGCAAGCGGGTAGCTTTGTACCCGCAACACGTGCCAGACTTTGCGTTTTGGACGGCATATACACGCGAATTGGCGCCAGTGACGACCTTGCGGCGGGTCAGTCCACGTTTTTGGTGGAGATGAGTGAGGTGGCGAATATCCTCGGGGCGGCGACGGGAAACAGCCTCTTGGTGCTTGACGAAATCGGGCGGGGAACATCCACCTATGACGGCATGAGCATAGCCCGCGCGGTTTTGGAGCATTGCGCCGACCGCAAAAAGCTCGGCGCGAAAACCCTTTTTGCTACTCACTATCACGAGCTTACCTGCCTTGAGAGTGAGGTGGAGGGCGTGAAAAACTACAATATCGCCGTGAAAAAACGCGATGACCAACTGATTTTCCTGCGGAAGATTGTCCCCGGCGGCGCGGATGACAGCTACGGCATCGAGGCGGCAAAGTTGGCGGGAGTGCCCGAGAGCGTCGTCCGCCGCGCGAAAAGCGTCCTGAAGAAGCTTGAGGAGGAGGACGGGCGCGAACGCACTCCAGAGAAAGAGCGGGAAACCACAGCCCAAGTGTCCTTTGCTGACGAATCTCAAAACTCACTGATACGCAAGCTGAAAAAAATGGACGTTAACACTGTAACCCCTCTTGAGGCGCTGCGGATTTTGTTTGAGATTACGGCGGAAGCCATGAGGATTTAACCCATGACCATAAGAAAAATGACAATTGGCGACTACCAACAAGTCCTTTCCCTGTGGCTTGCAACACCTGGTATGGGGTTGAACGACGTTGACGACACCCAAGCGGGCATCGGGAGATACTTAGAGAGAAATCCCAAAACCTGTCTTGTTGCGGAGGAAAACGGCAGGATTGTTGGGGTGATTCTCACCGGACATGACGGGCGGCGGGGCATGATTCACCACATGGCTGTGGATGAAGAAAAACAGCGTCTGGGTATAGGTAAAGCCTTGTTGGAGCGGGCAATTTCCGCCCTCCGGGGGGAGGGAATCGGAAAGGTGATTTTGGTGGTCTTTAAGGAGAATGACACAGGCAACGCCTTTTGGGAGAATATGGGATTTGCTTTGCGGGAAGATTTACACTACCGAAACAAAGTGATTGCCGAGCGAAACGAATTAGGCTGAAAATCTTTAAAAATTTGCAAAAACAAGAGTAAATACACCGTAAAACTAAAATAACCTCACAAAAACCTTGACATTGCCCTCGCTTTGTGGTAAACTACCCTAGCACAAAAGCTGCGGGCGGTTTTTTGCGAAGTCTAATCAAGAAATTTGCCCTCAAAAATCTAGTAATGGAGTGAAAAAAATGTCTACATTCATGCCAAAGGCCGGCGACATTACACGTCAGTGGTATGTTATCGACGCTGCGGGCAAGCCCCTGGGACGCACTGCTGTGCAGGCGGCAACTCTGCTTCGCGGCAAACACAAACCCACCTTTGCCCCCCACGCCGATTGCGGCGATTGCGTTGTCATCATCAACGCGGGTGAGGCGGTTCTCACGGGCAAAAAGCTCGAGCAAAAGACCTATTACCGCCACACGGGTTACATCGGTAACCTGAAAGAGGTAAAATACGGCAAGATGATGAAAGAACGTCCGGAATTTGCAATGGAACTGGCTGTGAAGCGTATGCTCCCGGCAAACACAATCGGACGCAAGAGCATGACCCGTCTGCGCATTTATCGCGGCGCGGAGCATGATATGGGTTCACAACAGCCCCAAGTGTGGGAATTTTAGGAGGGATAAATAATGTTTGACAGCAATCCGTATTTTTACGGCACAGGTCGCCGCAAAAAGAGCGTAGCCCGGGTGCGCGTCTACCCCGGCAGCGGCAATATCACAATCAACGACCGCGGCATAGACGACTATTTTGGACTTGAAACTCTGAAATTAATCGTCCGTCAGCCCTTGGTTTTGACCAATACAGGTGAGAAATTCGATATCGTCTGCCGCGTTTCAGGCGGCGGCGTTACAGGACAGGCGGGTGCAATCCGCCACGGACTCAGCCGCGCGTTGCTCCTCTACGACGACGAGCTCCGTCCTACCCTGAAAAAGGCGGGCTTCCTGACCCGCGACCCACGCATGAAAGAGCGCAAAAAGTACGGTCTTAAGGCCGCACGCCGTGCGCCGCAGTTTAGTAAACGCTAGATTGGAATCTTTGGGGACAGGCGAGAAAGCTTCAACGCTTTCAGAAGCCTGTCCTTATTTTGTTTTTCAACAAGCCCTTTGATAGCAAAAGGATACAGAAGAAAGAGCCTGAAGCGTCTCTCCTGTATCCTAAGTATCCTAATATCCCCTAGGTATCCTAATATCCCCTAGTTACGCGACTTTCTTACCGTCCTTAAGGCGAACCTTGCCAAGGAACGGGATTTTGAGGAAGCCTGTGAAGCTGTCATCCTCAAACTCGAAATGGCAAGTGATGTCCTTGCCGGGGAGCAGGGAGATGCGGGCAGTGGCGTCGACAGTTTTTTCCTCCTCGCTAGCGTCAATCTCAACAATCTCCACCTCAGGGATTTCAACGTCGGGAATTTGCAGCTCAACGCCATACTCGCCGTCGTTGTCGAAAACCTTGATGGTCGCCTCTCCTTTGAAAAATAGTGTGTCGATACGGCAGGTCCAGGTTCCAATACCAATCATTTTGTATTCCTCCTAAAATTAGGTGCTAAAGCACCTGAATGCCAGGAAAGTATAACATCAAAATATGTCAAAATAATGAACACAGGCGTTTTCCCTTGTATTCCCTAAATTCTAAATTTTTTATTACTAATATTTCTTATTTTTTTTCTTGCTAACAGCACCACGTTTATGATATAATATTTGCGGGAGCATTGGGTGTTGTGACAAAAAAGTGACATATGAATTGCGAGTTGCTTTTGTTGCGCTAGGTGTTTTACCCTCTGCTCTGGTTTGTTGTATCTATTGTTCAGCGAAAAAAAGCGGTATTCGGAAATCAAGAGACCTCAAAAGGAGGCGGTAGTTGTGCTGAAAAATATAACGCCAATACTCTCACCGGAGATGCTCAAGGTACTCTCTGAGATGGGTTGCGGTGACGAAATTGTCATAGCGGACGGGAATTTCCCTGCCGCCGCTGTTGCGAGGCGCTTAATACGTGCGGATTCCTCTACTGTCAATGCCCTGTTGGACGCGGTTTTGTCCGTGACGCCCCTTTGCGCCTACTCTGAATCCCCCATCGCAATACTGAGCTATCTCACAGGTTCTCAAAGTCAGACTTATGAACCGCCCTGTTGGGAGCGGCTGCGCTATATTGTTGAGCGTCACGAGGGCGAACGCAAGCTTCAAATGCTTGACAAAGAAGCTTTCGTTGAGCGCGCGAGGCGCGCCTACGCCGTCATCGCTACAGGGGATAGAGAAGTTTGCAGCATCGTACTGCGCAAGGGTTTGGTGCTGTTGGATACTAAAGATTTTAGGTGCCAGGGATTTGCTTGAAACAGTCTCTTTTTGACTGATTTTCTCTCTTTTTGTTTGTTGCTCTTTCCTGAACGGGCTGCGAATGTCTTGTCGTACAAACTTCTGGGCGTCTTTTTCTCGGGTTGTATGCGGTGAGGTGAAATTGGACATCCGCCCCTTGACAAAACCCCGTTTAAGTGCTATGATAGTGATAAACAGTGCGAAAACGAACAAAAAGAAAAGGTGAGCTATGTCCCTTTTGAAAAAAAAGAACCTGCCCGCTGATTTGAAAACCATGTCCTACGCGGACATGGAACGCTTGGCGGGAGAAATTCGCCAAAAACTCGTGAAAACCTGCGCCAAAACAGGGGGACATCTTGCGTCTAACCTGGGGGTTGTGGAGCTTTCAATCGCCATGCACCGCTGTTTCGATTCCCCCACAGACCGCTTTGTGTTCGATGTGGGACATCAAGGCTATACACACAAAATACTCACGGGCAGAACAAAAAGTTTTGCTACCCTGCGCCAAGAGGGGGGCATTTCCGGTTTTTGCCGCCCCGGGGAAAGTCCCCACGACATCTTTTCCACGGGGCATTCAGGCACGGCGGCGTCTGCCGCTTTGGGACTGGTCGAGGGCGCGAGGATACGCGGCGACGGCAAAAGCTACACAGTGGCGGTGATTGGCGACGGTTCCATGACGGGGGGCATGGTTTATGAGGCGCTGAACAACAACAGGGGTGAAAAGGGGCAGAAACTCATAATCATACTCAACGAAAACGAGATGTCCATCAGCAAAAACGTGGGAGCTTTTGCCCAATATCTGGCGGATATCCGCGCCAAACCCACCTACACACGCTTCAAAAATCACACGGAAAATTTCCTGCGGCGCATACCGATTATCGGCGACACCTCGGCGAATTTTGTGTCGAGAATCAAAAGCATACTAAAAAATCACCTCTATTCAAGCACTTGGTTTGAGGAGATGGGCTTTCATTATATCGGTCCCATCGACGGGCACTGTATGCCCACATTGGTGCGCGCCATGCAAAGTGCAAAACTGTTGAACAAGCCTGTGCTGATTCACATCCTCACCACCAAGGGCAAGGGCTATGAGCCCGCCGAGAGCAACCCCTCGCTATTTCACGGGGTGGATTGTTTTGACCCTGCCACAGGGAAAACAGTCCTCCAAACGACTGTAAACAGCAAGCAGCCCTCCGCAATTTATGGAGATTTTTCTCAGACTTTTGGGGCTAAATTATGCGAGTTGGCGGTGAAAAAAAGCGACCTGTGCGCCATCACAGCCGCCATGAGCCTGGGTACCGGGTTGACGGAATTTGCCGCCCGCTTCCCCGGGAGATTCTTCGACGTGGGCATTGCCGAGCCCCACGCCGTTGCCTTTGCGGGGGGACTTGCAAGGGATGGTGTGCTCCCTGTTTTTGCTGTTTATTCCACATTTTTACAGCGTTGCTACGACCAAATTTGGCACGATGTAGCAATGCAGGGACAAAAGGTGATTTTTGCCGTGGACCGGGCGGGTTTCGTCAGCGGGGACGGGGAGAGCCACCAAGGACTTTACGACATCTCTATGCTCTCCGGCATACCCAATCTTGAGATATTCTCCCCCGCTTCCTGCGGGGAACTGCAATCCGTTTTGGATTACGCTGTCTACAAAGCTAAAAATTCCGTGTGTATTCGCTACCCCAGAGGCTGTGAAAAACCCTTGCCTGCGGGATATTCAATCACAGGCGGCGCCTGGAGCAGCTACGGCAGCGAAAGCGCGGATATCTGTTTAGTGACATACGGACGCTTGTTTGAGCAGTCGGCTAAGGCGGCTGAAATCCTTAAAACGCGAGGGGTTGAGGTGCGGATAATCAAGCTGAACCGCGTATTGCCCATCTCAAAGGCGGCGGTGAAAAGTGCCCTGTCAAGCAAGGCTGTCTATTTCTTTGAGGAGGGTGTGCGTTTCGGCGGCGTTGGCGAACGTTTCGGCGCGTCGCTGCTTGAAAACGGCTTTTGCGGAACATACAAAATTACCGCCGTTCAGGTCTTTGTTACCCAGGGGAGTATTGAGAGCTTGATGAGCCGCTTTGGGTTGGATGCGGCAGGGCAGGTTTGTGCAGTGATTGGACAATAGTATAGCCGCTTAAAGCCTAGTGTGTGCGTGCCGCGTCACGTGACAGCCTACATTTACCGCAACCGGCAGACCCGCAATGTGGGTGGGGGCGGCGAGAATCTTCACGGCGAGGGCGGTGGTGTCGCCGCCAAAGCCTTGGGGTCCTATCCCCGTTTCATTGACGCGGCGCAGAATTTTCTCCTCCAATTCGGCGTAAAACGGGTCGCTGTTCGCCATGCTTATGGGCTGACAAAGCGCCTTTTTCGCAAGCAGGGCACAGCCCTCAAAGCTACTGCCGATACCCACGCCAAGTACAACCGGCGGGCAAGGATTTCCCCCGGCACGGGTGACGATTTCCGCCGCGAAGTCAACAATGTCCTGAATACTTGCGGCGGGGGTGAACATTTTTATCCCGCTCATGTTCTCACTGCCAAAGCCTTTCGGACAGACATGAAGCTCCAACGCGTCCCCTTCCACAAGCTGTGTGTAGAGGATTGCGGGGGTGTTGTCGCCGGTGTTAACCCGGCGCAGTGGGTCGGCGACGACGGATTTGCGCAAGTAGCCATCGGCGTAGCCCCGCGCCACGCCCCGATTCACAGCCTGAGAAAAACTCCCGCCCGTAATGCGGACATCCTGTCCCACATCGGCAAAAACCACCGCCATGCCGGTGTCCTGGCACACGGGTATGTTCATCTCCAAAGCGGCGCGGCGGTTATCCTCCAAACGCTCTAAAATCTCCGCAGCGCGGGGATTTTTCTCGTTTTCGGCACAGCGGCGGATGCACTGGGCAAGGTCCTCTGGCAGAATGTTATTGGCATCAATGCACAACCGCGCCACAGCGTCCTCAATAGCGCTGACGTGGATTTCTTTCATTTTAGGGGCTCCTCGCTTTTGGGGTTTGTGTGATAATTATAGCATAATTTTGAGGTTTTGTCATCTGGGAAAGGGTCTTGCAAAAAAAACAAAAAAAGAGTATAATATTAAAGCCTAAATTTTACTACCTATTTTCGGAGGTCTTTCTTGAACATTTTAGTAATCAACGCCGGTAGCTCATCGCTGAAATATCAGCTCATCGACATGAAAAACGAACAGCTCCTGGCTAAGGGCGTTTGCGAACGCATCGGGCTTGACGGCAAGCTCACCGCAAGCACCTCTGACGGTCGCCGTCTGGAGCGTGAGGTTGCAATGTCCAGTCACACCGAGGCGTTTTTGCAGGTGAAGCTTGCCCTTACTGAAGGTGAGTGCAAGATCATCGAATCCCTCAAAGAAATTGAGGCGGTGGGACATCGTATTGTACACGGCGGTACAATGTTCACGCAGAGCGTGTTGATTGACGAGGGCGTCATCGACGTTATAAAGGGCCTGTGTGACCTCGCCCCCCTCCACAACCCCGCGGGCATTCAGGGCATCCGTGCCTGCATCGGCGTGTTCGGCTCCACTGTACCACAAGTGGCGGTCTTCGACAACGCTTTCCACACCTCCATGCCTCCTGAGAGCTATATGTTCGCCCTACCCTATGAATATTACGAAAAATACGGCATCCGCCGTTACGGTTTCCATGGGACAAGTCATCGCTTTGTATCCCAACGCTGTACCGAGCTTATGGACAAACCCCTTGAGGACTTCAAGCTCATCACCTGCCATTTGGGCAACGGTTCCTCCATCGCCGCCATTAAAGACGGCAAGGTTTTGGATACCTCCATGGGCTTGACCCCATTGGACGGCTTCATGATGGGTACGCGCACGGGAGCAGTTGATCCCTCGGCGGTGCTGTATCTCATGGAAAAGGAGGGTTGGTCGCCCAAAGAAACAGCGGACATCATGAACAAGAAATCGGGTTGTTTCGGCATTTCCGGCGTATCTAGCGACGACCGTGATATCAAAGCCGCTGCCGAGAACGGCAACGAACGGGCAAAATTGGCGCGGAAGATGTTGGCGTACCAGATTCGCAAGTTCATCGGTTCATACGCTGCGGCGATGAACGGCGTGGATGCGATTGTTTTCACCGGCGGTATCGGCGAGAACACCCATGACCTGCGCCAAAGTGTCTGCGAGAACATTAGCTTTTTGGGGCTTGAGCTTGACTGCGCTAAAAATGATGAGCTGCGCTTTGGCAAGGAGGGGGAAGTCACCACAGACACAAGCCGGGTCAAGGTGTTTATAATCCCCACAAACGAGGAACTGCTCATCGCGCGCGATACCCTAAAAGTCGCGCAAGGGCAGTGACGAGGAAGGAGGATACAGGAGCGGGGAAATGCGCAAATGTGTCCTTGTTCCTGAATCCTGATATGAAATACACAGCACCCCTGTATAAAAACGGGACACCCCAGGGAAGTCTTTGCGCACCCACTGCGCAAATTACCAGTTGGCATTGGGAAGAGGCGAAAAAGTATCGTCCTAAAGTCTATTGCAGTATTTGCGCCGTGGAGGATGATTACATCTTTGCCTGGCTCTCCTGCTTCGAGTGGCACAGGCGTGAGGTCTGTATCCAACGGGACGACCCTGTCTATGAGGACTCCTGCCTGGAGCTTTTTCTCGCTCCAAAAGACGGTGACGAGAGGTACATAAACATCGAGGTAAACCCTAAGGGAGTATATCTTAGCCAATTCGGCACATCCCGTGACGACAGGGTTTTCCTCAAGGAAATCACCGGCATTGAGCCGAAAATCAACACCCTGAGCTACTTCGGCAAATGGTGGCTTGCCCGAATCGAACTGCCCGTTACCCTCCTACAGGCTCTTTACGGCGAGGATTTTTGCCTTCACGACGGGCAAAAAATGCGGGGGAATTTCTATAAGTGCGGCGACAAAACCCGCTATCCCCACTGGGGAGCGTGGTCTGCCGTTACCGACAATCCTCCGGGCTTCCACAACCCTAAGTGTTTCGGGGAAATTGTAGTGGCAAACCAAGTAACGATTAAAGGAGGCAGAGCATGAACAGCAGCATTGATTTCGGCTTTAATCCCGCAGAAGTTTTTAAGCTCAAGTGCGAAGAAGAGCATACTAGCGCGGAGCGTCTCACGGCAGGACACATCAACTACACCTACAAGGTGAATTTTGCCGGCGGCAAGCCCATTATTCTTCAGCGGGTGAACACCAATGTATTCAGGAATATCAAGGGCTTGATGGATAATATTTTTTCTGTCACGCGCTTTTTGCGCGGGCAAATCATCGAAAAAGGCGGCGATTACAGGCGCGGCTGTTTGCGCTTTATCAAAACCCGCGACGGCGAGCATTACTACCTTGACAAGGAGGGACACTGTTGGAGGGCGTATTATTACGTGGACAACTCCTACTGCACAAACACTGCCAACACCCCTCTGATGTTCGAGAAATCCGGGCAAGCCTTTGGGCGTTTTTGTATGTTGCTGGCGAGCTTTGACGGCTCGAGTCTACACGAAACTATTGAGGATTTCCACAACACCCCCGTGCGTTACACCCAGTTATTGGATGCCGTTGCTCGCGACATTGCGGGACGTAAAGACGAGTATGTCATGCCAGATATCGGCTTTGCGCGGGAGCGTGAGGAGCAGTACGGACGTTTGGTGAATCTCCTTG
>WRKY01000018.1 GCA_009777895.1 Oscillospiraceae bacterium
GGATGCTTGGGGGTGCGGAAGAAACGGCGGCGCAGCTTGCGGCGGCGGGGGAGTTGTTGGATGGGTAAAAAAGTTCGCTGCCATTTATACTCGATTAAATTGAAAATCCGCTCGTGTTCATAGTTTGCGAGGATGTCTATTGTTTCACGTGAAACATTAGACATCCTCGGGAACTTAGCGAACAGGATTCGATGAGATCAAATACGCCCTAATCATAACAAACTCTTGCCAACCGCTCAAGGCACTCTTTCAGAACGGAGCGGGGACAGGCAGCGTTGATGCGCTGAAAGCCTTCACCGGGCGCGCCGAACATGGTTCCGCCGTCCAACCAGAGCTTTGCCTCATGGACGATGCGGCGATCGAGTTCCTCTTGAGGTAGTCCATAAGCGGAAAAATCCAACCACACAAGGTACGTGCCCTCAGGTTCAACAAGCTTGACCATGGGCATTCTTTTTGCTAAAAACTCCCGCACAAGGGCAATATTTCCCTGCAAATACTCTTTCAATGCACATAGCCAAGGGGCAGCCTTTGTGTAGGCTGCCGTGCAGGCGGCGGTGCTGAACGCGTTGAGCTGACTGTAGCCGCAGCGGGAGATCTCCTCTCTGACTTTTTCCCGCAGCTGTGTGTTCTTGATGAAAATATTGGACGCTTGCAATCCGGCGAGATTGAAGCTCTTGCTTGGGGATGTTGCCACGATGGCGTTTTCGTTAATCGTGCCGAAACAGGTATGTTTGTTCTCCCACCATATAAAGTCGCAGTGAACCTCGTCGGACACAATAATCACGTTGTTGCGGAGACAAATCTCGTTTATCCGTGTAAGCTCTTCCTGTGTCCAGACCCTCCCGACAGGGTTGTGGGGACTGCATAAAATAAAGAGCTTTGCCCTTTGCGCTTTTTGTTCAAAGTCCTCAAAATCCATGGTGTAGCGGTTATTTTCATAGAGCAGCGGACTTTCGATAAGCTCTCTGCCGTTTTCTTTAATCACGTTGAAAAATGGGTAATAGACAGGTGTCTGCACCAAAACAGCGTCGCCTTTTTCCGTCAACGCGCGGACGATCGCCGCCAAAGCAAAGACAACTCCCGGCGTTTTGACAATCTCCTCGCCCTTGGCGCTGAAGCCGAAGCGAGTGGAAAACCAGTTAGTTACAGCGGCGTGGTATTCCTCTTTCACGTCGGTATAGCCAAAAATGCCGTGGTCAACGATTTTGTGCATCTCCTCGCGGACATGGGGGCAGGTGGCAAAGTCCATGTCCGCCACCCACAGCGGCAGGACATCAGCAGGCATTCCCCGCTCAATGGCGAAGTCGTATTTCAAAGAATTTGTGTTTTTTCTGTCAATAATTCTGTCAAAATCATAACAGCACTGACAACGATTTTTCATAACGCACACCTTTTTGATAAAATTGCAAGAACATTATACTACATTTTAGGCGTGTTTACAAGACTTTATGTATTGTGTGTTGCATATCGGGGGACAGTTTGGCTGACCTCGCATATCAACAGATTTTTAACCTTGAAGTTTCATTATAGCCGATTAACTCGCAAATCCTGAACCGATTTTCAAGTTAATCGACTATACCTTAAAAATCCGCAAGAAATGCTTATACATTATCTTGCAGATTTTGCGCCATTGCTATTGATTTTTTGGTTGCGTGGCTAAGGCCTGCGTCTCTAAACCTACCCTCAATCCTGTGTCCTACCATGCACTCCAAAAACGCCCCCCGCACCGCCGCAGCAGAGCATAGTCGCCGCGAAAAAGACCGTGGCGAGGGCAAAGCCCTTGGCGGCAATGAAAACTACCGCGCCGATAATCAGCAGCTCCAATCCGGCGCAGCCTATGCCCACGAGCATTCCCTTTGCGCCTGCGCCTTTGGCGGCTAGATAACCGCTGACAAATGCCGAAACGCCCCCCGCGAATATAGCGATATACGGCAACCAGGCGGTTTTTGCACCCAGGTTGGGCAATATGGCGGCGAATATCACCAACAAGGCAAAAAACGCGGCTACCCCGATCGCCCCGCCGATAAGCAAAGCCTTTAGCGGCAAGCGCAGTACCCGCCGCTCTTTTTTCTCAATTGCTGTCGCGTTTTCCATATTTTGCACCGTGTGCGCGGGAAATGTTTGTGAAAACTTTCGCGCTTATCTCCCGCGCCCTTTCTTTTGTGTAGTTTCAAACTTTAATTCAATGTTGAGTTTTATAGTCGATTAACTTGAAAATCGGCTCAGGATTTGTGAGAATATTTTTTGTCTGGCAAGGAAAAAAGCGCAGAAATACTTTCGTATTACGAGCATTTTTGACGAAGTCAGATGGAAAATAGACCGCAAAGACCAGTTGATTTTCAAGTTAGGAGACTTTAGTTAATTCTATTGTTCTTCAGGGTGAAATATGCGCAAATTGCTAGATATGTTTATGTGTTTCTCCCAAATCGCTTCATAAAAATTTCTGGCGGCATTATCGACGCTTGACAAACCGCACCAAAATATGCTATAATGTCGGAGCTACCCTATGGACGATTAG
This sequence comes from Oscillospiraceae bacterium, assembly GCA_009777895.1. Classification (GTDB taxonomy): domain Bacteria; phylum Bacillota; class Clostridia; order Oscillospirales; family Acutalibacteraceae; genus WRKY01. Next base: position 2,519 of record WRKY01000018.1, read on the forward strand.
CTCAGTTGGTAGAGCGTCCGCTTGACGTGCGGAGGGTCAGCGGTTCAAGTCCGTTATCGTCCACCATGCGGGAATAGTGTTTGTTGGAAACACAATTATTCGCTACCTCCAACTCAGTATGGACGCGTAGCTCAGCTGGTTAGAGTACCTGCTTCACACGCAGGGAGTCCGCGGTTCGAGTCCGCGCGTGTCCACCATTGGCGTACCCTTGTTCGAATGTTCACTTAAGTACATTAATAGCCGTGGCTTGTTTTCCTGTAACTCTTGATTTCGTACATTAAGGTCAAAACTATGAAACGACCTCTCGCGTTAATCGGATTCACCCTCTTTATCGCCTTGATGCTCCTGCATGAGGTGGATAAAAGTTGGGTCTTTTTTGTTATTTTCGGCGTTTGCGCCGCTTTGGGTTTGGGTTTTGGAGCACTGGCGTTTTACAAGAAAAACCCCATCATGCCCGAAAGTCATAACCGTGCCTACGCAATCGCTGCACTCACCGTGGCGGCGGCGTGCCTGATTTCCTGGGTCGGCACACAGTCACAGCTTGAGTTGAACGAGCGATACGCGGAAAAAACCGCCAACGTCACAGCCCAAGCGGTGGAGATCTCCGCTCCCCGCTATGGTCGCTACTACACAATCTGCAAAGCGATTTCCGTAGACGGTGAGGCGGCGAATTTTCGTTTTCGCCTGTCACAGACAATGCCGTTTTCCGGGGATGAGGGGGATATTTTCAGTGAAGAACTGAGCTTTTTTGAATACTCAAATCCCTCAAAGCGGGTGAGTTTAGGGGCATTTTGCCCCTATGTCATGGAGACCCAAGCGCCTCCCGCGGGTATTGGTGCCTGGGTTTTTACCCTGCGCAGTCGTCTGCTTTCCGCTATCGACGAATTCCTGCCCAACGAGTACGGCGCCTTAGCAAAAGGGCTGATGCTAGGGGAAATCTCGGGGCTATCACCCCGCACAAACGCGGATTTCCGCACCCTCGGACTCACCCACATCATCGCTGTTTCGGGGCAGCATTTGGTCATCTGGTGTGTTGCAATTCTCATGCCGCTATTCAAGCTTTTGCGTACAAAAAAGCGGCTTCAGGCGGGTATAATCTCCGGATTTATTCTAGTGTTCATGGCACTGACCGGCTTCCCGGATTCCATTGTCCGGGCAGGGCTGATGCTCCTGCTTACTCAAGCCGGCGTGTTCTTCAATCGCCGCGCGGATGCGCTAAATTCACTGGGTTTCGCTGTGCTTGCGATGTGTTTAGTGTCCCCGATTTCGGCGCAAAGCCTGGGATTGCAGCTGTCCTTTTTTGCAACATTAGGAATACTGTTAGGCAATCAACTGCCGGAAAAAGAGCGAAAACCCCTCAAAAGCGAAACTCTCGCCAAGGTACGCACGTTCATCGCCGAAACGGCAAAATATACCCTTTTGGCGACACTATTTACTCTGCCCGTTTCAATCCGGGTCAGCGGTGTACTGGGCTTGCTGAGCGTTCCCGCCAACATAATTTTCGCAATCCCGGCGGGTTTTGCAATGGTTCTGAGCGGAATGTGCGGAGTGTTTTACCTAATTCCTGTGCTGAATATCTTCACGCCCGCGCTAGTGTTTTTGACAGGATTGTGCGCAAAATTCATGCTCGACGCGTCCCGGTTGTTGGCGGCGGTGCCATTTGCCGCGCTATCCGCCCGAGGGACAGGCATGACAATCTGGTTGTGCGGCTCCCTTATACTCGCCGCCTGTTTTGTGCTGTTCGCTAGAAAAAGCAACCTGCGAAGTTTTCTTAAAATAACGGCGTTATTGTGCGTAATCCTGCTTATTGCCGCCCAAATGGCGGATTATTTCGCTCTAGGCGGAACCTCATTCACCCCCGTTCCCACTGGCGCGGTGAGCGTGGTGGTGACGAAAAACAACCGCGCTTTGCTCCTTGGCGGGGAGGGGGACGGGTTCAATGCCGTTGGAGAAATTGCTAACGCCTTGCCACAATTGGGATCTGTTGAAGCGGTGCTAACAGGGGGCGGCAAGGAGGAAACGGACAACATCACCGCCCTTTACAGCGAGGGCTTGCTCGAAAGGGCGTATATTTCCGAGGATTCCCTTACCTATCTCTTGCCCGCTGAATTGCCTCTTTCACCGCTGCCCCCAATTTTGGAGTGGGAGGGAATGAGCCTTGAGTTTTGCGACGGCGCTGTGCTGATTTGCGTGAATGGAGTGCGGATTTTGGTACTGTTTACTGCTAGCGTCCCCCAGGAATTTCTCCCTGCCGATGCGTTGATTGTCCCCGGTGCTATTGAAAACTTACCTGCTATGGCAAAGATTGTAAGCGTCGCCAACACCGAGGAGCACGCACGATTTTTGGCGCAATCGGGATTGCCCGCCGTGTCTTTTGGCGTGATTGCCGTGAGTGAGGGAATTGTTGGGGTTGGGTGGTGAGTACCTCCCGCAAAATTTGCAACTTTTGCGCAAATATGCTATACTATAAAGGGCTTGTTGGAAATCTATCTTTCATTTTTCTTGTCGAAAATCTAGTTTTTCAACATCGCCATAAAAGCAAAAATATTAATACGATTTGCTCGGGAACGATGAACGGGGTTTCGGAGGAAGTCAGGAGTGAGGTGCGGACAATGACACGTTCAAAAGCCAGAGAACAGGCGTTTGCGCTGCTGTTCGAGAAATCTTTCCACCCTGATGCAGATTTGGGCGTGCTTGCCGAGCTTTCCTTAATTAACGGAACGCTTGAGGACGACCCTTTCACACTGCGCCTTGCCGAATGCGTCTGGGGCAACCTCTACGCAGTAGACGAAATCATCGAAGAGCTCACCGAACGCTGGACCAAGGCGCGAATCTCCCGGGTGGCTTTGGCGGCGCTTCGCTTGGGCGTTGCCGAGATAAACTTCTGCGACGACATCCCACATAGCGTGACAATAAATGAGTGTGTGAAGCTGTGTAAGCAGTATGGTGAAGTCGCTGACGCGGGCTTTGTTAACGGCATTTTAGGCGCGTTGGTTCGAGGAAAAAGTGATGAGTAAGACTCTTTTCGCGGCGATTGTGGGCTGTCCAAATGTCGGCAAAAGTTCCCTCCTCAACAGACTTTTGGGGCAGAAAATCGCGATCGTGTCCCCGAAACCACAGACCACCCGTACGAAAATCATGGGCGTACTTACTAGCGGCGGCACCCAGTTTGTTTTCACTGATACCCCCGGTCTGCACCGTCCCAAAAGCCTTTTGGGAGAGAGTATGGTTAAGGCAGTGGGGGATGGGATCTCCGGCGGAGATTTGGCAATCCTTGTCACTGAACCCACGGCGAAAAGCGACATTGATGTTCTGCGTCCCGCCGAAAAAGACATATTGGAGAAATGTGAAAAGCTGAAAATCCCTGTGATTTTGGCGATTAATAAGATTGACACCCTTGAGAGTAAGGCGCTGATTTTGGAGCGGATACAGCAACTGTCGCCGCTCTTTGACTTTGCGGCGATTATCCCCGTAAGCGCGCTGAAGTCCGACGGCGTTGACGAGCTTTTGGCGGAACTTGAGAAACATACGGCGGAAAGCCCCCACTTTTTCCCAGGAGATGCCATTACCGACCAACCGGAGCGCTTACTCGCGGCGGAGATTATCCGCGAGAAGCTGCTATTGCATTTACAACAGGAGCTCCCACACGAAACGGCGGTTTTGGTGGAGGAGTGGAGCGAGCGGGAGGACGGTTTGCTGAGTATCGGCGCGGCGATTTTTTGCGGAAAATCGCGGCACAAGGGCATGATTTTAGGCAAGGGCGGCGAGACCTTGAAGAAAATTTCCTCCTCGGCTCGTGTTGATATGGAGAACTTTTTCGGCTGCAAAGTCTTTCTGCGTTGTTTCGTCAAATCCCGGGAGGGTTGGCAAAACAGCGCGGGAACGCTTAAGGAGTTGGGGTATTGAGGCGCTGTGAGGCGAAAGTTCACGGAAAGTGTGCGAATTTGCCGCGATAAAAACGACACTCACAACGTCAAAAACGTACCGTGATATTAGGTCCTGTTGACACTATGAAAAATGCACATCTTTATGGCTAATTTTCCTCATTTCTGCGTTATCGTCAGTCGGAATACACGAAGTATTCTTCCTTTCTCTGCCTTGAAATTAGAAAAATTATCTCAAAAATCTGCACATTTCAGTAGTGTAAACACTCCCTAGCAAACAAGCGGCTAGTTTTGACTACATATCGATCACTCGATTTAAGAGGTGTAAAAAGTGAACAATCATGAGCAAACACCAAGCACAAAAGAGGAAACGCAAGCCCAAAAACCTTACGTAATCGGTGTTGCGGGGGGCAGCGCTAGCGGCAAAACTACGTTTACTGATACCCTTGCTGTGGCTTTTACCCACGACCCGCAGGTTTTCCACATGGACGATTACTTCAAGCCTGAGGCGTTGCGACCCTATTCAAAAGCTCCAATCACGGGGAAGATGTACATTGACGACAACCACCCTGACACAATGGATTTGCTCGCTTTGAGGCGCGATTTGGCAGCGGCGATAGCGGAAAATCAGGGCGGCGTGATAATTGTGGAGGGGTTGCTGACCCTTTGGGACGAGGAACTTTGCGGGCTTTTGGACTTGAAAATCTTTGTGGATTGCCCTGCCGATGAGCGTATTGTCCGCCGTCTGAAGCGCAACATGAAGTGGCGGCAAAAATTCGATGATATTGCCGCTGTGTACCTTGACCTTGTTCGCTATAGGCACGATGAGTACGTTGAAAGCACCAAGTGGCGCGCCGATTTTTTTGTCAATGGTTCTAGTCCATCTGTAAAGGTTGTTGAGATGCTTGTCGGTTATGTTGAAGAATCTCGGAATAATCATCAAATATGTTTCGCGAAAAGCAAGCAACGAAAGAAGTTTTTTGGGCGGTGAAACATGGGAGCAATTATTATAGTCGATTAAGTTGAAAATCGGCTCAGGATTTGCGAGAATATTTTTCCTCTGGCAAGGAAAAGCACAGAAATACTTTCGTATTACGAGCATTTTTGACGAAGTCAGATGGAAAATAGACCGCAAAGACTATTTGATTTTCAAGTTAGGAGACTATAGCGTTGCAGGGGCGGAATATATCCGTCCCTGCATTTCATTTTTCACACCCTGGTCTTAACCACGCACCCCAACTGCACATCGTACATCCGCACGGTAATTTCATCGCCCGCGCAAAGCTCTTTCCCGCCCGCAAGATAGGTGTCGTCCTTACTGACGATGGCGTAGCCCCGCGCGAGGGTCTTCAAGGGTGAGAGGGCATCGATACGCGCCGCAAGGGCGGCGATTTTTTGTCCCTGCATGGCGAAATATTGTCCCGCAAGGTGGGTAATGTGCTGCTCAATAGCGCGGATTTTTTCCTGAGATTGCAGTATCTTATTTGCGGGATTGTGGAGAAGAATCTCCTGTTTCAGCAGGCTCACACATTCGTTTTCCCGGGCAAAACAGCGATTCATCATCTCCAAGCACTGCTTTTTATACCCATCAAGGTGCATCAGCTCATCTCCCATGTCGGGGACACAAAGCTCCGCCGCTGCCGATGGGGTGGGAGCGCGTAAATCTGCGGCGAAATCGCAAAGGGTGAAGTCCGTTTCATGTCCCACCGCCGACACAATGGGGATGGGACAGTCGGCGACTGCCCGCACCACGCACTCGTCGTTGAAACTCCACAAGTCCTCCACGGAACCGCCGCCGCGACCCACAATCATCACGTCGGCAAAGTCATCCGCCGCCGCGCTGTAAATCGCCCCCGCAATCTGTTCCCCCGCACCGATACCCTGCACCGCCGTGGGATAGAGAAAAATCTCCGCTAAGGGCCATCGCCGTGCCAAGACCTGCTGAATGTCCTTGATAACCGCCCCTTGAGCTGAGGTGACCACGGCGATTTTTTGAGGATACAACGGGATCGTTTTTTTTCGCTCATCGTCAAAAAGCCCCTCGCTTTTTAATAGCGCCTTGAGCTTTTCCAGTTGCTGATACAACGCCCCAACGCCATCGGGCTGTAGGTCGTCGATGATGACCTGAAACTGCCCGCGCGGCTCATAGAGGGAAACCCGGGCACGGGCGACGACCCGTAACCCCTCTTGTGGGGAGAATGCCAGACGTGCCGCCGCCCCCGCGAACATCACAGCGCTGACCTGTGCTGCGCTGTCCTTCAGGGAAAAATAGCAATGTCCGCTCCCGTAACGCTTGAAGCCGGAAATCTCGCCCCGCAAATAGAGGCAATACAAGCCCCGCGCCTCTTCTAAGATAGCGCGGACATAGGCGTTCAGCTGTGTTATAGAGAGGATTTGTGCCTCCATAGCGCCCCCGCCTATTCCGTAGGCGGCGCGGTGGGAGGCGCTGCTGTTGTCGTCGTTGTGGTTGTTGTAGTGGTGGTGGGAGCTTGAGTGGTTGTTGTTGTGGTGGTAGTGGGCGGACGTGTAGTGGTTGTTGCGGGCAGTTGGGTTGTAGTAGTGCTAGGCGGTCGGGTTGTTGTGGTAGTAGGTGCTTGGCTCGTAGTGGTAGAGGGTGCAGGTGTGATTCTAGTGGTAGGCGCACTGGTTGTGGTAGTCGTTGTCGCGCGACTGGATGAGCTGCCCGCTGTGGGCATTGTTACAGGCGGCACAGTGGTGTCCTCATCGTCGATGTCGTCAGGGTCGCCGCCGTTGGTGTCGTCCTGTGTAGTTGGTTCAGTAGTAGTCGGCTCGTCAGTGCTTTCCTCGGTTGGCGGGTCGGTGATTTCTTCCCCAGGGAGACTGCCTTGTCCCTCCTCAATAATCTCATATATCCGCGGCGGGAATTCATAGCGCAAGGACGCCGCCGCAAGCAGCACAATGAGACTCAAAAGCAGACAGAAAATCGCCAAAGCGCCGCCTAAATTTCGTCCTGCACGATTGTCGCGCATTTGCCCTTGCGGGTTAAAATAGACCTTGCTTGAGCGGTAATGTTTGTTGCGTCGGCGTATTTGATTCTGCTTGGCGCAGTGGAATACAAACAGGAAAAAAACCATGGAGAAAAGAACCGCCGCAACGATTTGCGCCCACAGACGATCCCCCAAAAAGTGCAGCAAAACAGTCCCGCTTCCTCCTGCGAAGAGGGAAAAAATCATGGCAAAGCCATTTGAGTTAATTATATTCTTCATTGCAGTTCGCCTTTTTTGCGGTTTATTTGCTATATTATACCACATTTTTAGGGAAAGTGGCAAGCACCCCTTGACAACCCGCCCTAAAATATGATATAATACCCACAGCAATGGCGAAAAGCCCGTACAACGGCAATATTGCCTTTGCGCAGCAAAGAAGCTGTAAACCTCTTTAAAGGTTTGCGGTTTTTATTTTTTTTCGTAGAAAAGGAGAAAACAATGGGTAAAAGTGTACCAGAAATTTTCGGCTGCATGGTGTTTAACGAAACGGTTATGCAGTCACGGCTTCCAAAGGCGGTTTTCAAGTCCCTCAAACGCACAATGATGTTGGGCAAACACCTGGATTTAGACGTCGCCAACGCGGTTGCTAACGCCATGAAGGAGTGGGCTATTGACAAAGGGGCGACCCATTTTACCCACTACTTTCAGCCAATGACGGGAATGACCGCCGAAAAACACGACAGCTTCATCTCTCCCACCACTGACGGCAAAGTGATTATGGAGTTCTCCGGCAATGAGCTTGTCCATGGCGAACCCGACGCCTCCAGTTTCCCATCCGGCGGTCTGCGCGCCACATTCGAGGCTCGCGGCTACACCATTTGGGACACCACTTCCTATGCCTTCATCAAGGACGGGACGCTCTATATCCCCACCGCTTTTTGTTCCTACAGCGGCGAGGCACTGGACAAAAAAACCCCGCTCCTGCGTTCCATCGAAGCTGTGGATAAACAAGCCAAGCGCATCCTCAAGCTTTTCGGCAACACAAGTGTCAAGCGTGTCGTCAGCACTGTGGGTCCCGAGCAGGAATATTTTCTCTTGGACAAAGAGGTACACCGTAAGCGTCCTGACCTGATTTATACGGGAAGAACCCTCTTTGGCGCAAGACCACCCAAGGGGCAGGAGCTTGACGACCACTATTTCGGCGTACTCAAGCCCCGCGTTTCCGCCTTTATGCACGAAGTGGATGAGGAATTGTGGAAGCTAGGCGTTTACGTCAAGACTAAGCACAACGAAGTCGCCCCCGCGCAGCACGAGCTTGCTCCTGTCTTCACCACCACAAACATGGCGACTGACAACAACCAACTGACCATGGAGCTGCTGAAATCCGTCGCTGACAAGCACGGCATGGCGTGTCTGCTCCACGAAAAACCATTCGCGGGAGTAAACGGCAGCGGCAAGCATAACAACTGGTCGCTCGCCACTGATTCTGGTACGAACCTCCTTGAGCCGGGAGAAACGCCGTACGAAAACGCTCAATTCCTCCTGTTCCTCGTTGCAGTTATCAAGGCTGTGGACGAGTATCAGGACATGATAAGAATCTCCGCCGCTAGCGCGGGCAACGATCACCGTCTTGGCGCCAACGAAGCTCCTCCCGCAATCGTGTCCATTTTCTTGGGCGAGGAATTGACGGAAATCCTTGAGGCTCTGGAGTCCGGCGCGGCGTATGCCAACAGAAAGAAAGCGGAGATGGAAATCGGCGTGAATGTCCTGCCCCACTTCCCTAAGGATACCACAGACCGCAACCGCACATCCCCCTTTGCGTTCACCGGCAACAAGTTTGAGTTCAGGATGTTGGGTTCACGCTTCTCCATTGCGGGACCGAACATCGTCATTAACACTGCCGTCGCTGAGGTTCTGCGCCAGTTTGCCGATGAGTTGGAGAACGCGGCGGACTTCACCGAATCCCTTGCGGCATTGGTGAAAAAAACTTTCAGTAAACACAAGCGCATTGTTTTTAACGGCAACAACTACTCCGATGAGTGGGTCGCTGAAGCAGAGAAGCGCGGGCTTTCTAACCTCAAGACCACTGTGGACGCGATGCCTGAGTTTGTCAATCCCAAGAACGTGAAGCTCTTTACCTCCCACGGCGTGTTCACACAGAGCGAAGTGCATTCCCGTTACGAAGTATACCTTGAGAATTACTGCCGCGAGGTTCACATCGAGGCGTTGACCATGGTGGACATCGTCAAAGGCAGCATCATTCCCGCCTGTTTGAAGTACCAAACCGAGCTTGTTACCCTGGCGAGCCTGAAACCTGACGGCATTGACAAGTCTCTTGAGGATTACCTTTTGGAAAATATCTCCAAGCTTTGCGGATGTATGTTGGAGAAGCTGCGGTCACTGGAAAGCGCCATCATTGAGGCGAAAGACGGCAAAGAGCTGCTGCCATTGGCACAGTTCTACCGCAACAGAGTGTTCTCCGCCATGAGTGAGTTGCGCCTTGTTGTTGACGAACTTGAAATGCTCGTGGCAAAGAAGTATTGGCCCTTGCCTAGCTATGCTGAGATGCTGTATAGTGTTAATTAGGATTGTTTTCAGTAAACAGCAAAAAACGGGGCATGACCCCGCTTTTTGTTTTTATAGTCGATTAACTTGAAAATCGGCTCAGGATTTGGGAGAATATTATTCGTCTGGCAAGGAAAAAAGCGCAGGAATATTTTCGTATTACGAGCATTTTTGACGAAGCCAGATGGAAAATAGACCCCAAAGATGACTTGATTTTCAAGTTAGGAGACTATAGGGAGACTATAATTTCTTCCCCAGTTTTTTCCCGTTACTCCTCAGTAAAATCCGCATCCTCAACCTCAATATCCGGCGCGTCAACGGTGGGGTCAAAACCCTCCATGCCCTCGGGGAATGGATTAGCGCCCTCGGGAGCGTTGGCTTGATAGATTTTCGCACTGACTTCATAGAACTTCTGGTTCATCTCTTCCATGCGCGTCTTGATGAGGTTGCTATCCTCGCCCTTAAGAGCCTCTTTCACGCTGTCGGCAAGCTCCTCAAGAGCTTTTTTGTCCTCTTCCTCAAACTTGTCGGCGTTTTCGCTGATGAGGCGCTCCGACTGATAGACAAGTTGGTCTGCACTGTTGCGCAAATCCACTTCCTCCTTGCGTTTCTTGTCCTCATCGGCAAAACGCTCCGCGTCGGCAACCGCCTTTTCAATGTCATCCTTGCTCATGTTGGTACTGGCGGTGATTGAGATTTTCTGCTCTTTGCCTGTACCCTTGTCCTTTGCGGACACATGGACAATGCCGTTGGCGTCGATGTCAAAGGTGACTTCAATTTGGGGGATACCGCGCCGTGCGGGCAAAATTCCGTCAAGATGGAACACGCCTAAGGTCTTGTTATCCCGGGCAAATTGCCGCTCACCCTGCAGCACATGAACTTCAACGCTTGGCTGATTGTCCGCCGCGGTACTGAAAGTCTGGCTCTTTTTCACAGGGATAGTGGTGTTACGCTCAATCATGGAGGTACAGATTCCGCCCTCGGTTTCGATTCCCAGTGACAGGGGAGCAACGTCCAACAGCAAAAGCCCCTGCACGTCGCCGCCCAAAACGCCCGCCTGTAACGCTGCGCCGATAGCGACACATTCGTCTGGGTTGATGCCTTTGAATGGGTCTTTGCCCATATATTTCTTGACAGCTTCCTGTACGGCGGGAATGCGGGTTGAGCCGCCCACCAAAAGTATCTTACTGATTTGACTGGTGTTTTTGCCGGAATCCGACAGAGCCTGACGGACAGGAGCCATGGTTTTTTCCACTAAATCAGCGGTCAATTCGTTGAATTTCGCGCGGCTTAAAGTCAATTCAAGGTGCTTAGGTCCGCTTGCGTCGGCGGTGATAAAGGGCAGAGAGATGTTGGATGTCGTCACGCCGGAAAGTTCGATTTTAGTCTTTTCCGCCGCTTCCTTAAGGCGTTGCATCGCCATTTTGTCGCCGCGCAGGTCAATACCCTGGTCGCGCTTGAACTCATCCGCCATCCAGTCGATAACGCGTTGGTCAAAGTCGTCGCCGCCCAACTTGTTGTTACCCGCTGTGGACAGCACTTTTTGGATATCGCCGCCCATTTCGATAATGGACACGTCAAAGGTACCGCCGCCCAGGTCATAAACCATGACGATTTGGTCTTCCTCTTTGTCGATACCATAGGCAAGAGCCGCCGCTGTGGGTTCGTTGATTATGCGTTTTACCTCCATGCCCGCGATTTGACCCGCGTCCTTTGTGGCTTGACGCTGCGCATCGGTGAAGTAGGCGGGGACGGTGATGACCGCTTCAGTGACTTTGTCGCCCAGATACGCTTCCGCATCCGCTTTGAGCTTGGAAAGTATCATTGCGGACACTTCCTGGGGGGTGAACTTTTTGCCGTCGATTGTGGCACGGTAGGCAGTACCCATCTGCCGCTTGATAGACGAAATTGTGCGGTCTGGGTTGGTGATTGCCTGACGTTTTGCAACCTGTCCAACCATGCGCTCGCCGTCCTTGCCGAAAGCCACGACGCTTTGGGTGGTTCTTGCCCCCTCAGCGTTGGGGATTACAACGGATTCGCCGCCCTCAATAACCGCTACACATGAATTTGTTGTGCCAAGGTCGATTCCAATGATTTTTGCCATGATATTTTTCTCCTTTTGTTACTTTAGGATGTTTTGTTTATAAATTATCAGCGAGGCTGTAATTTAGCGTGAATTTTGTTGTGTATACTGTCTAGTTTTTGAGATAATCGGAACGGATAAATACGTTCTGTGCAAACGCAGTGTGCGGTGTACAGTAAGGGATATTCAGGATTGATGGTTTGGATTTACAGACCTCATTCCTGTATCTCCGTCACGAGGCGACAATGACTTTCGCGTGGCGTATCACCGTTTCCACGATTTTGTAACCAACACTGTAGACTTCTGTAATGGTGTTTTCAGGCAATTCAGTGTCAGGTACTGCCGCCATTGCATCGTGGAATGCGGGGTCAAAAGCTTCTCCCTTTTCGCCAAAGCTCTCAACGCCTAGCTTCTCAAACGCCGCGTTCAACTGCTCTACAGTGAGTTCTATGCCCTTGCGGAGATTTTGTTCGTCTCCCGTCGCGCTCAAGGCTCTGTGGAGGTTGTCCGCAACCGGAAGCAAGGCGGCGACGGTGTCGCTTTTTACCAAGCAAGACAGGCTCTCGCGCTCCCTTGCGCTGCGCTTTCGGAAGTTCTCGTATTCTGCCGCAAGGCGCAGATACCGCTCCTTTTGCGCCGCCAATTCCTCCTCAAGGCTCGGCGATGCCTCCTCAATTTCAACCTTCTCCTCAAGGGTTTCATCGTTTTTCTTTTTAGCCATGATTCCTCCTACTTTTTTATTGCTCGTCGCTCATCAGATGTTCAAGCAACCGCGCAAGGTATTGTATCCCTGGGATGAGCCTTGCGTAGTCGATGCGCGAACCGCCCACAATGCCCAACATACCTTGATGTCCTCCCATGTTGTATTTGGCGAGGATTAGCCCCGTATTTTTCAGTGCGGGGTCGCCGCTCTCGCTGCCAATTCGCACGGAAACCGCATTGTCCGGATCTCCTCGCGCCAACTCGTGCAGCTTCTGTCCTTTGCGCAGGAGGTTCAGTATCTCCGCTAAATTGCCGGAAATTTCCTTGTGCTGGAGGAGGTTCATCTGTCCCTCCACAGCCACGCGTGTTTGTGCCGCTTCCCGGGCAAGCTCGGCAAAATCCGCCAAAACGGGCAGGAGTTCAAGATTTAGGGAGGTGGTCAGACCCTGTAGATAGGCGGGTGAGAAGTCCGTCATCTCCCTGCCGCACAGTGCCGCCGCGCTGAAATTGCCGAAGCTCTCCAGGAGTGCCGACGTGGCAGGGAAGTCAAGACGCAGTGAGCGATTTTTGATAATTCCGCTGTCGGTAAGCAGCACCAAAAGTGCGGTGTCCTCCCCCAAAGGTACTAGCTCAACCCGCCGCAGTCTCGCGCCCTCTCCCGACGGCAGTGTGCTGACGGCGGCGCAGCGGGTGATGTCCGCTAATACTGTGATTGCGTTTTCCAATAAGCGTGCGGGGTCGTGGGAGGAGAGCGCAAGTTGGGTGAACAGACGGCGGAAACTCTCGTCCGCTTCACGTCTGCCCATGAGCTGATCCACGTAGTAGCGGTAGCCGTTTGTGGAAGGGACGCGTCCGGCAGATGTGTGGGGCTGTTTTAGGTAGCCCTTTGCGGAGAGCGCCGCCAACTCGTTGCGGACAGTCGCCGAGGAGATTCTCATGCCTAGCGCGGGCAACAGGACGCTTGAACCCACAGGCTCACCCGTTCGTATATATCGCTCCACGACAGCGGCAAGAATGGCTTTTTGTCTCTCGCTCAGCATGATTTTTCTCCTTTCCATATTCTATGTGCTAGGGTTTAGCACTCGTTGTTTGTGAGTGCTAATATATTATAACCTATTTTTTGGGGTTTGTCAAGGGGGGGATTTCATGGTGTGAACAAACAGCAAAACATTTATAAAATAAATGAGGTGGCAAGGTAAATCTTTATAATGATGCAGATGCTTTTTCTCGTTGTCGGGACGACGCTGAGTGGGTCTGCGGTATTTGAATTTCTATTCTGGGCTTGTTGAAAATCTGTCTTTCATTTTTATTATCGAATATTTTTCCGTCATATGTCACAAAAAACTCATTAATACACAAAGTATTTCTTGCGTTTTTTGTTTAATCTGACGAAAAAATCTCTCGCTAATAAAAACAAAATCTAGTTTTTCAACATCGCCATTCTTTGCGCTTTTACAAAAATTCCTACAAGTCAAAGGCTACTTTATCTCACCTCATGCTCGAATGTTTGATTGAGCCGCAACATATTTCGCAGTTTTAGAAGTGGAGTTTTTGGGAAACTAAATTTGCCTGTGACTCCCCCAAAAAATTTGCATTTCTCCCGCAAATGATGTATACTATGTAACCACAACAAAATGCAACCACAACAACATTTGAGGAGAATTAAAATGTCAGAAATTATCAAAAAAACCCGCGAGTTGGGGGCGTTGATCCAACAGACGGAGGAATTCGCCGCTGTGCAGGCGGCAATGCAGGGCAACATGGATGACGAGGAGCTGTCCGGTATCATGCGTACTCTCCAGATGGCGGAGAGCGGCTACGCCAATGAAGCGAGCAGTGAAAACGCCAACGAGAGCAAGATGAAAGCCTACAAAGAGGAGTTTGAGCGGCTTTATGAGATCGCCATGGCACGCCCCGCCATGCAGAAATACCAGGAAGCACACAAGACCCTGGGCGAACTGATGAACAGCATTTTCGGCATCCTGACTCTTTGCGCCGACGGCGACGACCCGGAAACCTGTGAAGTGTCCGCCGAAGACGAGGACGGCTGCGGCGGTTGCGGCGGAGGTTGTGCCTGTGGATGTAACGCTTAAAATATAGTCTCCTAACATGAAAATCAACTGGTCTTTGCGGTCTATTTTCCATCTGACTTCGTCAAAAATGCTCGCAATACAATAAAGTGTTCCTGTGCTTTTTTCCTTGCCAGACGAAAAATATTCCCGCAAACCCTGAGCCGATTTTCAAGTTATAAGACTATAGATCTACAGTAAAAACAAAAAACAAGGACACCTGTCATCTCCAGAGGTGTCCTTTTTTGAGTTTAGTATAACATGGAGCACAAGTTAATCGACTATACCATCGCTCCCCAAAAAGCTCTCGATTTCCCACCCGCGCTCAATCAAGTGCGCCTGCTCAATCCTTGTCGTTCCCGCCGCGGCGAGGGCGGCGATGACCAATGCAGCGCCGCCGCGCAAATCCATCGCCTGCACTGTCGCGCCGCGCAACTGTGTAACGCCGTGAATGTAGGCATCCTTGCCCCGCACACGAATGTACGCCCCCATCTTCTCAAACTCCCCCGCCTGCTTAAATCGGCTCTCGAAAATATCCTCACGGATATGGGCTGTGCCCCGAGCAGTACACGACAACGCTAAAAACGCGGACTGGCAATCTGTGGGGAAGCCCGGGAATGGCGCGGTGACGATGCTGCCGAATGAAGACAAACGCCGAGGCGCCTGTAGGTGTATCCCGCTATCGCCCACTGGTGCCACGCGGCAGCCCATTGCGGAAAACACGGGCAAAACGGGGGCAAGGTGGCTATGGACGATGTCGCGCACAAGCATTTCTCCGCCTGTGTTTGCCGCAGCGGCAAGGTAGCTCGCCGCAATGATACGGTCGGGCATGACGCTGTACTCGCAGCCCCAAAGGCGCGGCACTCCTTCCACGATGATTTCGCTCTCTCCCGCACCGCGTATCCTCGCCCCGCAACGGTTGAGAAAACACGCCAGATCAACGATTTCAGGCTCTCTCGCCGCGCCGGAAAGGCGGGTCGTTCCTCTTGCGCAGGCTGCCGCCATGAGAACGTTTTCCGTCGCTCCAACACTGGGGAAGCGCAACGCTATATCCGCCCCCACCAAGCCGCGCGGCACGTGAAAACGCAAAAAATCCCCCTCTTGCCGATAGACTGCCCCCAATTTTTCCATGGCGTAAAGGTGCAAATCGATAGGTCTTGCGCCGATGTCACAGCCCCCCGGCGCACAGATTTCCGCACGCCCAAATCTCGCTAGCAGGGGGGCGAGCAGGAAGATGGATGAGCGAATTTTGCGCATTAGAGATTCGGGGATTATGTACCGTCTTGGAGCGGCGGCATCCGTCGCGATGATTTTTTGTGAGCTGTCGCGTTGGACTTTTACTCCCGCGTGGCGTAGGATTTCAAGGCTTGTGTCGATATCTGACAGGGCGGGCATATTTTTGAACAGGCATTTGCCCTGCACGCATAGACTTGCGGCAAGCAGCGGCAACGCGCTGTTTTTCGCTCCCTGAGCCCGCATCTCCCCGCGGACGCACCTCCCGCCGTGGATTATCAGCGTTTTCATTCCCACCCCTCCAGCATCATTGGATTGTCGTCGCGTTTTGGCGACAGTCTGTACAATCCATATTATGCTACAGCACAGCGGAGGTGAGTATACACTCTAAATGTTGCTATTCTACACACTCTCTCTAAATTTTCAAGTTAGGCGACTATATAGTCTCCTAACATGAAAATCAACTGGTCTTTGCGGTCTATTTTCCATCTGAGTTCGTCAAAAATGCTCGTAATACGAAAGTATTACTGCGCTTTGTTCCTTGCCAGACGAAAAATATTCTCCCAAATCCTGAGCCGATTTTCAAGTTAATCGACTATAGTTTCCACAATCTATGCTCTGAGCTTAATCCAGACTGATGCGCCCCAACCTCCCGCTGCGGTATTCATCCATCAACATTCTCGCGGCGCGCAGGGTGTCTGTTTGTTTACCGCGCTGTAAAAATCCGCGCTTGCTTGCGATTTTCTCCAAGATTGCGTAGGCGGCAAAGGGTTCGTCAGCGAATTCCTCGCAGTCAACGCAATAACGCTGGCGGATTCTGTCGGGGTAGCCCTTGCGCATTACCTCCAAAAATGCACAGGCAAGTTCCTGCGCATCCAAAATCTCGTCTTTCACCGAGCCGATAAACGCTAGCTTCTGTCCCACGCTCTGATCCTCAAACTTGGGCCACAGCACCCCCGGGGTATCCAAAAGCTCCAGTCCGCCGCCGATGGCGAACCAGTTTGTATGCCGCGTGACCCCGGGACGATCCGCCGCTTCCGCCTTCACCCGCCCCGCCATTCGGTTGATAAATGACGACTTGCCGCAGTTTGGTATGCCCACCACCATGAAGCGCAGGGCGCGACCAGTCATGCCCTTACTCTCGTTGCGAGCGATTTGTTCGGCGCAGACCTCCCGCGCCAGTGGGTTAAAAGCGTTCAGCCCGCGCCCGGAACGACAGTCCACAGCGAGGGCGTTTTTTCCTTGGCGGCGCAGTTGGGCAATGCGGCTGTTTGTCGCGTCGCCATCGGCTAAATCCGCTTTGTTCAAAAGCAAAATGCGCGGTTTGTCCCCCAGTAACTTGTCAATTTCCGGGTTGCGTCCTGAACGCGTCACCCGGGCATCCACAATCTCCACCGCGCCGTCACAAAGGCGCAGATGTTCGCTGATGAGCCTGCGGGTTTTCGCCATATGCCCCGGAAACCACTGTATATGCTGACCGTCCATTAGTTCGCTCCTAGGGGTTCGCCCTGATTATTTGTCCAATTTTCATAGACTTCCGGGGAAAGTATGTCAATGGACACAAGTTGATATGTTATATCTGCAAAGCCCATATGAACAACCATGCCCTTTTCAAGCTCCAGGGGACTAATTTCTTCGCCGTATTCGTTGTTAATGAAAACGCCGTCTAATTTGAACCTCTGTTTTCCTTGCCCATTGTCGGTTCCTTCAACGACTATTTTATTTTCGGATACATCAAGGACAATAGCGTAAAAATCCATTTCGCTGTTCTCAATATCGTCAAAATCGTATGTAGGGTATTCGTCGCCATAATAAGCCCAATCGTCATACTCCCGCTCGCGCAGATCAGCTGTAAATGTGCCGACAAAAACCCCCGATGCGAAAATTAATAACGCAAGAATAACAATCCCTAAAAATTTAGGTAGCTTTTCCATATGTCCTCCTTAATTAAGAACCTATATTCAAAAAACTTGCCTATTTTGGCTAAAACGGGCTACAACATCGTTGAAAATCCTCGGAATACAAAAGTATTCCTGCGGTTTTCTCCTCGTTTCGCTCCGTTTTATCTCAAAATATACGGCGTTTTTAAAATTTCAGACAAGCCCTGAACAGACCACTTTTGAGCGATTTATTTGCCAAACGAGGCAAATAACGCAGGAATGATTTGTTCATTTCGAGTATTTTTAACAAAGCTTGGCGGGAAAATCACCAAAAAGAGAGCATTTCAATCTGCTGAATACAGGTTCTAAAAGGGCGGGTATTTTCCCCGCCCCTTTGTATGGTTGCTAATCCAGTTTCTCCAAAAGCTGTGCAAGGTTCAGATAGAACTCACGAATGCCCTCAGCTCCGCAAACTTTCTGTAAGCCGCCCGCAAAATCTATGTGATCCCAGTTTGTGATTGTGGGCATCACCTGCCACATACCCTTTTCCACATTGTCTGCGTCGTAAACCTTGTTAGGCTCGCCAAAGGGATACTTGGCAGACGCCACGCTCACAAGCCCGTCATTGGGTTGCCAGGAAGCGTCAACGACAACGCCGTTAGCGGTGGTAATGGGGTCGCGCTTCAATCCGATACGCGTGCCGCTGTCCCTGAAGAACTCCCACATATTCGCTTTGGGAACACGGTTACCGTTGCCGTCGTCCTCAGTTAAATCCGCCACAAAGCTGAAGTAGTAAATATTCTGTTGGCAACTGATTTGCTGATTCACCGCAAAGGCGCCGTCGGGGCTGAGGTCAACCTCGGCTCTGTCCATGCCGCTGCTGAACTTGTTGTTCACTTCTTGGGTGTCAATGCTAGTTGCACCTTCGGCGACAAAATGCTCCAACCTGAACGGGTAGTATTTTCCGATAATTGGCAAGCGGACACTCCAAGCTGCCAGTTTACTCAGTTGGTCGTTTAGTAGTGAGCTAGCGTTATCTTCCAATTCGGGCAGAAGCACCGCACTGCCGTTGTGGGGAGCGGCGAGGGTGGTGATGGATGCCACGCAGCCTGCCAAGTTGCCCGTGAACAGCGGTGAGATGTCCGCCGCACCGTCGGCGATTTCCGCCGCGCTGCCCTCGGAGATGAACTGTGTAAACATACGGATAGTTGCTCCGCCAAAGCTGTGACCGATGAGGTGGATTTTGTTTTCAGCGCTAAGATTCGGGACTAACGCCTTGTCGTAAGTTTCGCCGAAACGCTGGTGATCATGAGCCTTGGCGTGTGCCGCGCCGTAATCCACACGAGTACCCGTGATGTGGGCATAGAGTTCGCAGGCTCTGTCCCAAGCACTGGAAGTGGGTCCCACTGAAGCGGCGTGTGTTTCGTAACCTTGAGAATTAAGATAACGTTGCATACTGCCCGCCGCCATGCCCCAATGGGGTAGGGAGTTGTTCAGCTTTGCTCCCTCGCCCCAACCGCCTAGACCGTGGACGAAAACGATGGGGTAGCAGTCCTTTTTTTCAACCGCCGTGCCGCTGAAGATGCCAAGTGACGAGAACAATCCCGTAACAATTGACATGAAGACAATCAGCGCTGTTTTGAGTGTTCCGATGATGATAGTCATGATGTCTGCCTCCGTGTGTGTAATTATAGTAACATACACTAAGTATATACGAAAAAGGAAGATTTGTCAAGAAAAAGAGATTTATTTGTCACGCCAAACGCACGAAATTCCACCCCGACCAAAGTCAACAAAAAAGTTTAGCCTCACAGTTCGAGAATACGCGTTAAATGCTTCACGGGGTTGAGACAAGTGACAAAGCGTTTCTTTTTCATGCTC
>WRKY01000019.1 GCA_009777895.1 Oscillospiraceae bacterium
ATCTTAATTTTCCGAATGAAGCCCTCACCGATGTTCTGTACAAGAAACTCCTCAAGCTGAGTAAAACTCATATGTTCTGAAGTGTCCGCCTCCATGTGGCGCGGCGATGAAAGGAAAATCAGAGTGCAAAGAGCCAATGCCGCCGCAAGACAGCTGATGCGCACTATTAGGACGGCATTTTTTTCTTTCATTATGCTCACTTTCCTTTTTTGAGGGCTTTTTGCACCTCTGCCGTAACCAACTGCAAAGAAGCAAGTCCCAAAGCAATTGCCCAGTGATAGCCGCTCATGGGGACGACCTGGAAGATCACGGCGAGGGGGTGCCAGGCGGCGACGAGTATGGTGATTGTGATGGATGCCAGGGCGCTAATCAAGACGCCCTTGTTGGAGAGGAAGCCGATTTTGAAGATGGACTGCTCACTGCGGACGTTGAAGACGTTGATGATGGACGCCAGTGCCAGAACCAAAAACGCCATGGAGTTGCCAAGCTCACGGCTAGGAACAAGTCCGAAATCCAAAAACGCGCCGGCGTAGAAAGCAGAGATGGTTATAACGGAAAAAGTGAGGGAACGCTGTGCGATTTTCCATCCCATGCCACCGGCGAAGATGCTCGCGTTCTTGGGCAGGGGCCCTCGGAGCATTGTGTGTTTATCGGGCTTTTCAAAACTGAGGAAAAAGCCCGGTACGCCGTCGCAGATAACGTTGATGAGCAGGATTTGCACCGCCACTAAAGGCGCGCCCCAACCCATAATCACACCGCTTAGCATGATGAAAATCTGGGCGAAATTCACGCTCAGGAGGAAGTAGACCACCTTGCGGATATTGTCGTAGGCGGTGCGTCCTTCACTGATTGCGTCCACGATTGTGGCGAAGTTGTCGTCGGTGATGACCATATCCGCCGCGCTTTTTGTCACTTCCGTACCCGCAATGCCCATTGCTGCGCCCACGTCCGCCGCCTTTAGGGCAGGGGCGTCGTTCACGCCGTCCCCCGTCATAGTGACCACCTCGCCGTGGGCGTTCCACGCCTTTACGATGTTGATTTTGTCCTCGGGGCTGACTCTGGCGTAGACGGATACATCCCGCACGGCGGCAATCAGCTCTTCCTGGCTCATGTTCGCCAAGTCCGTGTTTGTCAGCGCTTTGTCGCCGTCTTGATATATGCCGATTTGGCGGGCGATGGCGCGGGCGGTGACAATGTGGTCGCCGGTGATCATCACCGTCTTTATCCCCGCCTGTTTGGAAAGCTCAACAGCCCTTGCGCTTTCGGGTCGCGGCGGGTCAATCATGCCCACAAGCCCCAACAAGGTCATGTCACGCTCAAGCTCATGCGCGCTTAGGTTCTCGGGCAGATGGTCGTACTTTTTATAGGCGATGGCGATGACGCGCAGTGCCTGTTCGGCAAACATATCGTGGGTTTCAGCGGCGCGTTTGCGCAAATCCTCGTCCCATTTTACAGGGATTTTATCAAATGCTCCCTTTGTTACCGCAAGAAAATAATCCTCCACGTGATGTACAGTGGTCATGAGCTTGCGGGTGGAATCAAAGGGCAGCTCGTGAATGCGGGGATACTGCCGCTCCGCGTCCACGCGGGTGAAGCCCTTGTCGTGGAGCAGACGAATGATAGCAAGCTCTGTTGGGTCGCCCACGACCTTTTCGTCATCGCCGTGAATCTCAATGGTGGCGTTACTGCAGGATGTGAGCAGCTCCAAAAGGTGTATCTCCTCCTCACCAAACGGCGCGTTTGCCTTAACAGGCTGTAAATCCCTGTGCCAAAGCTGTTGAATCTCCATCTTGTTTTGGGTCAGAGTGCCTGTCTTATCAGTACAGATTACCGAGGTATTGCCAACTGTTTCCACGGCGGGAATGCGCCTGATTATAGTCTTTTTCTTCACCATGTTGTGGATGGAGTGAGAGAGTATCATGGTGACTATGATGGGCAGAGTTTCGGGTACTGCCGCCACACTCAGTGAGATTGCCACCAGGAGCATTTCCGCGTAGCTGTCACCGTAAACAAAAGCGCCGATTGAAAAGATAACCACCCCCGCCAGTAGGGCAAGGAGTGAGAGCCTTTTGGCAAGCTGACTCAAACGCAGCTGCAACGGTGTTTTCAGCTTTTGGGTATTACCAAGGAGCCCCGCGATTTTACCCATTTCGCTCTCCATACCCGTGTTGACGACAACCGCCACGGCGCGCCCGCCCGTAACAAGGCAGCCTGAATAAACCATGTTCAGCCTGTCGCCCAATGCCACATCCTCAGTTATCACCGCATCGGCTTTTTTCTCCACAGGCAGGCTCTCCCCTGTAAGGCTCGACTCATCCACCTGTAAGCTCGAGCTTTCAATCAATCGTGCATCCACAGTGATAACGTCGCCGGTATCCAGTTCGATGATGTCCCCCGGCACTAAAAGAGCCGCGTCCAGTTTTTGCTTTTTACCCTCGCGTATTACCGTCGTCTGGCTCGTATTGAGTTTTTTCAGCGCCTCCAACGCCCGTTCCGCCTTGCTTTCCTGGTAGACACCAAGCACCGTATTGATGACGACGATAGACATAATCACGACGACCTTGTGCCAGCCGTCGTTCTGAGTGAGCGCCATATAAGCGGCGATTACACTGGCAATGATGAGGATTATGGCAGTGATTTCCGAGAGATGGTGCAGAACTTTTTTCGCCAACGAGTCTGTTTTTGCCTCCTCGAATACGTTTTCGCCGTATTTCTCCAAGCGTTCACGGGCTTGGGCGGCGCAAAGCCCCTGCTCCGGATCGGTGTTCAGCGTTTTCAGAACCTCTGAGATTGTTTCCTTGACCATTACCATAGCAATCACCTCTTTATGTTTTTTCTCGCTCAAAAATATTCTTTCAGTTGTGTGTATTGTGTCGATTTGGCTTTTTAGTATCGTCGTGTTAAGTTGCTACTAATAATACCATAAATGAGGGGATTTTTCAAGGGTGGTTGAATTTTGCCGTGATATATACTATAATATACCAAACCCTCACCCCAAAAAAACACGGAGGTCAAGTTGTTACACATCACCGCCGACAGCCCTTGTGATTTGCCTGCTGCCCTTGCGCGAAAAGTGACAGTGGTGCCGCTTTATCTGCGTTATGAGGAGGGCGGCGAGATCGCTAGTTTCCGTGACGGGGCGCAGATTACCGGTCGGGAGGTTGCCGAACGTTACGAAACGCGGGGGCAGCTAGCCAGAAGCGCCGCGCCGTCAGTGGGGGACTACCTCAAAACCTGGAACACGCTGCTCAATACGGGGGACAAAATTCTGCACATCTCTCTCTCCTCAGGGATTTCTTCCGCTCACCAAAGCGCGAAAATTGCCGCCGCCACATTGGGTAAAGCGGAGGTTTTCGACAGCACTCAACTCTGCGGCGGCTTTGGACTAGTCGTGCTGAAAGCCTGTGAATTGCGGGACATGGGAATGTCAATAATAGATATTATCCCAAAACTTGAAAAGTACCGTTCCAGTGTCTGCACGAACTTTTTGGTAGAAAATCCTATTTTCCTCCTTAGAGGAGGGCGCTGCAGCCTACTGGAGGCGTTTGGGGCAAAGCTCCTGAAAATCTATCCCTCATTGACAATGGAAAAGGGAAAAATCATTCCCGCAAAGCAGTACAGAGGAGATATCTTTACCGCCCGCAAGGAATTTTTGTGGGATTGCCTGTCTAAAAAAAACCATAAGCCCAAGGCAATCCTCGCCCATTGCGCCTTGAGCGACGAGGAAATTGTGCCCCTTGCGGAAATTGTCCGCCCCCATGTAGAGGAACTAATCACCTCTCACGCGGGGGGAGTCACAGCTGCCCACTGCGGGAGAGGGACAATAGGACTTTTTTTGTAGCAAAAATATGTAGTTAGACGTTCGAAAAACGCCTAACGTGTTAAATTTAAGAATCTAACATCTTAAAACCTAATCTCTAAGAACTAAACCTCGTCGCTAGCGTCGCGCAGAACGGCGTTTTCGCGGAAGAGCAGGGAGATGCACCACACACCCGCCAAGGCAACGACGACATAGAGAATGCGGGCAATGATCGATGCGGAGCCGCCGAACATCCACGCGAAAGCGTCAAATTGAAACAGCCCCACAAGCCCCCAGTTAATCGCGCCGATTACGGCAAGTACCAATGCTATTTTGTCCAGCATAATTAAACCTCCTTATGGTTTATGCCTGTAGTATGCGCTTTGGTTTTCCGTCTATACCAACCAATTTTTGACAAAGTGAGAGAAACATGAAAAAATTTTTTGCACTATTGCTGATCATCCCCGTTTTACTGTTTTCCGCCTGCAATGCGTTTGACGGCGAGGAGGATGTTCCCGAGGGAACCGGCGTTATCAATACACCTGCCGCGGACGACGAAAAGCGCGGCAACAGCCCCATTCACCTCCCCTACAGCACCTCGGATTCCCTGCACCCTTTCAAGGCGCGGCTGTCCATGAACCGTCATGTGACGACGTTGATTTACGACAGCCTTTACCGGGTGGACGGGGATTTTCGTCCCGTGGCATCCCTTGCTGAGTTTGAGGAGATAAGCGGACAGAACATAACAATAACACTGCGTAAAGCGGTTTTTAGCGACGGAAAGAGCGTCACAGCCAAGGATGTCGCGGCGTCATTTTCCGCCGCTAAGAAATCAGGGGCGTATAAGACACGCCTTGCCAATTTTTCCTCTTGTAAGGCACAGGGGGACAACACAGTAATTTTCAGACTCGCTAGCGGGGATATTTTTGCGGCAGCCTGCCTGGACTTCCCAATTCTCCCCGCTAATTATAAAGACAGGGGCAAATTGCCGCCCA
This sequence comes from Oscillospiraceae bacterium, assembly GCA_009777895.1. Classification (GTDB taxonomy): domain Bacteria; phylum Bacillota; class Clostridia; order Oscillospirales; family Acutalibacteraceae; genus WRKY01. The sequence continues at coordinate 4,795 of WRKY01000019.1, forward strand.
TTGGCAGCGGGCGCTTCGTCATGAAAGAGCGCAAAGGAGAGATGGTTCTCACTCCCAATCCCCGTTGGCGGGAAAAGATGGAGGACAAGACCATAATCCTCACCAACATCACAGATGTGAGCACCCTTGCCGAGGGGGTTGGCATCGGCGCAATCAGCTATGCTGTGACGGATTTGGCGGACGGCAAGGTGAAACACGTCACGGCGCGGACGGTGCAGCTGCCTTTGAACAATCTTTTATATCTTGCCCTTGGCGGGAAAAAGCTCCAAGACCCCCTGTTGCGGCAGGCAATCAGCGTGCTTATTAATCGCGAGGATTTGACGCGCGGAGCGTTTCAAGGCAATGCCCGCCCCAGTAGTTCGCCCTTTAATCCTGCGTGGTTTGTTTACGAAAATCCTCCTGTACAGGCGCAAAACCGCGAGGCGGGACAGGATTTAATTAAGCAGGCGGGCAGAGCGGGACAAGCCGCGGGGCAGGGGGCGTTGGTGCTGCTTGTGAACAAGAGTAACTCCATGAAGGTGGAGTGTGCAAGGCGGATTATGAACACTCTCCAGGTAGCGGGAATCCGCGTTACGGTGAAAGAATTGGGACTTTCCGCATACAAAAAAGCCGCAGCGGCGGGACAGTTTGATATGCTCCTTGGCGAGGTACGGCTTACCAACAATATGGATCTATCTCCCCTCTTAAAAGCAGGAGGCGGCGCGAGTTACGGTATCAATACGAACGGAAAAGCCGCAAAAAGTTACAGCGATTTTCGTGCGGGCAAACTGGAGCTTGACGAGTTCCTTAAGATTTTCGATGAGGAAGTCCCATTTGTACCCATCGCCTATCGTCACGGGCTTGCTTACTATGACCGCGCTTTGCGCGCGGACACCCCCGCACCTTTTGACGGTGATGTTTATTGGGGCATTTGGGAGTTTAGAACCAGTATTCAGTAGATTAGGGGCTGTCTGAACAGATAATTTTTGAGCGATTTCTTTGCCAAACGAGGAAAAACGCAGGAATGGTTTGTTCATTTCGAGTATTTTTAACGACGTTAGATGGAAAATGCACCGCAAAGAGGAGTTGATTTTCAAGTTAGGCGACTATAAAGTGCCAGAAAGAGACTCTTTCAAGCTACTGCATACAGGGTCTTAGTGAATGGTAAAGCTGCAAAACAAAAACATTGACTTCCAAGCCCATTTTGTGATATACTTAGACGGCGCTTGTTGAAAAACAATCTTTCAGTTGCGCTTATGGTTATAGTCCCCTAACATGAAAATCAACTGGTCTTTGCGGTCTATTTTCCATCTGACGTCGTCAAAAATGCTCGTAATACGAAAGTATTACTGCGCTTTTTTCCTTGCCAGACGAAAAATATTCTCGCAAATCCTGAGCCCATTTTCAAGTTAATCGACTATATGTTTAGAAATCAAGCTGTAACATACGCAGTATTTTCACAAAAAACCTATAAAACGGAGGATAAAAATGTATACAAACGCAACAGAAATGCTGAAAAAGGCAAAGGCGGGACACTATGCCGTGCCGCAAATCAACATCAACAACCTTGAATGGATAAAGGCAGCGTTGGAGATGGCTCAGGAACTGAACGCACCGATTATTCTGGGTGTTTCCGAGGGCGCGGGCAAATATATGTGCGGTTTCAAAAACGTCGCTGACATGGTCAAAAACCTCATCGGCTTCATGGGCATCACCGTGCCTGTGGCACTGCACCTAGATCACGGCAGTTACGATGCCTGTTACGCCTGCATGGACGCGGGCTTCTCTAGCGTCATGTTTGACGGCTCCCACTATCCCATTGAGGAAAATATCGCCAAAACCGCTGAGCTTGTGAAAGTCACCCGAGAGCGGGGCATTTCACTGGAGGCGGAAGTGGGTTCCATCGGCGGCGAGGAAGACGGCGTCGTGGGTACAGGTGAGGTCGCCGACCCTGCCGAGTGCAAGATGATTGCCGATTTAGGCGTTGATATGCTTGCGGCGGGAATCGGCAATATCCACGGGAAATACCCTGAAAATTGGGCGGGGCTTTCCTTTGAGGCGCTAGACGCGATTCAGCAGCTGACCGGTGATATGCCCCTGGTTCTGCACGGCGGCACGGGAATTCCCGAGGATATGATTCGCCGTGCGATTGAGCTTGGCGTCAGTAAAATCAACGTGAACACCGAGTGTCAGCTGTCCTTTGCGGCGGCGGTGCGCGGCTACATTGAGGCGGGCAAGGATCTGCATGGCAAGGGTTTTGACCCACGCAAGCTGCTTGCTCCCGGCGTTGAAGCGATCAAGGCGTCTGTTAAGGAGAAGATGACGCTGTTTGGATGCGTCGGTAAGGCGTAAGGGTTTTCTTTCTAGCCATAAAAAAACAGTAATACTCCCCACCGCCCGCTAATATGATGGTGTAAAAACACATTAGCGGGAAAAACATTGTTGGAACAAATTCACTCCGCCCTATGGGGCGTGCCGACACTGGTTCTATTCATGGGAATCGGGCTGTGGTTTAGTGCAAAAACGCGCTTTTTTCAGATTTGGAAATTCACATATTGGATGAAAAACACTTTCGGCACATTGCTGAAGCCCATGGCAAAGGGCGAGGGGGAAATTAAGCCCTTTCAGGCACTGACGGGAGCCCTCGCCGCCTGCATGGGGACGGGCAACATTGTTGGGGTTGCCACCGCCATCGTCCTGGGCGGACCTGGGGCGATTTTTTGGATGTGGTTGTCGTCGATTTTCGGGATGATGCTCTCCTATGCCGAAAACACACTGGGAATAAAGTACCGTTACAAAACCGCCGACGGGCAGTATATGGGCGGCGGCATGGTAATCCTGGCGCGGGGATTGGGCATGAAAAAACTGGGGATGGCGTGGTGTGTACTACTAGTGATGTCGTCCTTTGGCGTGGGCAACATGACCCAAAGTAACTCCGCCGCCGCCGCGTTAGAGGAGAGCTTCGGTTTTGCCCCCGCTGCCGTGGGCATCGCTCTTGCCGCTCTCGCCGCCGCCGTGTCATTGGGGGGCGTAAAGCGTTTGGCGCAGGTGTCCGAATGGCTGATACCAATCCTTAGCGCGGCGTTTTTTGTCGGCTGTATTGCGGTAATTATTGGCAATCACACAGCGGCTTTGGGAGCGTTCGCGGCAATATTCCGGGGCGCGAAAAGCCCTGCTGCCATGCGTTGGGGGATAGCTCGTGGTGTATTTTCTAACGAGGCGGGACTGGGGACATCACCGCTGATTCACGCCTGTGCCCAATGCAAATATCCTGAAGAACAGGGGATGTGGGGCATCGCCGAGGTTTTTGTGGACACCACAGTGATGTGTGCAGTCACCGGTTTTGCCATCCTCTGTTCAGGGGCATACGGCGGCGACGGCACCCGTACCGGCGCGGTACTTTGCGGCGATGCCTTTGCCCTAATGTTCGGCGAGGGCGGGCGGATTTTCGTAACTATTTCCCTATGTTTTTACGCATTCGCTACCTTGATTGGTTGGGGGCAATACGGCAAACAGGGAGCAAAATACCTCTTTGGTAAAAAAGGGGAAGTCCCCTATCTCGCCCTGTTCACTGTGGGCATTTTTCTGGGCAGTATTATAAAACTAGAAACCGTCTGGCTCGCAGCGGACATCATGAATGCCCTCATGGCGTTTCCGAATTTACTGGCGTTGGTGCTTTTGCGTAAGGAGGCGTTGGGCGTGGGGGAAGGTCGGGGTGGATGAGAGCTATTTGTCGGTCATGACTCAAAATGGTTGAGAAACAAGGCAAAAAAAGGTAACGGACATTTGGCGCTTAATGTGTTATATTACTTCAGATGGAAAATAGACCGCACAGACGAGTTGATTTTCAAGTTAGGCGACTATAGATATGCGAAAGCTCAATTCAGACGTGGAACGAAGCTCTCTTTAAGCATCGGGAGTGAACATTTTCCGTTGAAAACATCCGCTCCCCACTCCCACGCTCATTTCATAAACTCTATCCCTTATTTGGGGAAATTTATGAAATGGGCGTGCTGTTGAATCAAGGTGCCACTTGCAATTTCACGACAAATATGTTAGAATACACACGGTAATTCTTGTGGCAACCAAATGGGAAAGGAGATTAGTTGTGTTAAAAATCACAAAAAATGAGTTGAAAATGAACGCCGTAAAGGCGCGTCTTGCCGCTTTGGAGGGGATTTTCAACGCGAAATCAGGTCATCCGGGGGGGAGCTTCAGCGCGACTGAAATGCTCTGCTACCTTTATTTTGAGCAGATGAATATCGACCCCGCCAACCCCAAAATGGAAAACCGCGATAGGTTTGTTCTCTCAAAGGGGCACGCCGCCCCCGGGCTTTATGCCACCCTTGCGCTGCGGGGCTACTTTCCCGTCAGCGACCTGGCTACCCTGCGCCACCCCGATTCCCATCTGCAGGGACATCCCAATATGCACTACACCCCCGGTGTGGATATGTCAACTGGCTCATTGGGGCAGGGTGTTTCCGCCGCTGTGGGTATGGCTCTTGCCGCCAAATTGGGCGGTGCGGACTGGAAAGTCTACGCAATGTTGGGCGATGGTGAACTCCAGGAGGGGCAGGTTTGGGAAGCGGCAATGTTCGCCGCCGCCAAAGGGCTTGACAACCTGACGGTCATCGTGGACAACAACAATATGCAGATTGACGGCACCATCGGCGAGGTCAACTCCCCATATCCCATTGACGAGAAATTCGCCGCTTTCGGTTTTCATGTAATAAACATCAGCGGTCACTGTTTTGACGACATCGAAAAGGCGTTCGCCGAGGTAAAAACCGTCACTGATAAACCCTGTTGCATCGTGATGAAAACCGTAAAAGGCAAGGGCGTGTCGTACATGGAAAACAACGTCAATTGGCACGGCGCGGCTCCCAATGAGGAGCAGTACAATCAGGCTGTGACAGAGCTGAAAACCGCCCTTGCGGGATTGGAGGAAATAGTAGCATGAGTGAAATTAAATTGGCGACCAGAGATGCCTACGGGGCGGCGTTAGCCGAACTTGGCGCAGCAGACAAAAAATTGGTGGTGTTGGACGCTGACCTCGCCCCGGCGACGAAAACTGCCGTATTCGCCAAGGCGTTTCCCGAAAGATTTTTCGACGCGGGCATTGCCGAGCAGAACCTAATCGGCGTTGCCGCAGGACTTAGCACCGCCGGTTACACCGTATTCGCATCCACCTTTGCTATGTTCGCTGCAGGGCGAGCCTTTGAGCAAATCCGCAACACACTGGGCTATCCCGGACTGAATGTGAATATCGGCGCGACCCACGCGGGTATTTCCGTGGGTGAGGACGGGGCAAGCCACCAGTGTTGTGAGGATATCGCTCTTATGCGCACCATCCCCGGCATGACCATAATCAACCCCGCCGACGACATTGAGGCGCGGCAAGCTGTTTTTGCCGCCGCAAAGACTGATTCCCCTTGCTACTTGCGCTTTGGCAGACTGGCTGTACCCCGTGTCAACAGTGAGGATTATAAATTTGAGTTGGGCAAAGCTGTCAAGCTCAAAGACGGCGGGGATGTGACGATTATCGCCACAGGATTGATGGTCGCTGAAGCCTTAACCGCCGCCGCTCAACTTGAGATTGAGGGCATTTCCGCCGCCGTTTTGAATGTCCATACAATCAAGCCATTGGATGAAGAAGCTGTAATTGCCGCGGCAAAGACAGGACTTATCGTTACCGCAGAAGAGCATTCAGTCATTGGCGGTCTGGGTTCCGCCGTGGCGGAGCTGCTCAGTGAAAAGTCCCCATGCCGCGTGGTTCGCGTGGGCGTTAAGGACACTTTCGGACGTTCGGGACCCGCCGTTGAAATGCTCAAGCGTTACGGCTTGGATGCAAAGAGTATTGCGGCGGCTGTTCGGGCGGCACTTTGATAAATAGTAAGCAATGGACCTACTTGAAACTGCAAATGTAAGCAGAATTTCAAAGTAGGTCTTTTAGAACCTGTATTCAGTAGATTAAACAGACTATTTTTGAGCGATTTTTTTGCCAAACGAGGCAAAAAACACAGAAATAATTCGTTCATTTCGAGTATTTTTAACGAAGTTTGGGGAATAAAGCGCGAAAAAGAGATCGTTTCAAACTACTGAATACAGGTTCTTTAAGGAAGGACAAAAAACGATGAATCCCACCCTCCCTAAAAAAGAACAGTTAGCTTATCTTGTCGCCTTGGGAGGGCAGGTGACTTTGTACTACATATCGGGGTTGTTGGCGTACTACTTCCAGTTCACCTTGCTGTTGCCGCCCATGGTCGTCAGCGTTATTTTAACCGCGAACCGCGTTTTTGACGCCATGAAAGATCCGTTCATGGGCAGCCTTATGGATCGCACCCGCACCCGTTGGGGCAAGGCGCGCCCTTACCTTATCTATGCCCCCGTCCCCGCCGCCCTGTTCACCATACTGTGTTTCCTCAACGGCATTTACGACCCCTCACAGGGTGTGGGCGCAGCAGGCAACCTGAGAATTATCCTCTGGGCTGTGGCGGCATTTTTTCTGTGGGGACTGGCTTACACCGCAGGAGATATCCCCCTGCACAGTCTGCCAACGCTGATGACTGCGGACAAGCAGGAGCGAACGCAGCTCATCTCCCTGAAGACGCTCTCTGCGGTTTTCGGCAGTATGTTCGGCTTTATCCTACAACCCCTGGCGCTTTGGGCGGGGGCTTTTTTTCACGGCGAAACCCCGCAGCACAGCGAACGTCTGGGTTTCATCGTCGTCGTCATTCCAATAACGCTGATTTCTGCCGCCATGTTCCAACTTGCGGGAATTATTCCAAGAGAGCGGGTGGAGATTAGCCAGAGAGTGTACACAATCCGCGAAAATCTGCGCCTGATGTGGCGCAACAGACCCTTTCGCGCCCTGCTCCTGTCAGGGATTTTCTCCAGTCCACGCTATGTTGAGGGCGTTGTTTGGCTGCCCCTTTTCAGCTATTATTACGCCAACAAAGACCCCGTGAAAATTCTCATCTACACAATTTTACTGAGTACAGGGGCATATGCGGGCAAGCTTTTAGCGGTAAAATTGATGCCCGCACTCACTAAAAAATACGAAAAAACACAGATTTTCATCTTCTGCAATCGGGTTATGGTCCTGCCCTATATGGCGGTTTTTGCCCTATACCTCGCATTTCCAACGCGCATGGCGGAGCCGCTTTTTGTGGCGTTGGCGGCAATCGCCCTCACCGTGGCGGGAACCCTCGGCACGGTGTTGGGCATCCTCCTGCCCTTGATGACGGCGGATGCGGTGGACTACGAGGAGCACACGAACGCTGTGCGACCCGACGGAGTTTTCGCCGCAGGACAGACAATAATTGCCAAGCTCAACGGCGGGATTGCCACTCTAATCGGCGGGATTATCTACGCACTTGTAGGTTTCACGGGAGAGCGTGTTGAAGCGCTGAACGCTTTTATTGACGGGGGCGGAATCGCTCGGGAAAATCAGGAGTTCACCCCCTACATGGTGACACTTTTCGCCCTGTTTACTATCCCCGCAATAGTCGGCGCGCTTTTGGCAAATATTCCTATGCGCAACTACCCCCTAACAGACACCGATCATGATCGAATTTTGGAGGAGTTGAATGCGGCGCGTGCTAGGAGTGAGAGCTGAGAGGAAATCGAGCCTCTACAGCCCCGCTCTCTCCCGGATAAATTTCCGTGCTAGAATGGCGTACTCCAAGGGGTTTGCCTTGGCGGGATCCTGCTCCGCCTCAACGAGCATCCAGCCCTCGTAATTGTTCTCGCTCAAAATGCGGAAAATCCCGTCAAAATCCACGCAACCGTCACCGGGAACAGTGAACGCACCGGCGCGAACGCCGTCCAAAAAGCTCATGTCCTCGGCTCGTACCCTTGCCACGACATCGGGGCGAATGTCTTTCAGGTGGACGTGTCCCACACGGCTTACATACTGACGCAAAACTGCCAGATAGTCCTCGCCGCAGTACGCCAAATGTCCCGAATCAAACAGCAGGTACACCAAATCGGGGTCGGTGTTCGCCATCATGCGGTCAATTTCCTCGGCAGTTTGCACCACTGTACCCATGTGGTGGTGAAATGTCAGGCGCATACCCTCACTTTTGGCAATTTCGCCTAATTTGTTCAGTCCCGAACAGAATATATCCCACTGCTTGTCGTCCATAACGGGCTTTTTTTCGCCCAATACAGGTACAGGCAAGCCTTGTATACTGCCGCTTTGCTCCGACGCGCCTATAACTTTCGCACCCAGTTCCTTGAGGAACGCAAGCTCGGCGCGGAAGTCTTTTTCCGTGTCCGCAAAGGGCTTTGAAATTAGAAAACTTGAGAACCAACGGTTGCATATTTGCAGACCGCGCAGGTCCAATGCGCGTTTGAGAACCTTGGGGTCGGCGGGATACTTTGTGCCGATTTCGCAACCCTCAAAACCCGCCAACGCCATCTCGCTGACACACTGCTCAAAGGTGTTTTCGCCGCCCAACTCGGGCATATCGTCGTTTGTCCAGGCAATTGGCGCGATGCCAAGCTTCACTTTTTCGGGATTAAACATATGTTTCTCCTTAGGCTTTTTTGTGCTATTATACATAATTGTTCTCTTTTTCATGAGTATATTATATCATAAACACGACTTTGTGTCCACACCGTATTTCTTATGCTGTTGAAAAGACGGTGCAAAACTTTTAACAACTTTTGACATATATTACCACTTAGCCCTTGACATATCAATGCTAAGAGTATATAATAGGTGTACTAGCAGAAAATTGCACTTTTTAGTGCTAAAATGCACTTATTTACGAGGGGAGGGAACGCAAATGACACACAGCGAGAATGTGAAGCCGTGGTACGGTTTTGAGGAGTACAGCGTTGACTCCCAAAAGCGCCTTGCTTTTCCAAAGGCCCTCAAACCTGTTTTAAGCGAGTCATTCGTTGTTTGGAAACCCCTCAGCCAAAAGGACGGCGCGTTACCCTTTCTGAATGTCTATACCCTGGACGACTTCAATGCCTACCAACACACGATTCGTCTGTGCTGCAAGGAAGCGGGAATGGAGGGGTATGAAATCGATGAGGTCATCGGCGCACTCAATGACGGTGCGGAAACGGTAACACTGGACTCAACGGGGCGAATCTCTCTGCGGCCGGAGCTGCGGGAATACGCGAAACTCGATAAGACCAAGAAGTTCATCGTCCGCGGCAGGGGTACGCGCTTTCAGCTCTGGAATCCTGAAAACTTCGCCGCTGTCAAGGCAAAAGCCCTTAGTGATAAGGCGAAAGACGTGGTTTCCAGAATCTCCTTGGACGACTAAGCGGGGATTGTGCCATGACTTTTACACACAATAGCGTACTTTTTCACGAGTGCATAAACGCCCTGAATATCCGCAAAGACGCGCTTATCGTGGACTGCACAGCGGGACTTGGTGGGCACTCCCAGGGCATTTTGGAACGGGGCGGCAGGCTCATCTGCATTGACCGCGATCCCCAGGCAATTGCCCGTCTGCGCCAGAAATTCGCCGGCAACTCCGACGTCACTATTATACACGGAAACTTCTTTGATTGCAAGGAAATACTGGCAAAACAGGGCGTAACTTGCGTGAGCGGAATACTCGTTGACCTTGGGGTTTCCAGTATGCAGTTAGACGACCACAGCCGAGGCTTCAGCTTCCACCACGACGCAAAACTGGACATGAGGATGGAATCCGCCGGCAAAACCGCCGCCGATGTCGTCAACACAATGGACGAGCTTACACTGGGGGATATCCTCAAGCGTTTTGCCGATGAACCCTTTCACCGCAGGATTGCAAAGGCGATTGCCGCCGCTCGCAGTGAAAATCCCATCACCACCACACTACAGCTCGCGCACATCGTCCGTGATGCCGTCCCCGCCGCCGCAAGACGTGACGGACACCCCGCACGCCGCACATTCCAGGCATTGCGCATCTACATAAACGGCGAGATTGACCGCTTGCCCGACGCCCTTGACGATCTCTTTGACCTGCTCGCCCCAAAAGACCGCCTGGCGTGTATCTCCTTTCACAGTCTTGAAGACCGCATTGTGAAGCATTCCTTTGCGAAGCACTGCAAAGGCTGCCAGTGCCCCCCAAACTGCCCTCAATGCCTTTGCGGGGTCACCCCGCGTGGGCGCAAGGTCGGCAAGCCCCGCACGGCGTCTCCCGCCGAAATCGCCGAAAACCCCCGCGCCCGCTCGGCGAAACTGCGGGTAATTGAAAAACTTATTTAACGGGAATCGGAAAGTTATTGAAAAGCGCATTTCTGCATTAACAAAAATTTCAGGAGGAAAAAAACATGGCAACAATCACAGATCTAAGGGCAAACTACAGACCCCAACCGGTAAAAGTTCCTCAAGTGAAACCTCAAAAGCCAAACAAACCGGAGCGTCAGCCAACAACCAACGCCGAAAGAGAGCGGCAACTCCACAAAAACCGCCTGCTTACGGTGCTTATCGTCGTTGCCCTTGTTTTGGCGTGGATGGTGCCGTCGATTGTCGCCGATGCGGCGGCGGAAATGAAAGCGGCGGCTCTTTCGAGTGCCCAGAATCAGTTGGAAATCGTAAAGCGGGAGAACATTCGCCTGCAAAACGAGCTTGCTCAGGAATTTCCCGCCGATGAAGCATATGATATTGCTATCGGGCAATACGGCATGATCCGTGCCGAGGAGGATCCTGTGATTTTGCCGTAATGCAGAACACAGAAATGTAATATTGCTCCGAAAGAAAGAATACAGTGGAAACACAGTTCAGTATTGAGGTTAATATGCGAACGTTTAAGAAAGCAGGTTCATATAATGAGACCATAAACCGCGGCAGGACCGTATTGATAGCCCTGTTGGTTTTGGGTTTTTTGGGTACAGCTACCAGTTTGTTTTTTAAAACTGTTGTCCACGGGGATGAGCTTCGCGCCAAGGCGGAGCAAAATCAGCTCCACGACACGGAAATTCGCCCCACGCGGGGAAGAATCTATGACTCCAACATGGAACTTCTGGCGGAGAGCGCCAACGTTATGAAAGTGGTGTGCTGGCCCCACCGCTTTTTGTCTATTGAAGATGAAAAAGAACGCACGCGGATTATGAAAGCAATCAGCAATGATTTAGCACCCTTGATTGACGTACCTGCGGAAACAATTTTGAGCAAATTCAAGCTAACCCACCTAGGTTCTCTGACACTGAAATCCCAAGCGGAAAAGCCCGTCAGCGACAAGGTACTGGTCTATCTTTACGGCGACAAGGGCGACCCCGACACCAAGGAGGATGATATCCCCCGCACTGTCTATACTTACAAAAACGCCGAAAACGAGGAAATTAAGTTTTACCCGACAAACGTTATTGGGCAAGACCCCGACACCAAGCGTTATTACCCGAAAGGCTCTTTTGCCTCCACTTTATTGGGCTTCACCGGCACCGACGACGTGGGGCGCGCAGGGCTTGAGTACCAGTACGACAAGGAGTTGACGGGCATTCCGGGACGGAAAACTACCGCCAAAAACGCCCAAGGCAACGACATGGCGGCGGCGTACGATTCCTATACCGACCCTGTGCAAGGACATTCCCTGGTTCTGACACTGGACGCCACCATCCAACGCTTCCTTGAGCGGGAACTCAAGCAGACCCTATACGACACTCAAGCAAATGCCACATACGGCATAGTTATGGAGATTGCAACGGGGGCAGTTCTCGCTATGTCCAGTATGCCAAACTATGACCTGAACAACCCGCGCAGAATTACGGACACGCGCATAGTGGACAAAATCGCGGGGATTAAGACCATTCAGGACGTGACGGATGAAAAAGTTTTGGCGGAAATTGCCCGGATTAAAGACCCCGCCAAAAAACTGGAAGCACAGCTTGAGGCTGTGAAAAACTTTAAGCAGAAAACCCAAGAGGATGCCATTAACAACCAGTGGAAAAACCACTCAATCGCCAATATGTACTATCCCGGATCCGTGTTCAAGTGCATCACCGCCGCAATGGCTCTTGAGGAAAAGACCTGGGGCATGAGCCAACGCTACACCGACACCGGCAGCATTAAAATCAGCAACCGTACCTATCACTGCCACAAACGCACGGGACACGGCAATCAGGACTTCACCGACGCGTTGGTTAATTCCTGTAACCCATACTTTGTGTCCGTGGGGCAGAGCGTTGGCGTGCAAAAGTTTTCCGACTACTTCGAGGGATTCGGATTCACCGAGCGGACTGGATTTTCTGAGTTTGCCGAAACAAAGCCCCGTCCGGGAGTGACATACTATTCCCGCAACTCCATGAGCATTGTTGACCTCGGCTCAGGCTCATTCGGTCAATCCCTCCAAGTCACGCCGTTACAGATGATTACGGCAATTTCCGCTATCGCCAACGGCGGCAAGCTCATGCAACCGTATATCGTGGAGCGCGAGTTGGACGAGAACGGCAACACGGTGAAAAAAAATGACCCCACAGTAAAAAGACAGGTAATCTCCAAGGAAACCGCCGACAAGGTGACGGGAATGATGCTTGAGGTGGTCAACGTGGGTACGGGCAAAAACGGCTACATCCCGGGCTACCGCGTGGCGGGGAAAACAGGCACAAGCCAGAAGATGGTAACAGGTGAACAGGACGGCAAATATATCTCCTCTTTCGTCTGCTTTGCCCCTGCGGACGACCCAAAAATAGCAATCCTCATCACCGTGGACGAACCTGTTGGGGCATATGGCGGCTCTGTTGTGGCGGCTCCCGTGGCGGGGCGTATTATGGAGGACTCCTTGAGCTATCTCAACGTTCCCCGTCAATATACCAAGGATGAGCTTGACCTCTACCGCAACAAAGTACCCTCTGTTGAGGACAAGAGTGTTGGTGATGCGGAAAAAACTCTTAAAGCCGCAAACCTTGAGAGCAAAATCATCGGCGGCGGCGAAAAGGTATTGACCCAAGTCCCCGCTAAGGGGGAATATCTCCACAAGAACGGCATTGTTTTGCTCTATACCACTAAAGCATCCCTTGCCAAGAAAACCAAGGTCCCGGACTTCAGCAACATGACCCTCAACGAGGCAAAGGCGGCTGCGGCAAAGGCGGGGCTGAACCTGAAGTATGCCGCTAGCTTTATCACAACACGCACAGGCGTTCCCCGGGCTTTTGACCAAGACCTGAACAAGGGACTTGTGGTGGAACAGGGGCGTGATGTGACTGTATATTTCCGCAACCTTGTGAGCAATGAGGACTATACGCCCTTTTTTGTTGACTAGAGATAATGCAGAATACAGAAGTTTGGAAACTCAATCCTGTATTCTTAAAGGAGTAAACGAATGCAAACCAAAGATCTTTTCAACTGGTATGAGGGCAAGCTGTTCGGAATAACAGAGGAAATCACCGCTATCTGTGATAACAGCGAGCAGGTAACGGCGGGCTGTGTCTTTGTGTGTATTGAGGGCAAGCACCATGACGGACACGATTTTGCCCGCGATGTCCTGAAAAACGGTGCGGCGTTGGTTGTTGTTCAGCGGGATTTGGGGCTTGAAAAGCAGATAATAGTCCAAAACACTAAGGCGGCTCTGGCACTGCTTTGGGCGGCGTGGTTCGGTAATCCCGCAAACCGCCTGAAAATAATCGGTATAACAGGAACAAACGGCAAAACTAGCACAGCCTTTCTTTTGCGGGATGTTTTAGAGCGGGCAGGGGAAAAGGTAGGCTTAATCAGCACTGTAAAAATCGAAACAGGCGGAAAAACACAGGAGGCGAGCCTTACAACTCCTAAGCCCGAAAAACTCCACAGTCTGTTCAAGGAGATGGCGGACAACGCTTGCACTTACTGCGTTATGGAGGTCAGTTCTCAAGCTCTGGAGCAGCAGCGTACCGCAGGGATTTTCTTTGCCGCGGCGGTGTTCACAAATATCACCCAAGAGCATTTGGACTACCACGGCACAATGGAGTGCTATAAATCCGCAAAGCGGCTTTTATTCCCTAGCGCCGGGCTGTGCGTCATCAATATTGACGACGAGGAGAGCGATTATTTTGCTGAAGCGTGTTTGCACAAAACCGTCACCTACTCAATCACTAAGGACGCGGCGGACTATGTTGCCAAAAACATTGTCCAAAGTCTTGACGGAGCGAAATTCCACGCCGTTACCACAGGAAGCATTGCCCGCCTGAAGCTCCAGACACCGGGGCGTTTTTCAATCCACAACGCCCTTGCCGCCCTTGCCACGGCAACCCAACTGGGCTTTGACTTTGAGGAAAGTGCGGCGGCTCTCAGCGATTGTGTGGGCATTCCCGGCAGACTTGAGAGAGTAAAAACCGACACCCCGTACAGAGTGTATATAGATTACGCCCACACCCCTGATGCGTTGGAAAATGTGCTGTTGACCTTGCGGGAATGCACTCCTGAGCGGATTATCGCCGTCTTTGGGTGCGGCGGGGACAGAGATTCCGGAAAGCGCCCCATTATGGGAAAAATCGCGGCACTGCACGCGGACATCATCTATATCACATCAGATAACCCCCGCACAGAAGACCCCGAGAAGATTATCGAGCAGATTGCAGATGGGATACCCCGAAAGTCCCGCGCAAAAATCCACAAGGAAACCGACCGCAAAACCGCTATCGGGCTTGCCCTGAAAATAGCCCAAGAGGGCGACATCGTCATTCTTGCGGGAAAGGGACACGAGGACTATCAGATACTCTCCCAGGGCAAGATAGAACTTGACGAGCGGGCGGTGGTACACGAATTTCTAGATGCTATGCCGTGAAACCATTAGAGACAGCGGCAAAATTCACCGGAAAGAAAGGAATTAAAAAATGGACGCAACGCTTTTCGCCATAATCTCCGCTGTCGCCGCATTTGCCGCAACGGGATTGATGGGTTTCTGGCTCATCCCGTGGCTGAGAAAGCTCAATGTGGGGCAAACTATTTTGGATATTGGACCAAAGTGGCACAAAGGCAAGGAAAGTACGCCGACAATGGGCGGACTGATGTTTATCTTCGGCACGGTGGTTGCTGTACTGATCGGTCTGCTCTATCCCAACAGCTTGCTTTTGAGTTTTTTGCGTATTTTGCGCGAGGATAGCACTGCTTCAATGGAATCCGGTGACCTAATGCTGATCCCGGGTATCTTTATGGCACTGGGCTTTGCGGCGGTGGGCTTTTTGGACGACTACATCAAAGTGGTCAAAAAGCGCAACGAGGGCCTAAAGCGGGGAGAAAAAACTATCCTGCAGGTGCTGATTATCTCCGGCTTCCTCCTTGCCCTGTGGTTCATCAACGACAAGGCCCCTCAGATGTGGATTCCTTTCGCAGGGAAAATCACCATGCCCTACTGGGCGTTTTTCCCTTTCGGATTCGGCGTTCTCTTTTGTGCCACAAACGCCGTCAATTTCACCGACGGCATTGACGGACTGTGCAGCAGCGTAACGGCGACGGTAGCGGCGGCGTTCCTGGCTTTGGCGTATTTGGCAGGGGAAAGCAATACAATGATAACGGCGGCGGCTCTTTTGGGCGGATGTATCGGCTTTTTCGCCTGGAATAAAAAGCCCGCGAAAATCTTCATGGGGGATACCGGGTCAATGTTCCTGGGGGGTATGGTTATCGCCCTTGCCTACGCCCTGGATGTTCCGATTATTCTTTTGTTTTTCGGCTTGGTCTATGTCATTGAGGGACTGTCGGACGTTATCCAAATCGCCTACTATAAAGCCACAAAGGACGAAAACGGCGTGGGCAAACGTATCTTCAAAATGGTTCCGATCCACCATCACTTTGAGATGATAGGTTGGAGTGAGGTGAAGATTGTAGTGGTATTCACACTGGTGAATATTTTGGGCATCGCCGCGGGATTTTTTATTCTCAGAATATGAAGTCAGGAGGATAGTACAATGAACAATACGAGGACACCGCCCCCTTCACGGCGCGTGGGAAGTGATACAAAAAGGACAGGGGACAAATCCCGCGCCAAGCCCTTTGTAAAGGGCGCAAGGAAAACCAGGGAGTGGATTTTACAGCGTGTTCAGAATGTCCGTGAGCGAAACCAGCCTCCCCGCAAGATAATCGACATTCCGAAACGCGGCGAGTGGTTTACATTTTCAACGCGGGACAAAAGCCTTAGGGGCATACTCAACGCAATCAAGGTTCAGCCGCGGGCGGACACATTTTTTCTGTGCATAGTAATTATTCTCCTCGCTTTTGGGCTTGTTATGATGTTCTCTGCGGGCTATATCGACGCCCTCAGCCAAACAAATAACGCCTACACCTACATCATATCACAGGGGAAAAACGCTCTCATAGGCATCGTTGCCATGATAATTTTCGCCAACATTAACCCAAAGGTCTTCCGCAAAATCTCCTATATTGCCCTTGCCGGCGCCCTTGGGCTGTTGGTTTTGGTGCTGTTTTATTACGTAAATCTGGGACCCGGACGGGAGGACATCAAGCGTTTTATCCCCATGGGCAGCTTCACCTTCCAACCCTCAGAGATCGCCAAGCTCGCCCTGATTATGTTCTGTGCCGCAGACATGGCACTGCGCCGCGACAATATCATGCGCGGCACGGCACAACCACGGGTCGCAACGACTTTCCGCCGTCCCAGGCGCCTGAGTTGGTTCGAAAAAGCGTGGAACGCCTTTAGCCCCATGGGAATTTACGTCCTCGTTATCGGTGCTATGGCGTTCTTGATATACAAAGAAAACCACCTCTCGGGTACAATCCTCATCCTCACCTTAGGCGCGGTTATGATGTTTTTAGGCGGCGTGAAGCTCTATTGGTATTTGTTCCCTGCGGGGGGGCTTGCTGTGTTTGTGTTGGGATACATGGCGGAAGTGGGGGTAGTGCGAAAATTTTTCGCAAGCTATATGGAGGAGCGAATTACCGCTTGGCTCGACAAGAGTTTTGAACCCTTAGGGGCGCGTTGGCAGGTGAATCAGTCCCTCTATGCCATAGGCTCAGGAGGCTTGTTCGGGCAGGGCTTCGGACAAAGCCAACAGAAGCACCTGTATGTTTCTGAACCCCACAA
>WRKY01000020.1 GCA_009777895.1 Oscillospiraceae bacterium
TATTTCACATAAAAAAAACCGTCGTCTAGCGGCAAAACACCCCAGACAGGATAGGAAAGTATTTGTCGCATTGTACACACCTTTTTTCGAAGCTAATAATACCCCAAATTTTCATAAACACAAAGCAGCTAAAAATATTTTGGGACGAGCTTTAAGGATATTATATACCGATATAGGAATATTGTCAAGTAGCTGACGGTTAAATGGCAGTAAAAGATATTTTCCAAGGATTCTTGAGGGAAATTGCAAATTCCCCCTCAAAAAAAACTCTCAACAATCTTCTCACACCCCTCAGGGGAATACCGCCAATGCCACAGCTTTGCGCAATCTGTGAAATAGCGCGGCGGGAGGGGGATATTATCACCGCAAAAGGCGTCTACTAACACTAACTTGATTTTCATCTTGTCTTGTAGTATACTTTTAACGTACACGCTCGCCTGCATACCCACTTTGACACCCTCAACATATTCCGCAAGTCCCGAAAGATTGGGAGTCAACTCCACGAAAATGCCGTAGCTCTCAACTGTACGCACGATGCCCGGAACTGTGTCGCCGGGGGAAAACATGGCGGCGTTCTCCTCCCATGTCCCAAGAAGCTCTTTCATGCTAAGAGTGATGCGTCCGCAGCCGTCAATGCCCTTGACAACTGCCTTTATCCGCTGTGGTACACTCAGCCGCGCCGCAGGATGGTCAATGCGGGATACACACAGGCAGCTGACAGGCAGCAGAGCGGAAATCCCCGCTCCCACGTCACAAAACGCCCCGAAAGGCTCAAGGTGTGTCACTGTTGCGGGAATGATGTCACCCGCCTCCAAAGTGCTTAGGTACTCCTTGCAGCACGCCAACTGTGCCGCGCGGCGGGATAGGTAGACCGTATCGCCGCAAAATTTTTCCACCATGAACTGGACGGGCTTATTCACCCGCGCAAGCAGTGCTACGTCCCGTGTGGTGCCGCTGTCGATGCCCACCGCTCCCTCGTGGCGGGGAATAACCCCCCGCAACCCCTCAAAACTCACATGGAGATTATGGGCGTTGTCGCACAGTAATGCGCGGCTCTCAAGGATTCTCCCCTCATCGCGGGCAAGGCGCAGAGTCGTTTCGCTCGAACAGGCGCGGATATTCTCCGCCGTATTCAACAGGTCACCCTCAGGTACAAACTTCATTTTTCGTCCCCTCATTTGCTAATTATGAATTATTATGTATTAGGGGCTTGAAGTATGAAGATTAAGTTAAGAACCTGTATTCAGTAGCTTGGAACTGTCTCTTTTTGGTGCTTTATCCGCCAAACTTCGTTAAAAATACTCGAAATGAACAATATTCCGAGGAGTTTCAATGATGTTGCAGCCCGTTTTAGCCAAAGTAGACAAGTTATTTTTTCAGACAGCCCCGAATCTACTGAATACAGGTTCTAAAGAAAGGAGTTCAAAATGTCAGCAATAACAGAAAAAGAACTTCGCGCCATGGTGAAGTCAAAGGATTTCACGGGGGCGTATTTGGTTTGCGGAGAGGATTCTTTTCGCAAGGAAAGTGCGGTGAAGTTGCTCCAAGGGGCGGTGTCATCCTCCTCTTTCGGTACGCATTTTTTCGACGGCAAGGATGCCAATTTGGACGACATTGCCGAGGCGGTGGAAACTGTGTCCCTCACGGGCGGCGGCACTTTGGTATGTATCCGCGATATGCCCTTTGACAAGCTCACCGACGGGCAAGTCAAAAAGCTCAAGGCATTGCCCACCCTTGTCCCGGAAGAGAGTGTGCTGATCTTTTGGCAGACCGGTGAGCTGAAAAAGACGGCGCGGATGCGGTCGATAATCAAGCTATTCAGTGAAAAAGGCTACGTTTTGGATTGCGGCAAAATGACCTCCGGCGAGCTTGTGAGGATTCTTGTAAAAGGGGCGAAAAAACGGGGCTGTCTGATGTCCCGAGAATGCGCTGAGTACCTCCTACAGTGCGTTGGCGACGACCTAAACCTGCTCCTGCGGGAGATTGAGAAGCTCTGCGCTTATTCAGCGGGCAGTAATCCGAATTCAGCAAATAGCGAGGGGACAATATCCACAATTTTGCCTGAACATATTGATCTGCTGTGCGCAAAGACAATTGAAGCTACGGCGTTTGACATGAGCCGCGCACTGTTAGGGGGGGATATGCAGCGGGCGATGAGCTTTTTGGACACGCTGTTCGCCCAACGCGCCGAGCCGATTATGATTATGGGGGCATTGAACGCGGTGTTTGTGGATCTCTATCACGTGAAACTCGCACAAACAGCGCGGCGATCTACAAACGAGTTGGCGTTGCTATTCCCAGGGCTGTATAAAGGTCGTGAGTTCAAGTTGCGCAACGCGGCGGTGCGGGCAAGCTGTGTTCCGCTGCCCCGTCTGCGCGCCTGCCTGCGCTATCTCCATGAGGCGGACAAGCTCCTCAAGTCCTCTCCCGCTCCCCCCCGCCCGCTGTTGGAACGGACAGTGATGTCCTTGGGGCTTGCGCTGAGGGTACGGCGCGGATGAAGATACCAATAAAGCAAGTGATTCTCGTTGAGGGCAAGTACGACAAAATCCGCCTGTCCTCGATTTTTGACGGACTGATTTTGGACGTGGGGGGCTTTCGTCTGTTCAATGACAGTGAACTTTTGGGCTTGATACGCCGTCTTGCCCAGACCCGCGGGGCGATTGTGTTTACCGACAGCGACCGGGCAGGATTTCAGCTGCGGGGATTTTTGAGCGGCGCAATACCCAAAGAGCAACTCACCCATGTCTATTTGCCCGACATTTACGGAAAAGAGAAACGCAAACCGACCCCATCCGCCGAGGGAAAAATCGGCGTTGAGGGAGCAGACAGGGAAACGATCCTGAAAGCCTTTCAGGCGGCAGGGCTTTTAGAGGAATCAGGATTGAGGATACAGGACAAAGGGCATGAGAATACCACGTTTACTAGTCAACGGGAGCAGTCAGAAACATCGCCCCTCACGCCTGCCTACCTGTTTGAGATTGGGCTTGTGGGACGTCCAAACAGCAAAGGGCGGCGGCAGGAGCTTTTGCGGCAGTTGGGCCTGCCTGAAAGGCTGTCGACAAAGGCTTTAGTGGGGGTGCTAGAGGGTTTGAGAGAGGGGATGAGTGAGATAAAACTGTGACGGATTACTCATCTACAGCACAATCATCTCATCAATTGTCAAAACGGGATAAGTATACCCGGACGACGCATCTTGATACATACTGTAAACGCCTGTGACCTCGATGATGTCGTCGGGCTTGGGTTGCCCGCCTATGTACTTTGGCGCACCGCTCCAGTACAGCTCGAATCCCATAGTGCAACAGGCGGCGTCGGAGTAGGCGATAATCGCTTCGGCGTTTTCCCCACTCTCGTCGGCGTATGACATATACGTGCCGTTGGTACGCACGCGTCTGCCTGTGTAGATGTCCGATTCGTTGTAGATTTTTTCAATTTGCGCCTTAAGCAGTGTCTCCCCCATGGATGTCAAATCTATAAGCTTATTGGGGTCGCCCCCGTCTTCTGTTAAGTCGAGGGAATTTCCGCCGCAGGCGGTGAGCAGAGCGAAAAGCAGGCAAAAAACGCTTGCCATTGTAATGAATTTTTTCATGTTAAGACCTCCTTGAAATTAGAGCTGCAACGGTAAAGATGATGAATCCCACGATGTTTACAGCCACGATAGTTGACCCCACCGGGGTTTGAGCAGGTATTGAAATCAAAATCCCCAAAACGGCGCAGACAACCGCAATGCACACCGAACAGATTGTCACCGCCTTGAAGTTCTTGAACACCCGCATTGCTGACAGGGCGGGGAAAATCACCAACGCGGAAATCAGCAACGCCCCCACCAGGTTCATCGCCAGGACGATGACGATTGCGATGACCACCGCCAGGATGAGGTTGTAGGTTTTTGCTTTGACTCCTGTGGCGACCAGGAAATCCTCGTCAAAGGTGACGGCGAAAATTTTGTGATAGAACACAACAAAAACCGCGATGACCAATATGGACAGCCCCACACTGAGCCAGACCTCCGTCGGGGAGAGGGTGAGGATTTTCGTCGAGCCAAACAGGGTAGAGCAGACATCTCCCGAGAGGTTTGAGGACTTTGAAAACAGGTTCATTATCAAGTAACCAATTGCTAGAGTACCCACGGAGAGCATGGCGATTGCGGCGTCCCCCTTGATTTTGGAGTTTTGTCCCATACGCAGGAGGATAATTGCGCAGATTATGGTTACAGGCAGAACCAACAGAAAGTTGTTGGAGAAGTTCAGGGCAATCGCCACCGCCATGGCGCCGAATGCCACGTGGGATAGCCCGTCGCCGATGAATGAAAAGCGTTTGAGCACTAGGGTCACCCCCAAAAATGACGCACAAAGGGCAATCAATACCCCCACAATCAGGGCGTAGCGCACAAAAGAATACGACATGGCATCCGCCAGGCTGTGGTAAATCTCAAGCATTGCCGTCACCCGCACTTCCCGCGTAAATTCGCCCCGCGTCGCTCTTGAGGTAGTCCTCTTTCGTCCCGAAAAACAGTGCGGACTGACTGCCCACATGGAGGATGTGGCTAGCGTATTCCACCGCCGCCAGGATGTCGTGGGAAATCATGATTATGGTTGTCTGCGCGGCGTTTAATTGGGCGATCAGCTTGTACATTTCACTTGTCGCCTTGGGGTCAAGCCCCGCAACAGGCTCATCCAAAAGGAGGATTTTTCGTGTGGCGCAAAGAGCCCTTGCAAGGAGGACTTTCTGTTGCTGACCCCCTGAAAGTTCTCTGTAGCAAAGCTTAGCGAGGGAAGAAATGCCCAGTTTCTCCATGTTTTCCAACGCGATATTTTTTTCCTCTGCCTTGTAATAGGGGCGAAGACCGCAGCGGTTCAAAAGTCCCGACAGCACAACCTCTCGAACACTGGCAGGGAAATCCCGCTGAATCGCTGTCTGTTGAGGCAGATAGCCAATCTCGTTTTCCGCCATCTCTGTGATAATCTCCCCCGCCATGGGACTTTTGAGCTTCAGAATTGTTTTCATCAGCGTACTTTTCCCCGAGCCGTTTTCTCCCACAATGCACAGATAATCCCCCGCGTTCACGGAAAAACTCAGCTCGGAAATCACGGTTTTACCGTCATAACCTAATGTCAAATTTTTACAGTATAGCTGCGGCATTTGTTCACCCCTATTCCTTTCAACTTTGCGCCAATTACGCAAGTGCCTGCGTAAGCACAGCCAAATTGCTCTGCATTATGGACAGATAGCTCGCGCCGCCTGTCACGTCCTTTAGCGTCACAGACTGCATGGAATCCAAAACAAGTATTTTTTGATTTTTCTCCCTTGATTCGCTGATAATCTTTTCAGCGATTTTTTTGTCTGAACTTTCGGTCACCATAACGGTTTTCAAATTCAATTCGTTTACTTTAGCAACAAGGTAAATGATGGTTTCAAAGCTAGCTTCTGTCTCGGCAGAACAGCCGGAAAAAGCGGCGTGTGGAGTTAATCCATAATCATCCGTTAGATAACGGAACGGAAAACGGTCGCCAAACAACAGTGTCTTAACCGGAGCCGCGTCTGCCACAGCCTGATATTCCGAATCCAAAGCAGATAATTTCCCGATATATTCCGCCAGATTGCTTTTATATTTCTCGGCATTATCGGCGTCCAGTGACGAAAGTGCGTCGGCAATGACAGCGCAAAGCTTCTTTGCGTTTTTCAAAGAAAGCCATATATGCTCGTCATATTCGTCATGTTCATCATCTTCGGATCCATGATCATCATCTTCCGCACCGTCGAACAGTTCCTCCAACTTAGCGTCATCGCCAAGAGATTCCAACAGGTTGATGACAACCATATCCGGATTTGCCGCCTGCTTTAGAGCATCCTCCACCCAGTCGTCGGACTCGCCGCCAACGTAGATAAACAGGTCGCAATTGGAAATCTTCATAATGTCGTCCATGGAGGGCTGATAGTTGTGCAGGTCAATGTTGTTGTCTAGCAGGAGGGTTATGTTCATCTCGTCGGCGCTGTCGCCAAGGATTTGACGTACCCAGTCATATTGGGGAAAAATGGTGCAGATTATGGATTTTTTATCCGCAACAGGTCGCTCAAAGAGGTCACAACCAGACAAAACAGCTGTGACAGCAAGAATAAGTGCAATGATTATTGCAGAAAATTTTGAAATTCGTTTCATAATAAAGAAACCTCCGTAATTTTACTTTTAGCACACAATGCGCGTTACAATATTTATCACACTATTCGCTATTATCGCGAAAACATATATGTATTCTAAGCATTTAGCGAAAAGCGCAAATTTTTGGAGGTTATTCAATCATTCAAACGGATTTTCAGAGCGGTTAGGGTGAATAAATCCCTGCGGGGAACAGAGAATTGCAGAAAGAGCCAAAGGGCAAAAAGCGACAAAATCTGGAGAAACCAAGCAAAAGGCGCCGCGTCCAACTGGTGTAAATTGCCGGAGCTGTGGAGCATGGAGCAGATTAGGCACTCGCCGCCCAGTTCCCCAAGGTCGTGGTTGTGGCTCGCGACGGCAAAAAACGCCCCTTCCGAGAAGAGGAACAAGGTCACAAAACAAGCCAAAACTACAAGGACAATTACCCTTGTAGTCCGGGAAGTTTTTCCGCCTTTACATCTCGTCACCGTGCTTCATACGTCCTTCCATTTGCCCTCCGCGATGCCGAAAATAACGCAATCGCGGTGCTGTGGTAGGATTATAGCACATATTTGCGGTGATGTCAAATTAGCAGTGGAGCTGAATCCGCCATGCACACTTGTCGCTAGCAACGCGAAAAGCCTGTATCTGCCTAGGTTCAGAGCTAATCATCGTGATGATATACACGTTCTCGCGGGTCTCAGTTTCAGCTTTACGCTCGACAAACCAATATAGCTCGTCAAGCTCAAGTTTTGTGAATATATGGGAATCGCGTTCAAGGATTTTCGCCGTTTTTTTAGTCCAAAGCATCCGAAAACTCAATGAAATCGACTGCGAGGTATATTTTGAAAAGGAAAACATCTGGACGTTTGATTCCAAAGGCGAATTGCTCATCACAATCATCAGTTCTTTGGCGCAGGAGGAGTCCCGCTCTATGGCATATGGTAAGTGAGGATATGCATTTATTATGCATTAAAAAAGCCGCCTGCTTCTTTTAGGTGGCTTTTTCAGAGCCCTTGCAAAATATGCCATTTTGTGTTATCATACACAAAATGAACCATGGAGGTAACCATGACAACACTCAATTGCCGGCTGTTGCGGGAAAATGCCGCTGTGCCTCGCCGCGCCACCGACGGCAGCGCGGGATACGACCTTTGCGCCTGCATCAACGCGCCTGTGACATTGGCGCGGGGCGAACACGCTGTTATACCAACGGGGGTGGCGATTGCCCTGCCCGAAAGCGCTGCGGGGTTCGTTTTTGCCCGCAGCGGGCTTGCCGTTAAGCACGGCATCGCCCCCGCCAACGCTGTGGGCGTGATTGACAGCGACTACCGGGGAGAAATCCTTGTGGGGTTGATTAACCACTACAGCGATGCCTACACCATTTCCCCGGGGGAACGCGTCGCCCAGTTGGTGATTATTCCCGTGGCGACCCCCGCGCTGATTCAGGTGGATTCTTTAGACGACACCTCCCGTGGAGCGGGGGGGTTTGGTTCGACAGGGTGAGGTTAGCTTGGGTGTGGGACACACAGAAGAATGATAATTTATTCGCATTGTACCTATAGTGGATTAACTTGAAAAACGGCTCAGGATTTGGGAGAATATTTTTCGTCTGGCAAAAAAAGCGCGGGAATACTTTCGTATTGCGAGCATTTTTGACGAAGTCAGATGGAAAATAGACCGCAAGACGAGTTGCTTTTCATGTTAGGCGACTATAATTACAGCGCAACACCGGTAATATAAAACTGCCTGTCCGCATATTCTAAATGCAAGAGACGAAAAGCGGGGAGGTTAAACATCAATGGACGAGAAAAATGCGGCGAGGTTTCGTCAGGCGACGGGATTTTTGCACCCGCGTTTGAATGAAGAGCTGTGCAGATTAGAATCTAACATACAGTCGGGGATACACGAAATTCGCTTGCGCGCGCAGGGGCTGTTACAGCTTGTCAACGCCGAGGGGATGTGGTTTTTGCGCGGAGGATATCTAGTAAAAAATCCCTCAAACGCCCTGAAAGTCACCGCCAAAGAATTGAGTGAAAGCTTCAGCCGCCTTTGCGCCTATTCCGTACATACTCACCAGTCGAGCATCGCCAAAGGCTTTGTCTGCGCTGCGGGAGGACATCGCGCGGGGCTTTGCGGCACAGCAGTGGAGGAGCGGGGCAAAGTGACAGGTTTGCGGGAGTTGTCGTCAATCAATCTGCGTGTGGCGGGAGAACATATCGGCGCGGGGGACGAGCTTTTAGGGCTTTTTTCCGCGTCCGCCCCAAGCGTGTCACTGCTAATCGGCGGCAGACCCGCAAGCGGAAAAACCACCATCCTGCGGGATTTAGCCCGCTCCCTGTCCTTGCGGGGTATGCGGGTGTGTGTCTTGGACGAGCGAGGGGAAATCGCCGCGTCATATCGGGGCATCCCCCAAAACGACGTGGGGCTTTCCGATGTGCTTACAGGCTACCCCAAAGGCGCGGGACTGCAAATCGCCCTGCGTTCCATGAACCCGCAGCTTATTATCTGCGACGAGGTGGGCACTCTGGCGGAGGCGGACGCCATTGAGGAGGGACTGAACGCGGGTGTGTGCTTCATAGCCGCCGCCCACGCGGGTTCGCGGGAGGACTTCGCCCGCCGTCCCCAACTGCGGCGTCTATTAAAAAGCGGAGCGTTCACCCACACGGCACTGCTTTCCTCTAATAGGCAAATAGCCGTGTTTAGTGAAGAGTAATCCTATAGTCTCCTAACATGAAAATCAACTGGTCTTTGCGGTCTATTTTCCATCTGACGTCGTCAAAAATGCTCGTAATACGAAAGTATTCCTGTGCTTTTTTCCTTGCCAGACGAAAAATATTCTCGCAAATCCTGAGCCGATTTTCAAGTTAATCGACTATAAACGGGGGTTTTTATGCGAATCATGGGAGCAGTATTATTGGCTTTTGGCGCGGGGCTTTTGGGTCGGTATTGGGTGTCACGCCTTAGAGCGAGGGAGGAATATCTGGCGGGAGTGCTGCGCCTGATTTCCCGTATACAGACGGAACTTGAGTACAGTTCGCCGCCAATTGACAACCTGCTTGAGAGTCTTTACACAGCGGAAAATACATTTGAGTTTTTGGCGGATTGCCGCGCATCGCTGAGGAAGAATCTGCCCTTTCCCAAAGCCTGGGAGATTGCCGTTAGAGGGAAAACCTCCGCGCTTTCCAAAAAGGACAGGGAAAACCTAATCGCCTTTGGGCACGGCATCGGAACGACGGACATTGCGGGACAATCGCGCCAGTGCGGGCTATACGTCAGAATCTTCACCGCCGCCCACAGTGATGCTGTGCAGGAACGGCAAAAACACGCCGCCTACATCCCTCGTTTGACGTTTCTCTTGGGGATTTGCGGCGGACTACTTATATTGTAGTTGAAAGTTCAATTCAGTTGTGGGGATCAAGAATACAAATCTAGCCTTAATCCTGAATCCTCACTCCTGTATCCTCATTTGCACTTACATATTGGGAGAAGAAAATGGAAATGGACTTCATCATAAAAATTGCGGCGATTGGACTGATTGTAGGGGTATTGCACCAAATCCTCTCCAAAAATGGGCGGGAGGAATATGCCCAATTGACAGCGTTGGCGGGGCTTGTGGTTGTGGCGTTGTTGCTGCTGCCTCAAATTTTGAATCTGCTCGATGAGGTGCGGGGAATCTTTAATTTATAGGGGAATCTGAAGTTGATCTATTATAGTCGATTAACTTGAAAATCGATTCAGAATTTGGGAGAATATTTTTCGTCTGGTAAGGAAAAAAGCGCAGGAATACTTTCGTATTACGAGCATTTTTGACGAACTCAGATGGAAAATAGACCGCAAAGACCAGTTGATTTTCATGTTAGGAGACTATAAATTCCCTCGGAAACTATGAACACGAGCGAAGTTTCCGAGGAGGTCAATGTGTGAAAGGAGGAAATTGTAAATGGACAGCACAGTAATCAAAATAGCGGCGATGGCAGGAATCACCGTGCTAGTGGTGTTGCTGCTGCGCCAGTATAAGAGCGAATACGCTTTCCTTGCCGCTCTGGCGGGAATGGTATGCATCGGCTTTTTTCTCCTCCGGGGCTTGCCAGACGTCTTGGGGTTGGCGCAATCCTTCCTGACTTTCGGCGGACTGGACGCGGGTTGGCTCAAACTCCTGCTAAAGGCGTTGGGCATTGCTATAATTATCCAACTCAGCGCGGATTTGTGCCGTGACAACGCCAATGCCGCCTTGGCGGGTGCTGTGGAACTGGCGGGTAAGGTGATGATTTTGACCTTGGCAATCCCTCTTTTGCGTGCTGCGGCGGAAATTGCTGTAGGACTCATTCAGGGGTGAGATTTACCTAAACTGACTCGAAAAAAACGCAACACCACAGAAAAGAGGTGAACAAAAATGAAAATACTGAAAATATTCTTACTGGCGGCGGCAATTTTCGTTGCAATGACAATACCCGCTATGGGATTGAGCGGCGGGGAATACGCCATGAATGCTGAGGGCTTTTATGCTGAACAGGCGCGGGAGAGCGGCGCGGAATCCCTATACGGTGAGTTGCCCACAGAAACCCAACGGCTTTTGGGGGAATTGGGCATTTCAAGTGTGGATTTCTATGCAATTTTCAACACCTCCCCCGCGGCGATAATCGACCTGCTCATGGGATTGCTAAAAGGGCAAAGCACTGTTCCCCTGCGGACACTTCTCCAACTTATGGGGATTTTGATGCTCTTGGCGGCGGCGCAATCCCTTGTGCCGAAAGGCGAAAAACTCCACGAAACCTTGCGCCTTGTGGGGGCGGCGTTGATGTTGGTGTCCCTAATCGGACCCATATCGTCAATTTTCTCCGCAAGTGCGGCGGCGCTGTCCGTTGGCGCGGACTTCATGCTCGTCCTTTTGCCCGTCTACACAGGAATAATCGCCGCGTCGGGACAACCCGCACTGGCAATAGGCAGCGGCACATTGGCGTTCGGCGTGGCACAGGGACTGGCGCAGCTTTCCCGCAGTTTTGTCGCGCCTTTCTGCGGAATGTTTGCCGCGTTGGGATCAATCGGCTCTTTCGCTCCGGAGATGGAAATTGGCGCGATAACAAAATTGGTTCGCAAGCTCGCCTTGGGAACAACAACTGCCGCCGCGTCCCTTTACGCCGCCCTGCTCTCCCTCAAGGGGGTGATGGCAAGCGCGGCTGACTCCCTTGGTGCAAGGGGGATACAGCTGATTTTACGTACAGCCGTACCCGTTGTGGGCGGCGCGTTGAGCGAGGCGTACACATCAATCGCGGGGAGCTTATCCATGCTCAAATCAGCGGTGGGGATTTTTGGCATTATGGCGGTAATCCTCATCAATGCGCCCGTGCTTTTGCAGTCTGTGGTGTGGATAATCGGGCTGAAGCTCCTGGGCGCGGTAGCCGGAATGCTAGGCGTGGAGAGCATCGCTGCCCTGTTGGATGCTATCGTGGCGGCGGTGACTCTCTTGTCGGTATTGGTGCTGTTCGGCGTGGTGCTGCTCCTCCTGAGCGCGGGTATGGTGCTGAGCGTGAAATCGACACCAGTCTAGCGATAAGAACTAAAACATTGGAGAATTAATATGGAATTTTTACGTACATGGATGTTATCGGTGACTGCTGCGGCGTTGGCGGGGATGTTGGTTCATATCCTCGCACCTAGCGGCGGGACAAAAAAGACTCTGCGCATGGTGGTGACGGTGTTCTTTTTGACGGCATTTTTCTTGCCGTTCACGCAGCTGTCACTGGAGGATTTCGGCTTCAGTTTTGAGGATTTCAACCTAGAGGATAATCCACTGGAAGCGGTGTTGGAATCCCAAATCGCGCGGATAAATGAGCAAATAAGTCTTGAAGAGTGAGGATGCTTTATGAACATCAAAGAAAAACTACAGGAATTAATTCCCGAAAAACTGTGGGGTGACAAAAAACTTCTGCTGATTGCGGGGGTTTGCGTATTGGGTGTACTGCTGATTGCCCTGTCGGCGATACCGTCAAAGAGCGAGAAAATCCCCGACGCGCCCGCTCCGCCCCAGTTGAGTCATTCGGATGTTGGGGAATATGTCGCCCAGTTGGAGGCGCGCTTGGCAGCATTGATTTCAGAGATTGACGGCGCGGGAAAAACCCGCGTGATGGTCACTTTAGAGAACAGCGCCGAGGAAGTTTACGCGGGTGACGAGCAAAACAAAATCACCGAAAGTCAGCAGAGTACCAGTGCGGAAAACCGCTTTGAGTACATCACAATCAAGGCGCGCGACGGCAGCGAGCAAGCGTTACTTTTGACTGTGGTCCAACCCAGAGTGCGAGGCGTGGCAGTGGTCTGTGAGGGAGGCGGTTCGGCTCTTGTTCACACAGCAATTTTGCAGATGGTAACGGCGGTGCTGGATGTCAGCTCCGCACGGGTTAGTGTTCAGCGCGGGCGGTGAGGGTGGTTGTTATAAGAACATCTTAGTGATGCCGTTTTCTGGCATCAAAAACTTTGAAAACCACTGTTTTCGCATCTTTCAGAAGTCTTCGACATCCTCATAATCCTGTTCACCATAGATGATTGCGCAAAAAGCAATCACGATTGTTGCCACTAATTTGTTCAGTAAATAGTCGTATTGTCTGTGTGGATACTTAATTTTATCGGCTTCTTCAATTAGTTTATGTATTTTCACTTTTTTCGCTCCACTTGTATATTTTATATAGGAGACTATAACATATTTTCCCGGCAAGGGGAAGTAAGTACTTTTGCCGTGGCGAATTAATTCTGCTCTTGCTTTTCCTCCGAAAAAACGCTATAATATACCCAAAGCTCAACACAAAGGAAACAAAGTGCCGCAACAAAGCTATAAAATATCAGAAATTCTCAGCGCTGTGGAGGAGATTGCCCCACCAGGGCTGTGTGCTGAGTGGGACAACATCGGGCTTTTGGTGGGCGACAGCGACGAGAGAACGCACACCATAGGCGTTTGTCTTGACATCTGTGACGATCAGCTTGAGCAGGCAAAAAAACTTGGTGTGGGCTGTATTATTTCCCATCACCCTGTAATTTATAGCATCAAAGAAAAACGCTTTGTATCCCCGCAAATGGCTTATAAATTGGCGCGGGATGGCATCGCCGCCATTGCCGCCCACACGAATTTGGATTGCGCTGAAAACGGTGTAAACGACATTTTAGCGCGAAAAATCGGCTTGGACAATATTCACAAAGCCAGTGAGGATATGCTCGCAAAAGGTGAAAATTTAAGGGAAATACCAGAGCTTTTACGATTTGGCGAATTGCTAGAAACCCAGTCACCACAAGGCTTTGCCCAACATTTGAGTCGGTGTCTGAACACTGTCGTCCAGTACGCCGATTGCGGCAAACCCATACGCCGTGTCGCTGTCGTTGGCGGCAGTGCGGCGGATTATTTGCGCGACTGCGCCGCCTTGGGATACGACGCCTATCTGACAGGCGAAGCGAAACTTTTTGACTTTTATGAGGCAAAAAGCTTGGGCATTAACCTTTTTACCGCAGGACATTTTGAAACCGAAAATCCCGTCGTGGAGTTTCTTGCCCAAAAATTGCGGAAAAAATTACCAAACACCAAGGTGTTCATACTGGAACAAGAAAACCCGGTACAATATGCAGTAAACAGTGCACACAGTAGTAATAGCACAGAGAACTTAATTTACAAAAATAAGGAGTCGCCGTGAGCAAACAACTAAACCTAAACCAAACCGCTGCGTTTTTACAGGCGGCAGAGGATGTCCTTATACTTACCCATGCCCACCCTGACGGAGACACGCTAGGCTCTGGGTTTGCGCTGTTGCGGGGTCTGCGCAGCCTGGGCAAACGGGTTCGGCTGTTCTGTCCCGACGAAATTCCTCCAAAGTTTTCCTTTATGGCGGACGCAATAAAATTCGAGCATTATAAACCTCAAGTCATCATCTCCGTGGACATTGCTGCGCGGAAACTTTTAGGCGACAGTGCCGACGATTTCCCTGTGATCCACCTGGCAATCGATCACCACGCTGCCAACGAATCCTATGCCGAAAACGCCTACATCGATTCCACCGCCGCCGCTGCCGCAGAGCTGATTTTCAACCTCCTATGCCAACTAAACGCGCCCATTACCCCCGCTATAGCCGACTGCCTATACAGCGGAATTTCTACGGATACGGGCTGTTTTCGCTATAGCAACACCACCGCCCAAACCATGCGTATTACCGCTAGTTTGCTAGAATACGGCGCGAGGGCGGCTGAGTTGAATCGCCGATATTTCGAAACCAAGCGCAAAGCGTATTTTGCATTTGAACGCATGGCGTTGGAGGGCTTGCGCGTCCTGGAGCGGGGACGATACGCCGTCACCGTGCTGACCCGCGCTATGTACGATGAGTGCGGCGCCAACGACGATGAAGCGGAGCAAATCGCCGCAATCCCCCGCCAGGTGGAGGGGGTGCTGATCGGCGCGACGCTGAAAGAGCGCAAGCATGGCGGCTTTAAAGTCAGTTTGCGGACATATGCCCCGGCGGATGCATCGGCAATCGCCAAAGCTCTTGGGGGCGGCGGTCACACCCGTGCGGCGGGCTGCATAATCGATAACAAATGCGTGAACGAGGCGCAGGAACTCCTGCTTGCCGCCGTGCGTGAGGAACTAACGCGGATGAAATGAATATGTAGAACCACCTCAATCTCAAAGAAAAAGATACTGCAAATTGACCCCAACAGGTGGCTGCCAAAAATCATCGCCGACAAAATTGCTAGGTATAGTGTTTATTTGCGTTATTCGCAAAGGTCGTGCAACGCGTCAAAAATCTGCAAAGCGCATTCCTTGTATGCCTCCAAATCACAGCCATATGGGTCGTCAATGCCGTTGCCCAACAATACTACGCGTTTTCGGGGATAATGGGATTGCAGAATTTCTTTATGATGCCAACCCAGTGCCACGAGCAAATCTGCACTTTCTGCGATTTCCGGAGTCAGTTTGCGGGAGCGGTGGGCGCAAATATCCGCACCCAAACTAGCCGCCGCAGTGACAGCATACCCACTGGCGCACTGACCATCGACAGCGTGAAGCCCGGCGCTTTGGCAAATACTATTCGAATTGATAAACCCAAACAGCCCCGCCGCCATTGGACTACGACAAGTATTGCCTGTACAGACAAACAAAACATTCATATCACTATATGCAAGAGGCAAGACGCATAAGGGCGTGTTGCCTGCCTCTTGTGCAAGACGAAAGCCGCCCTGCCGGACGGCTTATGCTGCGGATTATTCGAGTTCGCCGCCTTCTTCGCCACCTTTGACGATTTCATCAATGTCGAATTCACGTTCGCCATCGTAGAAAACTTTGCCAACGGCAAGGATTAGAGCATCCCAGACTTTTTCAAACCACTCGCCTACACCGAAATCTGCGAACCATTCAAAAATTGCCGAGAAGATCTCTTTAACGTAATCTCCCATGTCTGTTTCTCCTTTCCTAATTTTAGGAAGTAAAACCTCCATGCCTGTGTCAAGAAGCCTGTTTGTGTGTTTACTTCACGGACATATAATACCATAAAAGTTTTCAATTTTGTTTCTAAATTAGAAATATGGTGAAGTTTTTTTCACAAAATCAAAAGCCACCCTATTGGATGGCTTCTGTCAGCTATATGAAATGACTTAGACTTCCCAATCGTTGTCCTTGAAAATATTGCCGATGGTAATGATCAAGTCATTAAGCCACTCGGTCAACCAACCAAGTTCACCAGCCCAACCTTCAAACCAACCAAGAATGGCGTTCATGATTTCTACAAACATTGTACGTTCTCCTTTCCCAGGATGAGGAAGTGAAACCTCCATGCTCGTGTCAAGAAGCTTGCGTGTTTACTTCGCGTACATATAATACCACAAAAGTCTTTAATTTTGTTTCTAAATTAGAAATTTGCGAGGGTTTTTGTTAACTTTTTTCTGGATTGGAGTTAAAAAATAAAGTTTTGCATATTTTGGTTGGTGTGGAGATTTAGCAGATTATACGATATATTTGTCACAGGTTTTTCGCAGAATATCATCCTCCAAATATGTTTCGATTTTTTCTAGCATAGTTTGGTAATTATCTTTGAGGCTCAGCAGGTATCGTATTGCGAGTTTTTGACGACGTCAGATGGAAAATGCACCGCAAAGACGAGTTGATTTTCATGTTAGGAGACTATATTATCTTTATCACGACAAAAACCACACAACAGCAGTGCTTTCCACTCAGTTATGCAATCTGATTTTTAGGATCTAGAGTACACTTTACTCCCACCCAAAAACAGCCTATGCACCCTCATCCCAAAAATCATCCTCAACCAAATTCTCTCTAACATCATCGTTTATCTCAAGCTCGCCCACAACATTATCCGTACTCGTCTGCGTCACCTCTCCAGTCACATCCTCCGTCGTGAGTTCGGTGGTGTCCTCGTCGTCGTGTGGCGGTACATCCTCCAACAGCAGCATCACAGCACTAACGCCGTCCAAGGTAATTCCCGCCTCAAGCTCAAGCTCCTCACTGCGGGCGACACCGTCAAATTCCGTCATAACAAAGCTGTTTTGTGCATTTTCAACGTCAAGAGCAAGGGCAATCTCGTCGAACTCGAAGGCAACGATATACCGCCCCGCCGCAAGTTTTGTGAATCTGTAACGACCGTTTTCGTCCGTCGTCGTCTGTTGGAGTGGATCGTCAATGTCGTCGGCGGCGAAAAGATAGACGACAAGCCCTGAGAAATCCTCATCCAAGTTCAAAACGGTCACATTGCCCTTGATAGCGGCGTTATTGGCGATTTTATCTGTAGCATTGGTGGTATTTTCCTGCTGTACACTGGAAGTGCCGGGTTTTTCAGTGGGCTTTTGGGCAGTGGTAGTCGTCGTGGATTTGCCCTGTAATTTTTTGGGAGTGCGTTTTACCACAACCTCCTCAACACGCTCATAGGTCTGGACGACAAAGCTCACAATGCCCTCGCGGGTTGCGGAAACGCTGAACAGTGTGGCAAAAATAATTCCCACCGCCGCCGCCAGAGCGAAAATCATCCGCCGCGTCCTGACAGAAATCACACGCTTGCCGCCGTTGCGCATTAGCTTCAAAATGCGTTGGTCAAAGCTAGGGGTTGTAGGTACGCCGGAACCTCGCTCCAATTTGGCAAATTCCTCGTCAAAGACTTGCCCTAGCGCGTCTTTCAATTTATCTCGGCTCAACGGTAACCCCCCTTTCTTTCAGGCTCACTCGCAAACTTTCCTTTGCCCGCTGTAGTCGTTTTCGCACTGCGGCACCGCTGATTCCTAGCAGTTTGGCAATGGTGTTGGCGGGCAGATCGTCCACATAAGCTAAAGTCAAAATGTCCCGCTCACCAATGGACAATTCCCGCAGCGCCTCCATCAATTCGCCGATTTCGACGCTATCCAAGAGCTTTTCCTCATACTGGTCGTCCTCGTCCAACACCTCAATCACGTCGTCAAGATAGACCTCGCGGGAGTTTTTACGCTGACGGTAGATATCGATTGCCGCGCTCCTAATCATTATAACGAGCAGACGGCGTGTTTTGTGACATTCGGACGTTTCAAACTCCCTTGCGTGGGCAATCACACGCAAAAACGCCTGCTGAAGCGCATCCTCGGCGGTATTTCTGTCTCCCAAAATTTTGTAAGCAATCCCCATGAGCATATCCTTGTAGGTAAGATAAAGCTCCTCAATCAGCTGACGCTGTTCAAGGCTGTCGATTGCGGTAATGAAAACTGGGAGCATAACCTCTCCGTTCGAGGGGATTGCAAAAAGTAGTGGGATTATTATAGCATAGTTGGTATTTTTTTGCAAATTGAGTGGATTTTTTTATAAATATGTAGTATAATTTACCTTGATAAGCGGGGAGGAAAACCAAGTGATCACAGGAATCATCGCCGAATACAACCCCTTTCACAAGGGGCACGAACACCATCTTGACCAGGCGAAACGCGGGGAAGGGCTTGTGGTCTGCATTATGAGCGGAGATTTCGTTCAGCGCGGAGAGGCGGCGGTGGCGGACAAATGGACGCGGGCAAGGGCGGCAGTCGCCATGGGCGCGGATGTGGTTTTCGAGTTGCCGCTACCCTGGGTTCTCGCACCCGCACGGCGTTTTGCCGACGGCGCAGTCTATCTCATGGACGCTCTGGGCTGCGTGGATTTCCTCTCATTCGGCAGTGAGTCGGGAAATATTACATCACTAAAAAATGCACGCGATTGCTTAATCAGACCGCAAACGCAAGGAACGATTAACGAGCAGATGGGACTGGGCTTAAGCTATGCCGCCGCTGCAGATTTCGCCCTTAGCCGCGAATTCCCCCAGTTTGTGGGCTTACTGACGGGGGCAAACAACACCTTGGGGCTTGAATATCTGGCGGCATTGGCAAAATACAACAGCAAAATAACTCCCCTGACCGTTCATCGCTATGAGGGCGGTGTCGGTTACCGTGCTGAGGTTCTGCGTTCCATGCTGCGAAATGGTGATGACATCACACAATATTTGCCAGTAAAAGCTACTAATATACTGACAAAAATATCTATAATTTGCGGCGAGAAGCTGATTTTTGCCCGTCTTTGCGCCATGAGAAAGGAGGAATTGGCGCAGCTGCCCGAGGTGCGGGAGGGGCTTGAGAACCGTCTGTACCGCGGGGCGCGGCAAGCGCTGAGCTTGGATGAGTTTTTCAGCGCGGCAAAAACAAAACGTTTCACGCTAGCGAGTCTGAAACGCACCGCGCTGTGTGCCTATTTAGGCATCCGCAAGGAGGACTGTCCCAAAACTCCGCCATATCTACACGTTTTGGCACAGAGCGAAAAAGGACGCGAAATCCTGCGCATAGCGCGAAAAACCGCCGCTTTGCCGATAATCCACAAGGCGGCGCAAGTTCGTAAACTGGACAAGATATCACAGGAGCTTTTCGCCCTTGAGCGGCGAGGGGAAGAGCTTTGGCGGTTACTGTTTAGTTGAAAGTTGAGATAGCCTTAATCATTTGCGCAATTTCTTCTGCAAAGCCGCGCGCCGCTTTTCAGCAAGATGTTTTTGCTCCGCTTTTTCTTGCGCGTTTTCCACTGTCATAAATATGAACAGGGCGAGTATCACCGCTACAAATGCGACCATAAAGCTCGGCACCGCCAAACCTGCCGCCAAGGTATCAAGATCAAAAAGTCCGTCCGCCAATGCTCCAAGTCCGCCAAAAAGCACCTTGCCGAAAGACACTTTTTCGCTGACGAAATCTCTCGTAATGGACGACAGGGTGGCAAATGCGAACAGCGCAGTGAAAAAGCCCGCGCCTGCCACGCCCATAATCCAGTACCGCCCTTTCTTTTTGTCAAGCAGGAAAACAAGGGCGATTATTGCCCCCGCAATGAGCAAACACAGCCCGGTCAACACCAAAAACATTGTGACTTTGCCCCTGATATTTTCCAGATTATCCCATATGTTGATGCTACCGAGTCTGTCGCCGATGTAGGTGTCCAAGCGTTCCTCTCCGGTTTCACCCTTGACAACGAGCCTGTAAATCCACGGTCCGTTCACGTTGGCGCTGTAGTCAACCCCCAAAAGTCCAATTTTCACGTCCAAGCGCAAAATGGGAAGTAGCGCAAGACTGACGAACACCGCCAGTGCCAGGGCTGTAATAACTGCTTTGTAAATCCATTTTTTCATAGTACTCTCCTGCATTTTTTTAAGATTATTTTTCAACAAGCCCATTATACACTTTTTTGGGGTATTTGTAAAGTCCTTATCTCACTCTCTAGCAAAACTCCCGTTTCCCTGTGAACTGTTTTTCTAACGTGTTCCACCAGAGCGAGGACATCGGCGCAAGTGGCGCCGCCGCGATTGATTATGAAGCCGCTGTGTTTTTCGCTCACTTGCGCCCCGCCGATTTGGTAGCCCTTTAGCCCGCACTGTTCAATCAACCGCCCCGCGAAATCCCCGGCAGGACGTTTAAAAACGCTCCCCGCGCTTGGATATTCAAGGGGCTGTTTATCCCGTCTGCGCCCCATGAAGTCCTGCATTTTTTCATGAATTTCCAAGTGATTTCCCCGCTGTAGTTCAAGACACAGCTCTAATATTATCCCGCTGTTTTCCGCAAAAACGCTGTGTCTATAGCCAAGCTTCAGCTCATCACCCCGCGAAAAGGTAATATTTCCCTTTTCGCCTATATATTTGCACTCTGCCAACACGTCTTTCATCTCGCCGCCGTATGCTCCCGCATTCATGAAAGCGGCTCCGCCCGCTGTACCGGGGATGCCGTAGGCGAACTCCAAACCTGTCAGGGAATGCTCCAGAGCGAACTGGCACAGGGTTTTCAGCTTGACTCCGGCGCCGCAATATATTTTGTTGCCGCATTCAAGGCGCAGAGTATCCAGTTTTTCGGTGGAGATAATCACTCCGGGAAAACCCTCATCCGGCGCGAGTAAATTACTGCCGTTTCCGATGATAAAAAACGGGATTTTCTCACTGCGGCACAGGCGCAAAATCTCCGCAACCTGTTCCTCTTGCTGAGGAAAAACCATAAAATCTGCTGTCCCGCCCAATTTGAAACTGGTGTATTTTTTCAAGGATACGTCCTCCAACAGGACAATCCTCTCACTCTCCGTGTAATTTTTTACCGAATCCATCAATTCACTCCTCTCAGGCTGTTGCTAGGGCTTGTCTGAAAATTAAAAAACGCCGGATATTTTGAGGTAAAAC
>WRKY01000021.1 GCA_009777895.1 Oscillospiraceae bacterium
GATCTTGAAGACCGATGCTTTGAGCGAACATTTCCTCAAAATTTGCAAACTGACTCATCTCTCATCTCACCTCACTGTCAATTATATCTTTTTCACCCTAAGAAGAAAAGAGCCTTGAATGCAAAAACACTTGACAAAATGATGTTTTTTTGATATAATAACCATTGTAGCGAGCTTTGCTGTCATTAATGAGGTTGTGGCGGGATTGGCGTACGCTCATGTTTTTGCATTAGCACAATAGTAGAATGGACAAAGAAATTTTAAAGAATTGAGTACAGTTTAGCGGTCTTAAAAAATAAATATGCGGCTGTGGTGGAATCGGCAGACACGCCAGCTTGAGGGGCTGGTTTTCGCAAGGAAGTGCAAGTTCAAGTCTTGTCAGCCGCACCAAACATTCGTTTGCAGGTTTGATACAAAATCAAGCTTCCGAAAGCTTCCGATTTACGGAAGTTTTCGGGTTTTATGAGGCAATATCTCAAATTGTATACAGGATTGGAACCCTGTTAATATCCAGGTTTGAATATCCTGCTACTCACCACAATCCCTTTTGCAGACGACAATTGACTCAACAATTGTTATGGCGTACCGGCGAGTTTCTGTAACTGATATTTTCAATTGCAGAACGCTCATATAAATATGGAAGCAGAACACAATTTGCAAATCAGCATCCGCAAAAAGCCCTCGGGCAACGGCATCGCGTATTGCCGCAGGGCGAACGTGCGGGAACGGGTTTTAGGTTGGCTGCTCGGCAAGAAAAAGCTAGTAACTACCATTGTCCCCAACAACGAAAACAAACATCTGCATCATTATTTTCAATCATCCACTCAAGCTAACCCCCTCACACCCTGTGCACCATGCCCGCGTAAACCCCGCCGCGCGCTATAAGCTCGCTGTGGGTGCCTTGCTCAGCGATTTTGCCGTCCTGGATCGCGATAATCAGGTCGGCTTTTTTGATTGTAGAAAGGCGGTGGGCGATAACCAAGAGAGTGCGCGTCCCCGCGATTTTGGCGATTGCGCTTTGGATTTCGCGTTCGGTTTCCGTGTCGACGGAGCTTGTTGCCTCGTCCAGTATAAGGATAGGTGAGCCGCGCAAAACGGAGCGGGCGATGGAAATGCGTTGTTTCTGTCCCCCGCTAAGCCGCACGCCCCGCTCGCCAATGACTGTGTCATAGCCCTCAGGCAAATTCTCGATATAGTCGGCAATACACGCCGTTCGTGCCGCCGCGGCGATCTCCTGTGGCGTTGCGCTGTCGCAACCATAGGCGATATTCTCGGCAATTGTACCGTTAAAAAGGAACACGTCCTGCAACACCAAACTAAGTTGATTGCGCAAACTTTCCAACGTCATGGTCTTGATGTCCATGCCGTCCATAGTGATTTTTCCCGCTGTCGGGTCATAAAACCGCGCAATCAGTGAAGAAATGGTGCTTTTTCCCACTCCTGTAGGTCCGATTAGAGCCACCATCTGCCCCGCCTTGACCTCGAAAGAGATGTCTTCCAGTACAGTAATGCCCTCCTGATAGGCAAAACTCACGTTTTCAAAGGAAACCTGCCCTGTGAGATGCTCCGCCTTTTGAGCGTTAGGCGCATCGGTGATATCCGACGGGGTGTCCAGAACCTCAAAAACCCGTTCCGCCCCCGCAAGGGACTGCTGAACGTCCTCGGCGGTACGCGCCAAGGTGGACACGGGTGCATAAAACAGATTGAGGTAGAGCAAAAATGCCACAACGTCGGCGATTGCAAGCCCTGTTTTTTGCGCAATTAGCGGTCCGGTAAACAGGACGATTACCGTTCCCAAGGAGGTCACCAATGCGACGCCAGGATTCAGTACCGCGGAGTAAAACAGCGCCTTGATTAGGGTAGCGGCATTCTCCTGAGTTTTTTCACGCACACGGGAACTCTCGTAACTTTGCTTGTTGAAAACCTGAATCTCCTTGATACCCGAAAAATTGTCCTGCAAAATCGCGTTGACTTCGGCGAAGGTCTTTTGTCCACGGCGAAAATTCTTGCGCATTTTTCGCAATAGGGTACTCATTGCGGCGATGAACGGGATGGGAATACACACCAAAAGCGTCAAGGTGGGATTGATGAACAGGAGGATTGTCAGCACGCCGATGAGAGTGATGAAGGCGATGATAATGTCGGGAATTGAGTGGGCGATGAGGGTTTCGAATGTGGCGGTGTCGGCGGTGACCCTTGCCATGAGCTGCCCCGTTTGTTTGTCGTGGTAGTAGCTCATGGATAGGCTTTGCAAATGGTCATAGAGCCGCGAACGCATATGGGCGACGAGCCTCCAACTGCCCACGTGACCGTAGTAACCCGCGAAAAATCGCGCGGCGGTTTGTAGGATGTACGTCCCCAAAAGCAACAGGGCAATGGGAGAGATTTCACCCATTGCGTCGCTGAGCGCGGTGGTTTCCATCAGGGCGATGACCTGCCTGATGAAATGCGGTACAAGCAAACTTGTCCCCGACACCACGAGAACCGCAGCGGTGGAGATGATCAGATATTTTGCCCAGGGACGAGCGATTTTCAGCAGGCGGAAGATGAGCTTCATTGTGGTTTCTTTCGGCAGACTTTCTGTTTTATGCGGGGAGATTATAGCATAAGATGAGGGAAATGTAAAGGAGTGCGGCAACATTTGGCGATTTATAGTTGATTTTGAAGTTAGGCAACTATAGCATTACCTGAATCCTGTTTCCTCACTCCTAATTCCTGAATCCTCACTTAAGCGCTCCGAACCAAAGTCTGCCGCCGCGCGGCTTGCTCAAAGGATGTCAAGTGTTCCAAGGACATCTCTTGGGCGAAGTTAGGTACGGTTACAGGAATTTCGGGATATTTCACCGCCATAGCGCGGACAAACGCCTGTGTGTCCACAGCCCCCGTCAAGGGCGGAAACGCGTTGTCGTGGTGGCTTAAAACCACCGCCTGGGGTTGGTAATACTCCACAATGCGAAGAGCCATTTCTGCGGGATTGCTAGTACCGTTGTAGGGCAAAATCAGCAGATCAGCGTAAAGCAGGGCGGCGTCGACGTCATCGTCAGGGATGCCGGGGGATCCCAATGACAGCAAGCGCCTACCATCGTGTTCGATGTTGAACACTACAGTTTCACCATTTTCGGGGAATTTCTTGTGTGCCGCCACCAACTTGAAGAACTCAAAAGGCGACAAAATCGCCCTCGCCGCCGCCTGGAGTGCGATTTTTAGGTCAAGCACGTTGTGCCGCCCCTGGTGCAGGCTCACACACGTCTTACCTATGCAGAAGCTATCACCCACCTCACAGCAGTGCAGACGCTCCTCCGGCACGCCGTGGCGCAGGAGTGTGTCGTGAGGTGTCTCGGTGCAATGGACACGAATTTCACGCTGAGAGTTGTATTCAGGCACGCTAATCAGGTGGTCAAAGTGTCCGTGGGAGATTAAAATCTCCTGCGCATCGGCGAAAGAGTCCTCGTCGGTATGGTATTCGCAACGCTTGGTCATGGAAAAAAACGGGTCTGTCCAGAGGACATTGCCGTCCTCCATGTCAATTTTATAGGCTGCGCAGCCTAGCCATGTGAGTTTCATCTCTTCTCCTCCAAGAAAAAAGATTCTTTCAATATCTTAATAGTAAATATAGCACTTTTTTGGCGCGAGTGTGTTAAAAATTTGTGAACAATCCCTAAAAAAATAACACAGGGGCAGATGTAACACTTTTGTAACCTTATTTTCTACCTTTTTGACAAAAAATATGGTAAAAAACGGGAATATAGTTTTGTCTATTGCCACTAACTCCCTTTTTCTCCCTGATTCGCCACAGGGTATTTGTGCAAATTAACCAAAATCTACTGACATTTTCTACTTGACAAAAGAAGTTTTGGACAATATAATAACACAGGACTAAAAAAATGTGTCCAGAAACATGGGAAGAATTACCTATGTTCAACAACAAAGAAAGAAGGATCAGAATAATGGAAAGTCACAGTAGACGAAAGCGTGTTTTTATCGCGCTGATGGTCACACTGGCGATTTTACTGAGTACAACAGCCCTTATCGCTGCCGCGTCGGACACTATCACCGTCACAGTTCATGCGGACGGGCAAACCACACAGCTCACCACACGAGCAAAAAACACGGA
This sequence comes from Oscillospiraceae bacterium, assembly GCA_009777895.1. Lineage (GTDB taxonomy): Bacteria > Bacillota > Clostridia > Oscillospirales > Acutalibacteraceae > WRKY01. Next base: position 4,115 of record WRKY01000021.1, read on the forward strand.
GAACATTCTCTCCCAACTGCCGATTACTTTCTATCCAGGTGACTTCATTGACGACAGCGGCTTTGACCCCGACGCCGACAGCACCATCAAAGTTTACCGCGCAAAAACCATCACCATCATGGACGGTAAACATGAAAACGTCGCCGTGATCGGCGGCACAGTGGAGCGGGCAATCACTCAAGGAGACTTCCAACTGCGCAGCGAGGATAAACTCAGTCACCCCTTGGACGCCGAGCTAGAGGACGGCATGGTCATCACCATCACACGCGCTTTCAACGTTGTCGTCAAGGCGGACGGCAAGGAGAAGGAACTGCTCCTCACTGAGGGTACAGTCAAGGGCGCGCTGAAGCAGGCGGGGGTAAAGTACAAGGAAAACGACGAGATCTCTCCCAAACTTGACAAAAAACTCACTAAAGACACGGAAATAACAGTGGGGCGTGTCAGCTACAAAACCCGCACTGAAGAAGTAGAGATACCTTTCACAAAGACCACCCGGAACACAAATGACCTGTACCTCGGCGAAACCAAGGTTTCTGCCAAAGGCAAAGAGGGGCTCAGCGAGGTCACGTATAAGGACAAATACCTCGACGGCAAGTTAGTTTCTAGTGAAAAAGTCAGCACAAAGGTGCTCAAAGAGCCTGTACAGCAGGTGACACTGAAAGGCGCGCTCTCATCGGCTTATAAACCCATCGTCCTGAAAACGGGGCTGAAGCCTGTCAGCGTCGTCACGCCGCCCAAGAGTTTTGAACTCGACCAGAACGGCGTACCAAAAAACTATAAATCTGTGGTTACGGGGCTTGCTAAGAGCTATTCATTGGGCAAACGCACCGCTTCGGGACGTCCCACAAAGCCAGGTCACATCGCCGTCGACCCCAAGCAATTCCCCTACGGCACCGCGTTGTATATCGTTTCCGAGGACGGCAAGTATGTCTATGGCTACGCTATCGCCGCGGACACGGGCGGTTTTGTTAAGAAAAACAGCTGCATGGTGGATTTGTTCATGCCTAGCTACGCCGACTGTATCCGTTGGGGCGCGAGGAATGTCAGGATTTACGTGCTCTAGGAGGAATGGTAAGCAGTGAGAAGCATATTTAGAGGTGAGAACTCTGCATCCTAAAAACCAGTATCGCATAACAGCGGTGGAAACGCCGAAGTTATGCGATTTTCGTATATTTTTCGCACATTTATCCCAACAGCCTTAATATGAGTGTAAACGATATTAAGACTGATGGGGTGAGTAAGATGGAGAAAAAAGGCATTGCCAAAAGAATTGCAAATAGAAATGCTGAAATTTTTCATGAGGACATCCATACCAAGAAAAATGCGATAAGAACGAGAAAAACGTAATGACGATAAATCGTCTATCAAAAAAATTGATAGGAGCGATTTATCATGATGAAAACAGAAACAAACCACAGGCTTGATGGATGGAACGTAAGAAATGTTGAAGCACGTTCTACAATGATGCTAGAAACTGCAATCTATCTCCGAGTAACGAGAACAAGCATCTGCATCGTTTTCGTGATCTGGGATGCTCATTTTTTGAGTTTCTATAAACTCCATTTTTGTCCACAATCGAAGTTACTCTCCCCCCTTGCGTTTACAGCCCATTTCCTGTATAATTTATAGGCATCACCAATCCCCTGTAAAAACGGAGTAATTATGCCAAAAAAACGAACAGCAAAGCCTGCAGAGACCCTTGACCCAAATACCCTCATCGTCGGTTCAGGCGTTGTGCTGCGCCAAGCAATCCCCGAAACCCTCGTGGAAAACTATATGCCATACGCCATGAGCGTCATTCTCTCCCGGGCAATCCCGGAAATTGACGGCTTCAAACCCTCCCACCGAAAAATTCTCTACACCATGTACCAAATGGGTCTGCTCACGGGAGGACGCAGCAAGTCCGCCAACATTGTGGGGCGCACTATGCAACTGAACCCCCACGGCGACGCGGCGATATACGAAACCATGGTGCGGCTCTCTCGGGGTTACGAAACCCTCCTGCACCCTTTTGTGGACAGCAAGGGCAATTTCGGCAAGAGCTATTCCCGCGACATGATGTGGGCGGCGAGCCGCTACACCGAGGCGAAACTGGAGGGCATCTGCGCCGAGCTTTTCCGCGACCTGGACAAAAATGCCGTGGACTTTGCAGACAACTATGACGCAACCATGAAAGAACCTACCCTCCTGCCTGTCACTTTCCCTAGCGTTCTTGTCAACGCCAACACAGGTATCGCCGTGGGTATGGCAAGCTCCGTGTGCTCTTTCAATCTAGAGGAGGTATGCAAGACCACAATCGCCCTCATGGGGGACGAAAATCACGATATTGCCGATACCCTGAAAGCCCCCGACTTCATCGGCGGCGGTTTTCTGCTTTATAATCGCGAGCAGCTAGAGCAGATTTACACCACGGGGCGGGGCAGTGTACGCATTCGCGGAAAATACGCCTACGACAAATCCAACAACTGCATAGACATCACGCAAATCCCCCCCACCACCACTGCTGAAGCGATTATCGAGCGGATTGTTGACCGCGCCAAAGCGGGGATATTGCGGGAAGTCGCCGACGTGCGTGACGAAACGGACCGCAAGGGGCTGAAAATCACCATCGACCTCAAGCGCGGCACTGATGCGGAAGCCCTGATGCGCAAAATTTTCAAGCTCACCACACTGGAAGACAGTTTTTCCTGTAACTTCAACGTCCTCGTCAAGGGACATCCCCGTGTATTGGGGATTCGTGAGCTGCTCATGGAGTGGTTGGCGTTTCGGGAAAACTGCATCCGCAGACGGGTGGGTTTTGAACTGACCAAGGCGCGGGATAGACTGCACCTCTTGCAGGGACTTGCAAAAATCCTTTTGGACATCGATAAGGCAATCGACATCATCCGCAAGACGGACGAGGAGGCGGAGGTAGTTCCCAACCTGATGATTGGCTTTGGCATTGACAAGCTCCAGGCGGATTTTGTTGCGGAAATTCGCCTGCGCCACTTAAATCGCGAATATATCCTGAAGCAGACAAAGGACATCGACAAGCTGACAAAAGACATCGCCGACAAGGAGGATATCCTCCAAAATTCGCGGCGGGTGCGCGGGATAATCCGCAGCGAGCTTGAGGAGGTTATTGCCAAATATGCCCAACCGCGCCGCACTCAACTGCTCTTTGCCGACGAGATTGAGGACAGCGAACCGGAGGAGTCTGTGCCGGAATATCCCGTGCATATTTTCTTTACGCGTGATGGGTATTTCAAGAAAATCACGCCCCAGTCCCTGAGAATGTCCGGTGAGCAGAAGCTCAAGGAGAACGATGAGATTGTTCTGCAAATTGAGAGTAACAACGCTGCACAGCTGTTGTTTTTCACCAATAAATGTCAGTGTTACAAGTCCCGCGCGGCGGATTTTGACGACAGCAAAGCCAGTGTTTTGGGGGATTTTGTCCCCACAAAGTTGGAGATGGAGCCAGACGAACGTCCTATTTTCCTCGCCGTCACCCGCGATTACAGCGGACAACTGCTGTTCTTTTTCGAGAACGGTAAGGCGGCAAAGGTGGAGCTTGCGGGCTATCAAACCAAGCAAAACCGCAAGAAGCTCCTCAATGCAGTCAGCGACAAATCTCCGGTAGTCGCCGCATATCAACTGGACAATGAAAGGGGTGATGTGCTGTTTTTCGCCCAGTCCACGGCGGGGCGCGGCTTGATTATCCCCGCCGCCTCCATCCCCGCTAAGACGACGAAAAACACTCAGGGAATCGGCGCGATGACCCTGCGTACAGGCTTGCGGCTCAAGTCTGTTCTGCCCTATGCCGACGGCACTCTTGCCGACCAACACAGGTACAAAACAAAGAACCTACCCGCCGTTGGCGCGAAAGTGAACACACAGGCGGAACAGCTGCGCTTATAGCTGATATCAGGGTATATCCAGGTATATGCCGAAAATAGACAATATTATCTGAAACCATCCATTGAAAAAATCACCAAAAGCGTGCAAATATTCCATTACAATATCCATTATGAAAGCCTTCCTTTCATCGCAATTTACAAAACTTGACACCATTTGGGTTGGTAAAACGACACCGATTTGCCGAACAGTGCCGGCAAACCAGTACCAGTGAAGCTTTAGGGGTTTAAAGCCCTAATGAATCGAGTAGGTAAACGAACGGTGATGAAATAATCTGCCAGACTATTTCAAAGATGCCGCGGATACTTTCCCAAGTAAAAGCAAGGTCCATGTCAATTACTCCTTTCATTGCATTTTACAAAATTTGACACTATTTGGGTTGGTGAAACGACACCGATTTGCCGAGCAAAGTCGGCAAACCAATGTGTATTTTTATCTACCAACTTATGCCAAACCAGTAATAAAGGGGTCCGCTAACTATATCTCTAAATATGATGTAAGGTAACCCAAAAAGGTTAAGGAAAAAATCCCATGCTTCTGATAAACTATCCATGTTCAGTACCCTCCTTTCTCTATAAGGTAGGAGCACAGCCTAACCAGGCAGCACCCCATATCCTCACATCTTAGTTCAAGCCTCAGAACCGCCCCACTCAACAACGGTAAAGCCTTTGCGTTCAAAGGCAGGACACGGCGCAGGCGGCGCGATCTCCACAGGCTTTTTCAGGGGTTTGTAGACCATAAACACGCGCAAAACCGAGTCTGGTACGGGGGAAATCTCCAACGGAGCGAAGTTTTCGTAGTTTTCCCACTGGAATGTGACCAAATTGTAAAGGTTTTCTTGCATTTTTGGCAACCAGAACACAATGAACTCGTTGTACTCACGGGGAGTCAAGCCCAAACCGGCAAGCTTTTCCTGGAGGAACACCGCGCTGTCCTTACCGGCAACGCAGTAGCCCTCGCTGAAATCCCAGTCCGGTTTATTGGGGATTCCCTCCCAAAACAGGTAGCTGTACTCCTTGCCGTCGGCGTTGTTCACCAGTGTGCCGTCGGGGCAGGCTCGGACGCTCCAACCCTCGGCGTAGTCGGGATAAGTAACCGTCAGCTTGCCGTCGAGCTTCAGCTTCACGTCCACCTCGGTTTCCTTTTCGGGATAGAGGTAGATGACGGGCTTGTGGAAAGGCATTGGGTCAATGACATCCTGTGGGTTAAAAATCCGCCAAATTAGCTCTAGCCATTCTTGGAAGTTTGTGAAGAGCGTGGTGAAGAATTCGATGATTGTAGACATAATGTTTCTCCTTTTGTTTGTTTGTTGCTCAATTGTGAACAATTTGCGAACAAAGTATATCATAATTTTTTGGAGATGTCAATACCCTAGGGAGCGCTTTTTCAAATTTTTTTTGCTTTTATGTAGATAGGTGTCTTCTCAATTCATGTTTGAAATCCAACATTTCCCTGACAAAATTTACAAATATCTACTTTTGTCACAAAAAATAGAACGGCGTGAGAACCAAGTCCTTAGGAGTGACAATTTCTCTATTTTGTGTTATAATATACAAAACCAAGGACAACCAAAACAGGGAGCAACATATGTCAGTTTTGCGCATATACTCAGAGAAAAAAAGGGGCTTCAACGTTGAGGCAAAGGCGTTGGAATCCGATTTGCGGGGGACGTTGGGACTGGATATTGACAGCGTTCGGATTTTCCACCGCTATGACGTTCAAGGCTTGAGCCCCAAGCAGTTCAGCAACGCCGTGACCACAATTTTCAGTGAACCCAATGTGGACAAGACCTACAATGAGCTGCCCGACCTTGAGGGTTTTGTTTTCGCGGCGGAATATCTCCCAGGGCAGTTTGACCAAAGGGCTGACAGTGCGGCGCAGTGTATTGCCCTGGAAACCGGCGGCGAGCGCCCTCTAGTACGCACGGCACGGATTTACGCAATGGGCGGCGAGCTGACGGCGGGGGAGCTCGAGCAAGTCAAGAACTATCTCATCAACCCTGTGGAGTCCCGCGAGGCGGGCTTTGAACTCCCCGAAAGCCTTGATATTCTCTCACCAGAGCCTGAAACTGTCCCCCGGATCACAGACTTTATTACCTGGTCTGACGAGGAAATTACCCTGTACCACGCTAAAAACGGCTTTGCAATGACTGCAGCGGATTTGGTGTTTTGCCGCGAATATTTCAAAAGTGAGAACCGTGATCCTAGCGAAACGGAGCTTAAGGTCATCGATACCTACTGGTCCGACCACTGCCGTCACACCACTTTTTTCACTCGCCTTGCCCGCGTGGATTTTGAGGCGGGGAAACTCACCGCCGCTTTTGAAAAGGCGTGGCTGCAGTATTTGGCACTGCGTGAGGAGGTCTATGGTGAGCGGCAAAAAGACGTGACCTTGATGGACATCGCCACTATTGCCGCGAAAGTACTGAAAAAGCGCGGTCTTTGCAAGGATTTGGACGAGAGTGAAGAAATTAATGCGTGTTCTATAAATGCCAAGGTAACTGTGGACGGGCAAGAGCAGGATTGGCTGATACAGTTCAAAAACGAAACCCACAACCACCCCACGGAGATTGAACCATTCGGCGGGGCGGCGACCTGCTTGGGCGGCGCGATTCGTGACCCCCTTTCCGGGCGAAGCTATGTTTATCAGGCGATGCGCGTCACCGGCTCAGGCGACCCTACTGTACCTTTTGAGGATACCCTAGAGGGCAAACTGCCGCAACGGAAAATCACTATCGGCGCGGCTCAGGGCTACAGCTCATATGGTAACCAAATCGGGCTTGCCACAGGACAAGTCAAGGAACTCTACCACGAGGGCTACCTTGCAAAGCGCATGGAAATCGGTGCAGTTATTGCCGCCTCCCCTAAGGAGAATGTAATTCGCGGAATACCCCAGGCGGGGGACATCATCCTTATGTTGGGGGGGCGCACAGGGCGTGACGGCTGCGGCGGCGCCACAGGTTCCAGTAAGGCACACGACAGCGCGTCCATCGAAACCTGCGGCGCGGAAGTACAAAAGGGTAATCCTCCCACAGAGCGGGCATTACAGCGGCTTTTCCGCAACCCCGACGCATCAAAATTGATACAGCGCTGTAACGACTTCGGTGCGGGAGGCGTTTGTGTCGCCATCGGCGAATTGGCGGCAGGACTGCAAATTGAGCTAGACAAGGTGCTGAAAAAATATGAGGGATTGGGCGGTACAGAGCTTGCTATTTCGGAGTCCCAAGAGCGTATGGCAGTTGTAGTTCGCCCAGAGGACGCGGATAAGTTCATCGAGCTTGCGGGTCAAGAGAACCTTGAGTGCGTTCCCGTGGCGCGGGTGGATGAAAATCCACGCCTGGTCATGCACTGGCGAGGGGACACAATAGTTGACATTTCCCGCGAATTTTTGGACACTAGCGGCGTGACAGGACGCGCCGAGGTGACACTTTGCGCCGTCCCGCCAAAGGACGATTACCGACTGCAGGTTCCCGCAGAACTCACAAATCTCTCGCTTGCCGACGCTCTTGTGACGAATCTCTCACGCCTGAAGGTCTGCACACAAAAGGGACTCGCTGAGCGGTTTGATTCCTCCATAGGCGCCGGTACGGTGCTGATGCCCTTTGGAGGTGAAAATCAGCTCTCCCCTGAAGATGTGATGTGTGCGAAAATCCCGTTGGAACAGGGTGAAACAGACGATGCAACATTGATGTCGTATGGATACAGCGCGGATTTGTCCCAGTGGAGTCCTTTCCACGGGGCGGCGTACGCGGTGACGGAATCCCTGGCAAAGCTTGCGGCAGCGGGAGGCGATGCGGCGAAAGCCCGCCTGACGTTCCAGGAATACTTCCCGCGTCTGTGTGATGACCCCAAGCGTTGGGGACTGCCCGCCGCCGCTCTCTTAGGGGCTTTGACGGCGCAGATGGGCTTTAGCACTCCCGCAATCGGCGGCAAGGACTCCATGAGCGGCTCATTCGAGGACATGGACGTGCCGCCAACTCTGGTATCTTTCGCTGTAGGCACTGTGAAAGCATCACAGGCAAGTTCCGCTACATATACCAATAAACAGGCGGGAAGTGCCGTCTACTTTATCCCGCTGCCTGCGGATAAAAACACCTTGCTCCCCAACTATCCAAGCTGCGCAAAGCTCTTTGATACGGTGAGCAGGGCGGTAAAAAACGGTGCGTCGGCTTCCGTTGTCACAGAGGGCGGCGCGGCGGCTACTGTGTGCCAAAAGTGCTTCGGCAATTCCCTGGGTGCAAAATTTACAACCACCGACCCAAAACTCCTATTCGCGGCGCAATACGGCGCCTTTGTGGTGGTGACTGACGACATAAGCGCATTCGTGGACTTCACGCCTATCCAAATCGCCCTTCTCACCGATGACGACACGTTCACCATCGACGGCGCGGCAATAGACGGAGAAACCTTGCGGCGTGCGTGGTTTTCCAAGTTGGAGGGCGTTTTCCCTACCACGGCAAAGTCGGCGGAAATGCCCATAGAAATACCGCTATACACAAAAAAATCTCTACTCTCACCTGCCATATCCATCGCCAAACCGCGGGTATTGTTACCAGTATTTCCTGGAACGAATTGTGAAGTGGACACGGCGCGGGCATTCAAAAAAGCAGGGGCGGTGCCGAGGATTTTGGTACTGCGCAACCTCAGCCCTGAACAGGTGGAGGAGAGTGCGAGGATGTTCGCCAAAGAACTGGAGCAATCTCAGATTCTCATGCTCCCGGGAGGATTTTCCGCAGGGGATGAGCCGGAGGGCTCGGGGAAATTCATTGCAGCCTTTTTGCGCTCCCCTGTCGCCGCCGAGGCAATCGCCAAATTGCTAGGTCAACGCGACGGCTTGATACTTGGTATCTGCAACGGCTTTCAGGCACTCATCAAAACGGGGCTTCTGCCATATGGGGAAATCCGCAAAACCGCAACCGATGATCCGACCCTCACATTCAACAACATTGGGCGGCACGTTTCTCAGATGGTTTATACCCGCGTTACCAGTGTGAAAAGTCCCTGGCTCTCGAGCTGCCAGGCGGGGGATGTCCACTGTGTGCCTGTTTCCCACGGCGAGGGGCGGTTCGCGGCGGATACGGCGACACTGCAACGCCTTGCCCACAACGGGCAAATCGCTACCCAATACGTCAGTCCTGACGGTGTCCCCAAGGCTGAAATGCCCTGTAATCCCAACGGATCTGTCTGTGCTATTGAGGGCATTTGCTCCCCGGACGGGCGTGTTTTCGGAAAGATGGCGCACAGCGAACGTTATGGCGAGAACATCTGCAAAAACGTGCCCGGAGCGAAAGATATGGGGCTGTTTGCTAGCGGAGTTAGGTATTTCGGGGAGTAATTATTGCTCTAACACGGGTCAAATACATTTAGTTTAGGAGTAAAAAAATGAAACGATTTCTTTTCACACTGTGGCAATTTACATGGGGTTTGCCCCAAAACCTGGCGGGGCTTATTGCGTTTTTAATCAAGCGCAAAAGCTGTGAACACAAGCGTTTTGGCGAGGCGATAGTTACTTATGTGTCCGCAAAGGGCTTTGGCGGCGTGAGCCTTGGAATGTTCATTTTCGTCAATCCCAGTATCAATGACCAGTGGCTTCACGACACGGAAATCCACGAATACGGTCACACAATCCAGTCCGCTATTTTGGGACCACTTTACCTGATTGTGGTGGGTGTCCCCTCAGTTACCTGGTGCAATTTCAAGCCCCTTGTGAATTGGTGGCAGAAGAATGACAAGTCGTATTATTGGCTCTACTGCGAGGGTTGGGCAAACACTTTGGGCGTTTGGGCGAGGAAAACCGACTTTATCACGGAAAAGATGAAGACTCGCGGGTATTATGGGCGGACGTTCAAGCCGCGTTGGACAGATAGTCTCCTAACTTGAAAATCAACTCATCTTTGCGGTGCATTTCCCATCTGACTTCGTCAAAAATGCTCGCAATATGAAAGTATTACTGCGCTTTTTTCCTTGCCAGACGAAAAATATTCTCGCAAATCCTGAGCCGATTTTCAAGTTAATCGACTATAATTTATACGTTGAAGCCTGCCGGCACTCTATAATATCGCTCCTGTTCCCCAAAATCCCCTTGCAAAATCTGCGCCAAAAAGGTATAATATAGTAAACTGAATACCGAAAGGATTTTATTTATGGATGGGATTTTGCAATTTGACTGGAACATAATGACCTGGCTGCAGGACAACTGGCACGTGGGAGAAAATCCTGCTCTGGACAGCGTTTTCAAATTCATCACCACTCTTGGCGACGGGGGCATGATTTGGATTGCCCTTGGCATCGTGATGCTTTTTTTCAAGAAACTGCGCCCCTTTGGTATCGCCGTTTTGCTCGGCGCGGCGTTTTCGGGTCTGCTCAACGACCTCATTATCAAGCCCATTATCAGCCGCGAGCGCCCATTTGATTTTGACTGGCCCCAGTTCATCACCAACGGACGCGAATTTTTCTATCCCCACATCATCAAAGAAATGCCCCACAGCCTGTCGTTCCCATCGGGGCACACTAGCAGCTCCGTCGCCCCCGCTACCGCCCTATGGTTCATCAGCGACAAAAAACTGCGTTGGCGCCTCGCTATCCCATTCTCCGTCATCGCCCTGCTCATCGGCTTTTCGCGGATTTATATCCATGTCCACTTCCCCACGGACGTCCTGGGCGGCATCGTTGCGGGCATTGTTTACGGTGTGCTAGCGGTATTTGCGGCAAAGGGCATCGTGGCGCTGATAAAGAAAATTAAGCCGAACACCAAATTGGTGTAACCGGAGTTCAGGTGTGAATATGGTCTACCAAAATTTTGCAAGCATTGTTAACTATGAACAGCTTGCCAACGATATTTTTAAGATTAGGGTAAAGTGCCCACAGATTGCAAGAAAGGCACAGGCGGGGCAGTTTGTCCACATCCTGTGCGGGGAGAAAACACTGCGCCGCCCAATCTCCATCGCCTGCGTTGACGGGGACGACATCCTCCTTGTTTACGCCGTGCGAGGAGAGGGGACACAATGGCTCTCTGAGCAAAAAGCGGGGCAGAAACTGGACATTATCGGTCCGTTGGGAAACGGTTTTCCAGTTTTTGACAAGCGCGTTCTGTTGGTGGGCGGCGGTATCGGCGTCCCACCCGTTTTGCAGTGCGCAATGAATATGAACAGCGACGTGGTTTTGGGTTTTCGCAACGCTGAACAGGTGATACTGGAGGATGAATTTTCCGCGAAATGCGGCAAACTCATCGTCTGCACAGAGGATTGTAGCCACGGCACACACGGCTTAGTGACGCCCAGTATGGAAACGTTACTGAGAGAGCGTCAGTATGGCGCCGTATTGTCTTGCGGTCCCGCGCCAATGCTGAAAGCCGTGGCAGAGCTTGCCGCCCGCTACGATACCCCCTGCTTTGTGTCACTGGAGGAGCGGATGGGCTGCGGTGTGGGTGCGTGTTTGGTGTGCGCCGCAAAAGTCCGACGCAAGGACAGTGAGGAATACCTGCGGGTCTGTAAGGACGGTCCTGTTTTTGACGCAAGGGAGGTTGTTTGGGAATGTTGAATGTAAATATTTGCGGCATAAATTTCAAAAATCCTGTCATCACAGCTTCAGGAACGTACGGTTTTGGCAAGGACTACGCAGACTTTTTTCCGCTAGAGAAGCTCGGAGGGATTGCCTGCAAGGGCACGACCCTGCACCCCCGTCCTGGCAATGCCCCGCCCCGCATTGCGGAAACGCCGTCGGGTATGCTCAACAGCGTGGGACTGCAAAACCCCGGGGTCGACCGCTTCATTGAGCACGAGCTACCCTGGTTGTTGGAGCAAAATACTGTTATAATTGCCAACGCGGCGGGGGCGGCGGTGGAGGACTACGTTGAAAACGTGTCTAAAATGTCCTCAAGCGGCGTACACATGATTGAGCTGAACATCTCCTGCCCCAACGTAAAGGAGGGAGGGGTGGCGTTCGGTACATCCTGCGGAAGTGTTGGAAGCATTGTGGGTGCGGCGAAAAAAGTTAGCGCAAATGTGCCGTTAATCGTCAAGCTTTCGCCCAATGTCAGCAATATTTCTGAAATTGCCAGATCCGCTGAAGCTGCCGGCGCCGATGCCTTGAGCCTGATCAACACCATCACGGGGATGAAAATTGACGCGGAAACCCGTCGTCCGATTTTGCGCAATAACGTGGGGGGACTTTCCGGACCGGCGATTTTGCCCGTCGCAGTGCGTATGGTCTGGGAGGTTCGCCGCGCCGTAAAACTGCCAATAATAGGCATGGGCGGCGTAACGACATGGCGGGATGCGGCTGAATTGATTTTGGCGGGAGCGGATGCAATCCAAATCGGCACGGCGTGTTTCACCGACCCATACGCCCCACTGAAGATCATCGAGGGACTGGAAAATTGGGTAAAGTCCCAAGGTTGTACTAATATCCGGGAGCTTTCCGGTGCAGTGGAGAGCTATTAAAAGGAGAAGTGACGTGAAAATCATGGGCATTGATTTTGGCAGCGCGAGGACGGGGCTTGCGGTCTGCGACAGCGGGGAAATTCTCGCAAGTCCTGTGGGACAGGTGGACTGCGTGGGGAAATCCCTTGGGGAGATAGCCCGAATCGTTGTAAATTCCGCCAAAGAACACGGCGCGGAAGAATTCGTTTTGGGTTATCCCCGAAACATGGACGGCACCGTCAGCGAGAGCGGCGAAAAGGTGGAACGCTTCCGGGAAAAGCTTCTGAAAATCAGCGAAAAGTCCGTAACCCTGCGTGATGAGCGCCTCACCACGGTGATGGGCGGGGATTACCTCTCCCAGGCGGGAGTCTACGGCAAAAAGCGGGCAAAAGTCCTTGACGCGGCGGCGGCGGTTGTGATACTCCAAGAATTTTTAGACTATAGAAAGAGCATGGGAATATGCGGAAACTGAAGATTGTCCCCATAATTTTGGCGATGTTGTTGATCCTGAACGCCTGCAGCGTTTGGGAATATGTTGACGACTGGTTTGAGGAGCGTATCATCCGATTTTTACCGGGAAATCTGGTACCGGAGCAGGATTGGGACTTGCCTCCCGAGCCTATTGTAAATACACAAAAGCCCCAGAGCCGCCATTATTATGAGCGGCTTGAGCCCCGCCTACAACACGCCTATCTCTATATTGAGCGGGAAATGCCAAATTTCCCCGAGCGCATTGAGATACCAGAGATGGATGCGCACGCCGTTGCCCAAGTGGTCAGGGCTTACAGCTACGACAATCCCGTTCAATTCAACATGGGTGAGAATTATACCATTGTCACACAGGGCGGGCGATATTATTTTCAGCCTGAATACCGCTTTGAGCGGGAGGATTACGAGGAGTTTTTGCGCCAGGCGACCGACGTCCTTGAGGAGCTTGCCGCCGCAGTGGACAGGACGGACAGTGATTTCAAGCGGCAGCTTGCTCTTCACGATGCTCTGTTGGAACGGGTGGTTTACGCCAGCGACCGCAAGCCCCACGAGGCAACCTTTTACGGCGCATTGGTGTTGGGGCGTGCCTCCTGTGAGGGATATGCCCGTGGGATGAAGCTACTCCTTGAGGAGTTGGGGATTGAAAACGTTCTGTTGACCGGAAACGCCACCAACCGCTCGGGACGTACGGAAGCCCATATGTGGAATCTCGTTTTGATTGACGGACTGTGGTATCACCTTGACCCCACATGGAACGATGTTGAAAACGATGAGATTCGTTACGACTATTTCAACTTGAACGACGAAGAAATTGGAATTTCTCACGACATTTCTGACAGTTGGCTAAAAGCTGTTAGCACACAAGCCAATTTTTTTAGAAAAACTGGTATGTTTTTTGAGGATTACGACAGCGGTACACGTGAAGCAGTCACCTCCGCTCTGCGGGAAAGCCTGAAAAACGGTAAATATCAAATAGAGATGCGCTTTTCCACCCGAGAGTTGATGGAAACCGCCAAGGATGCTCTAACCAACCCAAATGGCGGAGATATCTATAGGATGCTTGACACCGCCTCCCTTGCCTCCCGCGACCCGATTCTCACCAATGAGATTAGCTTTAGTTTTAATGAACACCTTGGGGTTGTGCGCTTTGGGGTTATTCGAAAGTGAGCGGGCTAAAAACGATGACAGCACTCTAGCCTTTAAGCAGTAATACTTTCGTGTTGCGAGCATTTTTGACGAAGTCAGATGGAAAATGCCCCGCAAAGACGAGTTGATTTTCAAGTTAGGCAACTATAACCAAAAGATGGTTTTTTTGCTCTCGTATCGACAGGCTCTTAAGAGGCGGTTAAAATTTTAATCTTTTCTTAATTGCTTTTTTTAAAAAAAAAGTGTATAATGTACAGGGCAAAATTTGCCCAATTTCCAACGGAGGCTCTTTATTCATGAAATATAACTTTGACGACGGCGGTGCGGGGAAAAAGAAGCCTGCCCCAAAAAAGTCGGCGGCGGTTAAGAAAACCACGGCAACTGCCGCGGTAAAACCCGCCAACACCCGTCGGCGCAGGACGCAAAAAAGACACCCCGCTCTGAAACTCATCCTCATGTCCATGGTAGTGGCGGCGTTCGCCGCGATTTTCGTGGGTGGGTATGTGTTCTTCAGCTCTGCTCAATATGTGTTGGGCAGCCAGATTATGCAGCTTGAGGAGTACAAATTCGCACAGGCGCGAACCACAATCATCTACGCCTATCAGGATCACGCTAATCGGAAAAAGCCTGTGGAAATCGCCCGTCTTCACGGCGAAGAAAACCGTATTTGGGTTCCTTACGCCAATATACCCGACAACGTGAAAAACGCCTTTGTCGCTCTTGAGGACAAGCGGTATTTCGACCACAGCGGTGTGGACTGGATTCGCACAGTCGGCTCCGCCACAAAGTACAAAATGTCCCAAGGCGGTTCCACGATCACCCAGCAGCTGATTAAAAACCTCACCGGTGAAAAAGAGGTCACTATCGTCCGTAAAATCCGCGAGATTTTGATTGCTCTTAACATGGAGCGGTTCTACTCAAAGGAAGAGATACTGGAAACCTATCTCAACACCGTCTACATGGGCAACGGCACTTACGGTCTCTACACCGCAACGGAGGTGTATTTCGGCAAACCCATGAAGGATTTGACCATCGCCGAGGCGGCAGTGCTGTCTGTCATCACCAACGCCCCCACCACCTATGACCCCCTGCGCAACCCAGAAAACGTCAAACGGCGGCAGATGGTCGCCCTTAAAGCAATGTTGGAACAGGGCTATATCACGCAAAAGCAATACGACAAGGCGGCGAAACAAAAACTTGTCTACACCAATTCCAAGGGCTACAAGCCCTCAAACTCCACTTCTGTCACCGTCACCAAGGGAGAAGTTACCAGTTCCTT